>JBLHGQ010000083.1:0-12187 GCA_047614505.1 Rhodothermales bacterium | reverse complement strand
GGATCGGCCTCCAGCGCTGGCACATGTTGGTAAATATCATCGAGAAACATTTTTTGAATGGTTTCAGGATTTTGCTCCAGTACAACCGCGTGCAAGCCTCGCTTGAGTAAACCACTGACAACCATGCCACCGGTATTACCCAGACCGCAAACAATATAGAACGGCTCTCCCAACCATCTGATCCGCTGGGAAAAGCGGCTGCGATGCAGCACTGCCCGGAATTGAGGGTCAAGAAACAAACCAAGGATGGTGCCGATGGCATATAACCAGGCCACGACATTGGGCAGTATTAATAAAAAAACAGTCAGCCTTTGGACCTCTGTGAACGCATATGGAACTTCACCCAGACCAATCGTCGTTGCCATGATTGCGACAAAATAAGCAGCATCAAGGTAACCCATTTGTACCTGATTGCCGGATTCATCCATGCCCGGTATCGCAACCATAATAAACACCGACAGAAAATAAACCAGGATGAGCACGATCAGCGAGGTGCGCATCCGTCGCATGGTTAACCAGACGATGTCATTCATATTCAATGGTCCCGAAGAATGAGATCGCTATCTCCGGATGATAATAGTTTCAGCAACGAGCAGCGTTACCGACACCAGATTAGCCAGCAATGCGCCACCTGAAAGCGAGACGATCCTCGAAATCACTTCTCCGTCTACACCAGTAGAGGTTGCGTACGCGGCGTAGGCCCAGATTAAGGCAGCAATCATTAGCTGCAAATCGGCCACCAGGCTGGTGGCCAATAACACTGCACCCATTTGCGAACGATCGCCAAATTTGACCACAGTTGCGATTAGGCTGACCGCCAGTGCGGCGCCTAACTCCATTGCATGGTGATGAGACGGATTGTCGAAATCACCAATAAAAAACCCGAAATTCAGGGTCAATGCGAGAACAATAAAGAAAGCAAATATGACTTTTTCCAGATTCATGTTCGAGCCCTATGTTGACTAGATTTTGGTTGGGTTGATTTATAGTCCACTGGTAGCCGTTACTCTTACCAGTGCACTCAGGAATGGTGAATCAAAATATTGCATCCGATCGATACGAATCTGCCTCGACTGTTTTAGCGCATGTACCAATGCGGGACCGGGGCTGGGGGCAAGTCCAAAGTTTAGCAGTCCGGCATCATCCTGGTTTGAATCAACAGGGATAGAAATTCCTGCCATGGACTTCACAATATCGATTTCTTCCTCAATACCGGTATTCTCCGTACCAGCAGGTCGAGGAAGCAGATCCTGACGGAATTCAAGGTCCAGGTTCAGGTGCAAGAACCGTGTGCGTTGTAATTGAACTACGCCGTCAAGGCGATAGTAGGGAGCAAGGTAATCTTCGAATATATCCATTTCACGCAGGTCAACAAATGCGACCTGGTAGGGAAAGTGCAGTTGCTCGGCAATAAGTTCTTCGTCGTGCAGGCGCACCGGCGGGTGGTAGTCAATGCGTGATTGTTCCCATGATGCAAACAGCAAGGGATGAAAATTGGCGCTGAGTCGCAAGCGGCGCATGGTTTCCTGCATCACATCGCTCATTACATCCAGATGCATTGGTGCCGGTTTTGCCAGCGATTCACCGGCTTGAGGGAACTCATTAAACGACCTGATTTCATCCAGATGAAGCGGCTCGGCCGTAGAATCCAGGTGATTAAAAATCAGCACTTCAATGCGATAATTTCCGCTTTCGGCATAGCAGGTCGCAGAAAAGAACGCCACGAAGGCCAGTATTGCCAGGGCAGGGATTGGACTTTGCCATGACTGCACGCTTTTCATCTTAACCATCTTAGCCATTTAAGCTTAGCCTTACTGGATGGCGCATAGCGAATTTGCAGGTCTGGCCAAAATGACCTCCGAAGAACTGCTTTAAGATGACTGAGATTATCGAAACCATACTTGCCATTGTAGTTCCCTTTTCCACTTGCCCCAACTCCGCCAAATGGCAAATCTGCGATGCTTACAAACATCATGACATCATTTATGCATAAGCTACCGGCACTGACCTGCTCAACCATTTTGCTTTTTGCTGATGTGCTGGCACTAAACAGATAAGCTGCCAGAGGTTTTGCCCGGGAACGAATAAAATTAATAGCCTCATCCAGCCCCGAAATTTCAAATACCGGCAGCAAAGGCCCAAACACTTCACTTTGCATGCTTGGGCTGTTCTCGTTAACCGGGTGTAGCACCGTAGGTGAAATATAGAGATCCTCACGGTTGGATTCGCCTCCAATGACGACCTGATCGTCGCTTATCATTGATATCAGGCGATCGAAATGAGCAGTATTTACGATCCTGCCATAGTCTTTGGACATTGCCGGATCATCACCAAACATTCGGGTAATTTCTTTACGTATTTTTGGAATGAGTAAAGCGGCAGTTTGCCGGTCAGTGAGAATGTAATCCGGCGCAATGCATGTTTGACCGGCATTGGTGAAGCAACCCCATGTTATCCGTCGCGCAGCGACATCCAGGTTTGAATCCGGCAGGACGATACACGGGCTTTTGCCACCCAGTTCCAGAGTCACCGGTGTTAAATGCTTTGCAGCAGCTGCCATGACGATTTTTCCAACAGCCTCACTACCGGTAAATACGATGTGGTCCCAGTGGAGATCCAATAAAACCCCGGCTGTTTCCACACCACCTTCAACAACCCTGACACATTGTTGGTCCAGATATTGAGGTATGAGCTTTGCCAGCGCGGCAGAAGTGGCTAACGCCGATTCTGACGGTTTGAGTACCGCGCAATTGCCTGCGCTTATCGCACCTACCAATGGTGCGAGGCACAATTGAAGCGGGTAATTCCAGGGGCTGATGATCAATACGCAACCGAGCGGTTCCGGTTTTACCCAGCTTTTTCCCGGCATCGCGAAAGCAGGTACAGAAATGCGACGGTTTTGCATCCAGCGTGACAGATGCTTGCGTGCATGCCGGCACGCCACCTGCACAAATGAAATCTCAAGTAACCAGGCTTCGGTTTCGGATTTCCCCAAATCCTGCGCAAGTGCGGCTCTAAAAGTTTCCTCCTGTTCACTGAGCATTTGTTCAATTGCATTCAGTTGCGACAGTCGCCACCCGACAGAACGGGTTTTTCCAGTGTTAAATGCATTCTTGCAACCATCAAATGTTGCTTTTATTTGATGAGGCATTTGTTCCTGAATCATATTGATATGGCCGGAGGTTTCATTGTTATCACAATAATATTGAGTGTAGGGCTGTAGGAATAAGTTCTCAATGTATCATCCGTCAGGGAATCATCAGGCCAGTATCACCCGACAAGTAATTCACTCAGCTGGGTTCAGCTCATTGACTACTGCCGGCGTGAGCTTTAGCAGAAGTTGCTCCGCAAATTCAGCCCGTTCTACACCGGATTCGAGTTCGCTTTTAATAATGAGTTTCGACGGTCCTGATAATTGATAAACAAGCGGGTGGGTATGGAGAAGTTTGAGTAAAGCACCTGAATCAGCGCTTGCGTCCTGATTGAATTCAATTCGGCCACCTGCCTCGCCAAGGTCAATTCTTTTCACCCCTATTGCAAGCGCCCGCATGCGTAAAGCAGAAATATGAAAAAGCATTCGAGTCTCTGGTGGTAATAATCCAAACCTGTCGATCATTTCAACCTGCAGGTCGCGCAGTTTTGTGTCATCACCCGCGATAGCGATACGTTTGTACAAGGTCAGTCGGCTGTGAACATCCCCCAGGTAGGTTTCAGGTATCAAGGCTGACACGTGAAGCTCGACGTCCACTCCGCTGTCGGCCGACAATTCAAGATCGGGCTCTTTGCCGGCCTTTAAAGCACTGACGGCTCGATTAAGTAGTTCGCTGTAGAGGCTGAACCCGATCTGCTGAATCTGTCCGCTTTGATCTTCTCCGAGAAGTTCTCCTGCACCACGTATTTCCATGTCATGCGTGGCGAGGGTAAAACCTGCACCCAGCTCCTCCAGTGAGGCAATTGCTTCCAGTCGCTTGAGTGCATCACGTGTCATAGAACGCTTTTCCGGTACCACCAGGTAGGCATAAGCGCGGTGGTGGGAACGGCCGACACGGCCTCGCAACTGATGAAGCTGAGAGAGCCCGAACTTATCTGCGCGGTTTACGATTATCGTATTCGCGGTGGGCACATCAATGCCATTTTCAATGATTGTAGTGCACACCAACACATTGTAGCGCTGGCGGTAGAAATCGAACATGACCTGTTCAAGCTCCCGTTCTTTCATCTGGCCATGTGCAATTCCGATCCGGGCATCAGGCACCAACTCTGAAACTTCTCTTGCCATCCGGTCGATGCTACGAACCTCGTTGTGCAGAAAAAACGCCTGTCCACCGCGCTGTAATTCCCGCTGCAAAGCCTCGCGCAGCATGGCATTGTCCCACTCCAGAACCAGCGTCTTTACTGCCATGCGCCGCTCCGGCGGTGTGGCAATAATTGAAAGATCACGAATGCCAGACATGGCCATGTTGAGTGTTCTGGGGATCGGTGTGGCGGTGAGTGTCAGCAGATCAACCTCGGCTCGCAATTGCTTAAGGCGTTCTTTCTGGCGCACACCAAATCGTTGTTCCTCATCTATGATGACAAGGCCAAGCCGCTTAAATCGCATATCACGTTGCAATAATCGATGTGTGCCGATCACCAGATCAACCTTTCCGGTCTTCAGTTCTTCCAGCACTGCACTCGATTCCTTACTGGTGCGAAACCGGGAAAGAAGCTCAATACGTACCGGCCAATCGGCAAAGCGATCGCTAAAGGTGGAATAATGTTGCTGAGCTAGCAGGGTAGTTGGTACCAGCACAGCTACCTGTTTGCCGCCCTGTACCGCCAGGAATGCAGCACGCAGTGCAACCTCAGTCTTTCCAAATCCAACGTCACCACAAACAACACGGTCCATGGGGCGCTGGGAAACCATATCAGCCATGACTGATTCGATAGTTCTTTGCTGATCAGCGGTTTCCTCGAACGGAAATCCTGAGCTGAACTCGGCATACATGCGTTGGTCTATCTCGAATCCAAAACCTTCCCGTGATTCGCGTCTTGAGTACAGATCGAGTAATTCGGCTGCCACATCCCTGACTTTCTTTGCTGCCCGGCTACGAGCCTTAGCCCATTGCTCACTTCCAAGGCGGTGTAGCGGTGCACTTTCAGGATCACTGCCGGTGTAACGGCTGATCAGGTGCAGGAAAGCAACTGGCACATAGAGTTTGTCTTCGTTTGCGTACTCCAACATCAGGAATTCAGCTGGCCGGCCATCAATTTCGAGTATTTGCAACCCCTGGAAACGCCCTATGCCGTGATCCTCATGAACAACCGGGGCACCCTTATCAAGATCGGTCAGATTGCGGATAATGGACTCAGGGTCACGTTCACGTGCTTCCTGAGCGCCCTTGGGCCGGGCACGACCACCAAAAAGTTGAGATTCTGTCAGAACCGCCAATTCCTGGCCTGTAACAAAACCCTCTTCTACCGGCAATACCAGCAATCCCTTATCAGACGTTGAATCAATAAACTCTGCCCATGATTCAAAACGCTCAACCCGGATACCAAAAGCACCAAGCGTCTCAGACAGCAACTCACGACGACCGGGTGTGTCTGCAGCAAACAGTATTTTTCCGGGATAAGAATCGCAGAACTCGTTCAGAACTCTGCTTGGTTCCTGGCCCCGCTCATGAATATGCAGATCGGGAGCGGGGCAGCTATCAAACTTCAAATTGCCGGCACCTCTGATTGGCTTATCGCTCAGCCTGACCTGCAGTAGGTCGGTGCAAAATCCAAATGCCTCGATGTTGCTGAAATATAATTCCTGCGGGTCCAGTACCGGCCGTTCACTGTCATGTCTGCGTTGTTCCCAACGATCTTGAATTTGCTGCCAGAATGCCGACAGTGCCAGCTCAACACCATCCTGTAGTACCAGTCTTGGCTTGCTTGGCAGGTAGTCAAACAGGCTTTCGGTTTGCTTATAAAACAAGGGGAGATACTGTTCCAAACCTTGTGGATGCACGCCCTCCTGAAGATCCTGATAGAGCGTTACCTTGCGCGTATCAACCGCAAAACGAAACCGGAATGCCTTGCGAAAATCTTCAAATGCAGCGCCGTCACAGGGATATTCACGTGCCGGGAACATGTTTAGCGTCTCAAGCTTACCTTCAGAGCGCTGGGTTTCCGGATCAAACGGGCTGATGGACTCAATTTCATTGTCAAACAGATCGATTCTAATTGGCGTTGTGGACCCACTCGGAAACAGGTCAATGACCGAACCACGAACTGCAAATTGACCTGCTTGATAAACCTGGTCGGATGCCAGGTAACCGGCCCGGGTCAGGCGGATACGAAATCCATCAATATCGAGTATCGATCCTGGCGATAAATCAAAACTATTTCCCAGAACATGACTTCTTGGAGCCAGTTTCTGCATTACGGTTGTGGCAGGTAAAATCAATATGCCCTTTTTTAGATCTCCAAGCGCAGCGAGAGCCCAAAGGCGTTCTGAAACAATATCCGGATGCGCGGAAAAAGGGTCATAGGGCAGGGTTTCGCGATCCGGAAAATGCAATATTTTTAATTCACCGGAATTGAATAGGCGAAGGTCACGTTCAAGTATTCTGGCCTGGTTCGAACTTCGGGTCAGAACAATGATGAGTTCATCGCTGTGAATTGCCGCGTTATACAGAGCAAGGGCAACGCTGCTGCCATGCAGGCCTGTCCAGGCAAGGGGTAAGTCGTCAGCGACTTCAAACCTTGCCTCAAAAGGGCTGTTCATTGAGACCTGGGTTGTAAATTGCTAAAGAATATTACTGCTCTTCGCAGCTTGTAGGGCTTAGCTGGCAGTAACGTCACTTGGTTTACCGAAAATTTTCAATATCAGCCAAAGCAACACAACTCCCATACCCAGACCAAGCCACCAGGGCAGTCCCATAGCAACTGGCAGGGTTCCGGCAATCAGGGAAACCAGCCCCACTGAAATGGCATAGGGTAGTTGTGTTCGGACATGTTCAATATGGTCGCAGCCCGATGCCAGTGAAGACAGGATCGTGGTGTCAGATATGGGCGAGCAGTGATCACCCCAGACGCTGCCTGCGAGTACAGCAGATATTGAAGAGTACAAAATATGCATATGCTCGGGGCTCGCCATACCCCGTGTTTCAAGCACTGCCCAGGTTAGTGGAATTACCAGAGGTACGAGTATGCCCATGGCCCCCCAGCTGGAGCCGGTCGCAAACGCTGTTGCTGCAGCAAGAATAAATACCAGTAACGGTAGAGTGAATGGCGGCAGGCTCTCACCCATTAAATCAACCAGGAAGTCAGCAGTCCTGAGAACTTCGGCGATATCGCTCAGTGACCATGCCAGTAACAGGATAATAATGGCCATTAACATTGAGCGCAGGCCCTGATACCAGGCATTGATGGTCGTATCCAGGTCGAGAATTCGTTGTGACAGGGTCAGAACGGTCGCACTTAACATGCCCAGGAATGAGCCCCACATTAAAGCTTTAATGGAGTCCGCAGCACCGATAATGTCACGCAGGCTGGGATCGGTATCTTCAATAGCACCTTTGCCTGTTATATACAGACCCGCCACTACAGTGACGAGTAGAACCATCACCGGGATAATGGCATTTAATGCCCGCTGTGGTTTATCACGTATCGCTTCAATGGGCTTGCAGTCATTGTCGGCATCACTTGCAAGGTGATCATCTGTAAATACTCCGTGTTCCCGGGCATGTCGTTCAGCAGCAAGCATGGGGCCGAAATCCCTGCCGCTGTAAGCAATCATGAATACAAATATGATCGCCAGCAGAGGGTAAAAGCTGTAAGGAATTGAATTGAGAAATACCAGGTATGGTTCTGCATCGAGACTGGCAATCTTATCTACCGAATCGCCAATCAGGCCCACTTCATATCCAATCCAGGTGGAGACCAAAGCAATACAAGCCACTGGCGCCGCTGTAGAGTCAACAATATAAGCAAGTTTGGCACGGGAAATGCGCTTGGAATCAGTAACCGGGCGCATGGTATTACCCACCACGAGCGTGTTGGTGTAATCGTCAAAGAAGATAGCGAGTCCCATCCATGCAGTCGCCAGGGAGGCGTGTCGTACTGAATCGGCCCATTTGACAATCCAGTTGACAATGCCCTGCATTCCGCCATTTTTGGAGATTATTCCAACCATGCCGCCGATCATGAGCGAAAAAAGTATGATAGCCGCGTGGTCAGGATTGGCCAGGGACTTCAAAATGTATACTTGAAATGTATCCAGCAAGCCCATCCACAGACCAGACAGTCCAAAATCATGAATGACCCAGGCTCCGAGCCAGATACCGAGAAACAAGGCAGGAATAACCCGTTTTAGAGTCAGGGCGAAAACGATAGCCAACAAAGGTGGCGTAATTGACAGCCAACTGCCAGCGGCAGCGGGTGCAGCTTCATTTGCGAAAGTGGAAGTGCTAAAAAGGAGTAAAAGTAAAATATTAGATATATCTCTTATTAAATTGTATTTAAACACTATTATTCCTATTTATTTCAGTCAAGGCTGTCTTCATGCGTTTGTTAAGGGCAGTAAAGTTCTTTTTTGATAGCAAAGGAAGTGTAAGCCATTCCTGTTCGACATTTTGCGCTTCTTCCAATGCTGAAATTCGCTCGCCATCGCCTGAAAGGGATTTTGAGAGACGATCAACCTGGTATTTCATTCGCGCGTCCTTCTCGGTTTTAGGTGAGGGTAGCCCCGCAAGAAACTCAAGCTGGATGCACAAATTAGAGGCAAGAACACCAGTTTGTGGATCTATGCTGATGTCTTGATCACCGTCAATAATCGCCTTGAAGCGTTGATCCAATAAGCGATCGATATCCTCATCTGAACTGTCAGGCCAGTCTTTCGTCGCCTGCGTCAAAAAATTTTCTTCGATTGGTGCTTTGAGTAGAGCAGTTTCCAATTGATGCAACAAAAGTGATTTTGCCCACCAATGTTGGCGAATCGCACTAACCTGACTGGATTTGTAATCTGCAACGCGGCGATTAAAATTCTCGACCAGAGATTGAAATTTCTTCTGCAAACGCTGATTGGGACTTTCAATTTCCCGCCACGCATCTTTGATGCCCTGTATCTTGCCCTGAATCCCCTGTAAATCTGCGTCTTCAGAGGTGAGGAGATCAGTGAGCTCTTTGCACAGTGATTCCTGTACATCCATCCGCTGTTGAATTTCTGCTTTTTCGCTTTCCTGGCTTTCTTTTAATTTTCCGAACAAAGGATCGATCGGCTCCCGGAACGCGTTCCAAAGCTCGTTTTCCCTGCTTCGCCACAGGCGGCCAAGTAATTTCCAGTCTGACTGCAGTCTTTTGGCCGTCCTGATGGCTTCATCCGCATCCTCGATTCTCGCCAGTTGCGTTGCTTCTCTTATCAGTTTGAGTTTCTGCTTCTCGATTTCACCGTAATGGGCCTGTACTGCCGCATTTCCTGTATCAATGGCTTTACGCAAACGTGAAAAGGCACTACGGCGGATTTTGTGCGGCAAACTGTCAAGTCCACGCATCTCCTTTCGAGCCTGTTGTAGCAGGCTATTTAACGATACAAAGTCTAATGGTTCTGTATCGGTGGCTGCCTTGAGTTGCGCGCAAAGGTCTTTCTGAGACTGTAAAAGCCTTTCCCTGATTTCGTCCCTTTTTTCAAGAAACGGTTTTGCTGCGGAGAACGCGTTGTTGCCTGCAAGGCTGAATTTGCGCCACATCCAGGGCGCGGCATGAAAAACGGCCTCTCCTGGTATTTGCTCACTTGCCGCCAGAGTTTTCCACTGAGCTTGAAGTGATTTGACCCGTTCCAGCACTGCATCAGGATGAAGGCCCGTTGCCGGCAGCAGTTCCATCTCTGCAATGAGTTGCTTGCGAACCTTGTCATTGGACCAATGTTGCCAACCCCTGAGCTCAGCTATCCGATTTTGATGCAGATTTACTTCATTAGTGATTTCCTTCCAGTCCCGTTTGGATTTCACTGATTTCCCAAGCGTGACAAGTTCTAGCCGGGTCTCAAGAGCATTGTGTAGCTCGCCTGCTTCAAGCTGTTGTTCCAGTTTTTCCAGCAGTAGCCTTGCCCGTTTTAACTTTTCTTCCAGTTCAGCTCTTAGTGCAACCCGTTTGTCGTCTTCAATTTTAGTTTCAGGTGCCACAACTTCTGTCGGAATCACAGGAGAATTATTATCCGAATCTTCCTCACTTTGCTGGTCTGTATCAGGCCGGATTTGGGGTTCCGGTTCGGGTTCAAGGTCCACAACAGCTTCTTGAGCTGGCGCGGAGTTGGTTTCTGTGACCTGCTGTAGCCTTTTGGCAATATTCTGATAGCGTTCCAGAAACTCTGCAGAAACATGGTTTTCAATTCTGACCCATGCACTTGAAATTTCATTTGGAATATCTTCCACAGATTTCATGTGCTCAAGAGCATAATGTTCAAGTGCATCACATAGCTTCAGGGCTTCCTTCTTCAGCGCACCAGGGTCATTTGCGTCAAGCAGTTCCTGGTGTAAACGTGAGACCAGTTCCAGGTGCAGTGTCTTATCAGTTTTCCGGCTTTCGTCAATGACCCGTCGTAAAGTTGAATGCTGGGTTATAAGTTGAGCGGCAAACTTCCGTATTTCCGGTGAGGGGTCGGCTATTGCACGGTCTCCCAAAAAACCCTGGCGGTTAATTCTGCCAAGTGCTGTTTGCCGTAACTCTGTTTCAGGAGCCTGGCAGGCAACCAATTCCAGTAAATTTCGATCATCCGATTTGGCAACAATGTCCATTCTGGATTTAATTGCTGGTCTATCTGTGCTCACGGACGCGCAAAGCATGAGCAACCTTTGTTGCAAAACCTGCAAGACAGTTTGTTCCGACTCTGAATCGAGCGCCACAATGAGTATTCCCGGGTCATCAATACGACGGATGGCTGCGATTCGCGTATCCGCGTCCTCGTCACCGCTAGCAATGTCCGGCAGTGCCTTGAGCAGTTCAGCATCATGCGCATGTGACACTGCTTCACGACGGATCTCGGGGTTTTTGTGTTGCCACTTGGGCTTAAATATATGTTGCGTCCAGCTCATGTCTTTCTCATGCCGCCATGCATTGCGGTGAATTAAAATGACGGTCTATCAGGTGTAATTGTTCACTAGCTGACTCAACAAGCATCAGTTGTTTTTTCAACTCTTTGCCCGCCGGTCGACCTTGCAGATACCAGGCAATATGCTTGCGTGCGACCCTGAGACCCTGGTGCTCACCATAAAACTGGTGCAGAGCGCGAAGGTGGGCTGAGAGCACATCGTGCACTTCCTCCGCCTCTGGTGGTGCCTGCATTGTGCCCTTGTTCAAAAAATGAACAATTTCCCTGAATATCCATGGATTCCCCTGAGCTCCTCTGCCAATCATCAGCCCATCTGCCCCGGTTTCGCGTAGAACTTCCAGCGCCCGTTCAGCAGTTGTGATATCTCCATTCACAAAAACAGGGATACTCAATGCATCGCAAATTTCCTTAGCGGTTTGAAACTCTGCCTGGCCTTTGAAACGATCGACACGGGTTCGACCGTGCACTGCCAGTGCGGCGATACCACACGATTGCGCCAATAGTGCGACTTCAACACCGTTGCGCCGGGCCGGGTCAGGTCCGGTACGAATTTTCAGTGTGACTGGCACATCAACTGCCTTAACTACTGCATGCAGGATTTTTTCAACCAGGCCCGGGTCTGCCAGCAGAGCAGAACCAGCCATGCGGTTGCAGACTTTTTTGGCCGGGCAACCCATATTAATATCAATAATCTGAGCGCCCAACGCAACATTGTATTGAGCTGCTTCTGCCATCCACACCGGGTCGCTTCCCGCAATCTGCACAGAGATCGGTTCAACTTCTGAATCGTGATTACTTCGCAATAAAGATTTGCGGGTATTTCTCAAAACCGGATCAGATGACAGCATTTCACCGACGACATAACCTGCCCCGAGTTGTCTGCAGAGCTTTCGAAACGGCAAATCTGTCACACCGGCCATGGGCGCCAGTGCGATGGGGTTGTCTAATGTGTGTGGTCCAATCTTCATATCAAAATCTATTTTACAAGAGAATTGACACAGGGATGTGTCAACACGAGCGGGAGCGAGTGCAGGAGCGCAGCAGAGTCACGCCTCTGCGCAGTGACATGAAAGCGGACCAAGGACGGTTCGTCTTTCTCATCAATGTTGA
>JBLHGQ010000082.1:0-12188 GCA_047614505.1 Rhodothermales bacterium | reverse complement strand
AACGATCAAATTTCTTTCTAAGTACGAACATTATCGTATTAAAGGCTCATCAGCAAATGACTTGAGTATAATTCTGGAATTATTTCAGACTGTCGATAATTTCGCGGGCGCCGGCATTGAGGAGTTCTTGAGCCACTTTCTTACCCAGTAACTCAGGCGTAGAACTGTTTCCGATCTGACTTGACCGGACAATTGATGAGCCGTCCGGGAGACCAACCATAGCCTCAAGCTGTAGTTCATCGCAGTTGCTTGCAGGAATTCGGGCATAAACCGCCAAAGGCAACTGGCAACTTCCTTCGAGCTCGTAAGCCACGGTTCGTTCGGCCCTTGCCTGAATAGATGTGTTGTCATCATTAAGGTGACTGATCTCCTTCCATACCGAAAGGTCGTTCGACCTGAACTGCAGGCAGATAATGCCTTGTGTAGACGCGGGCAGGAAATGTGGGGGCTTGAGTTGTTGTGTAATTCTGTCACCCCAGCCCAATCTTTCCAAACCAGCGCAAGCGAGAATGACAGCATCATACTCACCATCATCAAGCTTTCTCAAACGGGTATCTACATTTCCCCGCAGATCCAAAAATTGCAAATCAGGACGCAGAGCCGCCATTTGGCATTGCCTGCGAAGACTGGATGTCCCGACACGACCACCAGCAGGAAGCGTTTCAAATGAGCTTGCAGAATTACTCACAAAAGCATCAAAGGGGTTCGCCCTTCGCAAAACCACATCAAGTGCGAGCCCTTCAGTTACGCCTGCCGGCACGTCCTTCATTGAATGTACTGCCAAATCTGCCTCATCATTTAACAAGGCATATTCCAGTTCTTTCAAAAACAAGCCCTTGCCACCGACCGTGGAAAGCGGCCTATCCTGAATCCGGTCACCCTCGGTGACGATGGGAATCAACTCAACTTTTGTACCGGAAAGGGATTGTGTGATCAATGACTGGACATGCCGCGCCTGCCACATGGCCAGGGCGCTTTTGCGAGTCGCAATTCTCAAAACCCGGCTCATGCTGAATCCCTTATAAATTTTCGCACTTGTGCAAGCTGGCGCCTGCTGACTTCAGGCTTAAAATCCGTTCCTTCAAGATTGAGAAAAGAAACACCGGAGTTTAGCCGCTCCAGACCACGAATCCGTCTCGGTGTGACCAGAGTATTGCGATGGACTCTTAAAAACTGGTCTGGGAACCGCTTTTCAAGATCAATCAATGAGTCATTGATGACAACTTTCCCGAGTTCATAAATCACTGTGGTGTATTTGTCTTCAGCAATCAGGCAAATCACTTCAGCCATAGAAACTAATTTTGTTTTGCCCCCGACCGTTGAGCGCAGAAATTGGTCTGCAAATTCATCAACACCCGGTTTATCGAGTACTCGCAAAACCTTGTCGATGGCCAATTGCAGGCGCTCCGGGCGAACCGGCTTAACGAGATAGTCAACAGCATTACATTCAAAAGCATCAAGTGCCTGATCAGTCCAGGCAGTGCAAAAAATAATTTCAGGAGACTCTTCCATGGTCTGGAGGGTTCTGGCTAATGCCATGCCGTCCATTCCTGGCATGGATATATCGAGCAGTAAGAGGTCCGGCTTCAATTCAGGAATCATCTCCAGGGCCTGGCGCGCAGACCCCGCCTCACCTGCAAACTCGCATTCAGGGAGAGCTGCAAGCAAACGCTTCATCCGCGATCTGGCGGGTGGTTCATCATCAATAATTAGTGTGCGAATCATGAATTGATCAGAGATTCCCCAGGTATTGTCAGCACGGCGAAAAACTGATCCTCGCTTTGGTTAGTAATCAGGCTGGCACGATCTTCAAACGCCAGTTCGAGCCTGCTGCGAATATTGATGAGCGCCATTCCGTTACCGGAAGTGCGCAAACTGGAGCCTTGATCAGGCGGCAAAGAATTACTAATTGCGATAACTATGTTTTCCGCTTCACCCCTGCCATATACACGAATTTTACCGCCCCGCTCTGCAGGCTGTATGCCATGAAGCACCGCATTTTCGAGTAATGGCTGGAGCACCAGAGGTAACACCAATGCTTGTGCAGGTAACTCATCAACCTCCCATTCAACTTCCAGGCGATCACCCAGGCGCCTCTGTTCCATATCAAGATATCTCCTCCCAAGACTGAGTTCCTCTGAGAGTTGAATCATGGTGTCGGCTCTGCGCATACTGCCTCTGAACAGCTCGGCCAGGTCTTCAGTAGCACGTTCGGCGCTTAATGGTTCATCGACAATGAGGCTGGCTATTGTATTGAGACTATTAAACAGAAAATGCGGACGTATTCGAGCTTGCAGAGCTTCAACCCTCGCATCAGCCTGAGCAAGTATTTCGGTCTGCCACTGTGAACGAATAAACAGATAGCGCAAAAGCGCCATAAACACCATCGCCACCGCTACGATACTGGTAAACATAAAGGATGGCAGTTGCGCTTCGCCTGGCCCAAACCCCAACACTGTACCAACCACCGCACATGAATAACTGACACCGAATGTAGTGAGCACAGCAAGCAACCAGCAACTTATCCAGGCATCCCTGATTGAAAGCCGTTTCAACCAGGGGCGGGATATACAAACTACAACTGTGCAGCTCAAGGCCAGGCTCTGAGCGTACAAGCTTACGACACTTAACCATTGCAAGGTAATGCCCTGAGGCCGGCCCAGGCCAATAAGGAGTACAGAAAGCTGCGTCACTGTCATAACACCCAATGCCATGCGCCAATCACAAAAAGATGGCGGATAAACGCTCCGGGATATGTTTGAAAGCTCCTTAGTGGGTGTACGATCCATGTTCATTTACTTCAACCTGGCCCTCAGCCAGTTACCGATATCGACAATCTCTTCCTGGATGACCGAGTGCGGCATCGCATATTCATGCCATTCTACCGGCATATTCAATGCCCTGAGTCGATTGGCAATATCTCTTCCCATGACTACAGGTACAACCGGATCCATGCTGCCATGTCCGATAAAAACCGGCGTGCTTGAATTTGACGGATGAAATGCACTCCCTAATTGTTCCGGAAATAATAAGTAGGAGGACAGGATCATTAGTCCGGCCAGTTTCTGCGGATAGCGAAGGGCCACGAAGGCGGCTATGGCGCCACCTTGAGAAAAGCCCGCAATAACAATATTCGAGCTTGGGATTCCACGACTATTCTCCCGTGCGATCAGCGCTGTGACCATTTCAGCACTTTGTTCAATGCCTTCCTGATCCTGATCACGATCAGCTCCGATGCTTTTAATGTCGTACCACGCTCTCATGCTCATGCCACCGTTTATTGTGACGGGCCGTACAGGTGCATGCGGAAAGATAAAACGTGTCGCTGCAATCTGTTCCAGTCCCAGCATCGGAACCAGAGGCTCAAAATCGTGGCCGTCTGCACCCAGGCCATGTAACCAGATTACGGCATTGACCGGGTCCGGACCGGTGACCAGTTCTACGGTTTCCGGCAAAGATTCCTGACTGCTTTTGGCAGGTTTGTCAGCTGCTGATATGGGTTCATTCATAGCGTATAGTGTAGCAGTCCAATCGCCATTCAAGCTGCCCATGTATCGGTTTAAATCAGTACTAATGACCACCCTCTTTCTCTTTTTGACCTGCGCTTGCGGTCAAAAGGGGCCGTTGTTTTTGCCAAAAACGCAAGACCCCGCGCCACAACACGATTCTGTTAATGAACAAGAGAAGGAAGAAGCGCAGAAGAACAAGCAGGATGGTGGCCAAAATGCAGAGAATCCCTGAGCCGGAACTAATGGATTCAAAGGCCCAGACCAGGGCCTATGCTGAAGCTGATTTTTCAGACTCCAACTCACTTTTTGTAAGTAATTTCATCCAGCGATTTCCAGACTTGCCGTTGAATGGAGACCTGATCGATCTCGGCTGTGGCCCGGGAGATATCTGTGTTCGACTTTCAGATGCCCTTGACGGGTGGCAAATAACCGGTCTGGATGCCGGCGAAAACATGTTGAAATGTGCTAATGAAGCCATTGCCCAAGCAGACCGGTCTGATCACATAAAATTGCGACAAAGTTACCTGCCTGACGAAAGTCTCGGTTTCAGGAGCTTCGATGCAGTCATTAGTAATAGCCTTTTACATCATTTACCAGAAGCAATGACACTGTGGGAAACAATAGCCAGGATAGGTCGCCCGGGCGCCGCGATCACCGTCATGGATTTACGGCGGCCTGACAGCACAACACAGGCTGCTACGCTGGTAGAGCAATATTCCGCAAACGAGCCCGATGTGCTTAAAGAAGATTTCTTTAATTCTTTGCTGGCGGCCTATACACCCGATGAAATATCAAAACAGTTACGAAAAGCGGGTCTGGATTACCTGGATCTTGAATTGTCCAGTGACCGGCACTGGACTGTATCAGGCCAGCTTGTCGCCTAAATCGTGTCTCTGAAGTTCCACAAAATGCATGGTCTTGGCAACGATTTTGTCTTGTTTGATCTACGTAAACAGGAATTGGATCTAAGTGCCGACAAAGTCCAACAATTTGCCAATCGGCGAACAGGCATCGGTTGTGATCAAATTTTGGTACTCAGTACTGCCACTGACAAAGACTGTGTGGTCGATTTTGACGTGTGGAATGCTGATGGAAGCAAGGCCGAGCAATGTGGCAATGGTGTTAGATGTATTGGGCTTTATCTGCTCCTGGAAGGAGAAGCGCAAACGGGTGATTTCAAAATTCACGGGCCGGTTTCCAAAATTAGCCTACAAAAGAAAGACAATAACTGCTTCAGAGTAGATATGGGCATACCCCGATTTGATGCAGATAAAGTACCTACAAGTCTTAATCCTGTCGATAACGGCTATGAAATCCAACTTGGTGAACAATTGTGTCATATTGGCGCTGTGTCCATGGGCAACCCCCATGCGCTGCTCGAAGTGCCTGATCTCAGCAAAGCAGACGTTGATGGACTTGGTGTGCAAATCAGTACTCATCCAGGGTTCCCGCAAGGCTGCAATGCCGGATTCGTCGAGGTGATTGACCGTAATAACATCAACTTGCGAGTGTTTGAGCGCGGAGCAGGAGAGACCCTGGCATGCGGCTCAGGCGCCTGCGCAGCCGTAGCAATTCTTGGGAACAAAGGGAAAATAAATAAAGAAGTCCTTGTAAATCAGATGGGTGGTGCGCTTAAAATAGAATGGACAGGCGCTGCAGAACCCGTCATGATGACCGGGCCTGCAGTTCATTTATTCACAGGGGTGCTGATATGAATGACAAAACGAGATCAATGACAGAAATTGTCGCTAAATATCTCCATAAATGTCCTGATTTTTTAATCAAGCACCCCGAAGTGCTTGAAGCACTCGAACTCCCGCATGAGAGTGGTGGTGCTGTGTCCCTGATTGAAAAGCAGGTTGAACGGCTTCGCGAGCAAAATAGCAAGCTAAACCGTCAACTGGGACAACTGATCAGGGTCGCTTCTGAAAATGAGCAGTTAATGTCACGGCTTCACCATCTGACGCTTGATTTAATGGTAGTTGAAGACCTCGGTGAGTTTTTTGACCGCCTGATCCTGGCTCTTAAAAGTGAATTCAACGCCGACATTCTAAATTTCTCGCTTATCGACCGGAAGATTGAAACACCGTCCGAAACGCCTGTTTATTTTGTGCGTTCAGATGATAAAGACTTTCAACAGTTCCAGGCGCTACTGGACAAAGGCGAAACTACCTGCGGACGTCTCAATGATCGCAAGTTGGAATTCCTGTTCGGGTCACGTGCTCAATGGGTTCAATCTACGGCTCTGGTACCTCTGGGTGACGTTGGCTTGATGGCGATTGGCAGCAGTGATCCAGCGCGTTTCTATCCTGGTTTGGGTACCTTGTTCCTCGATTTACTGGCTGGCGTAGTCATTAACCGCCTGTCTTTAGCCGAGCCTCAAGATCATCGTCGTACTGCCTGATAGTACTTTTCGGGCCACCAACGCCGGTGGTTGATGAAGTCCGAACTCAGCCAATTTTTGAACTATCTCCATAATGAACGTGGGCTATCTCCGCGTACGCTAACTGCTTATGAGCGTGATTTAAATCAAGCAGTAGAGTTCTTTGAATCACAGGATATCCGCCTTCTATCTGAGCTTGATGATCACCATGTGCGATCTCTTGTGGCTCAACTGCATCGTCAGGGCCTGGGCGGAAAATCGCTACAGCGCTTACTTTCATCTGTTCGCGGCTTTTTTAGATGGTTATTGCGCGAAGGAATGGTCAAAAAGAATCCGGCCGCGACTGTCCGCGCACCAAAAACGGGCCGACACCTGCCCGGGACACTTGATGTCGATACTGTCAATCAGTTGCTTAATATTACTGAAACCACACCTTTGGCGATTCGTGACAAGGCAATTATGGAGTTGTTCTATTCTTCCGGTCTGAGGCTATCTGAATTGGTAGATTTAAACTGGGATCAACTGGACATTGGCTCCGGACTGGTCACAGTGACCGGTAAAGGCAACCGCAGCAGAGTTGTTCCAGTGGGCAGAAAGGCCATTGAGGCCCTGCTTGAGTGGCGAAAAACACGGGCTGTATTTACACATTACGATGAAAACTGCGTTTTCGTCAGCAAGCAGGGAAAGCCTCTTTCAGTTCGCACAATTCAAACCAGAATGAAATATTGGGCCGTCCGCCAGGGCATTCCGCAGAATGTGTATCCTCACCTTTTGCGTCATAGTTTCGCCAGCCATGTGCTTGAATCATCCGGGGACTTACGGGCGGTTCAGGAATTGCTCGGCCATGCTGATATTTCTACTACCCAGATTTATACCCACCTTGATTTTCAGCACCTGGCCAAGGTATATGACAAGGCCCACCCCAGAGCAAAAAAGAAAACAAGTTAGCGCATCTGAGTGCCTTGCCGTTCTTCTTCAACATCATGCAGCAAACCTGCGAACCTCCTGTTGTAACCTTGTTCCAAGACGCGATCTTGCTTCCTCAAGATCATAATCTGCTTGCAGGCCCATCCAAAATCCCTCGGAGTTGCCAAAGTAACGAGAAAAGCGAAGCGCACTGTCAGCAGTGACTGCACGCTTACCATGCACAATCTCATTAATCCGCCTGGGTGGTACACCAATGTCCCGGGCGATCCGGTTCTGACTGAGGTTCAAGGGGGTCATAAACTCCTCCTGAAGTATCTCGCCAGGATGAACATTTATTAGTTTGCTCATTTTCGTCACCTCAACTAATGGTAGTCGACAATCTCTACGTCAAATACACCACCACGTTCCCAAATAAAACATATACGCCATTGGTCATTGATACGGATACTGTATTGTCCTTGGCGCTGTCCTTGAAGCATTTCTAATCGGTTGGCCGGTGGGATTCGAAGGTCAGACAGGATTTGGGCATTATTCAACATTCGCAATTTACGCCGTGCCACTTGCTGAATCGCCTGCGGTAACCGCCCTGATACCTGGCCCCTCCAGATCTTCTCAGTTTCCTTTCCACGGAAACTTTTAATCATGACAAAACTATAACGCATAACGTTATATAACGCAACACGTTATACACAATTCAATTTCAATCTAGCGAAAGCAAGACAATGGTCTCGATAAGCCAAAAGGGACTTTAGAACGAGAGTGCTTGCGACGAATACATTGATGAAGTTTGAACCAGAAAAATCTGGATTGATGTCACCAAACCAGATCAACTTATGTAGGAAATTCGCCTGCGTAGCACAATCTCTATTTTTCTGACTTACCGGTTCCGCTAAAATCAATAAGGTGTGAATATCGTTGTGCTGCTTTCGCACCCAGCCAATAGGCACCATAGGCCATCGCACCCCAGATCCAGATATGATTCGAACCCAACTCTCTGATCCAATATACCGGCCAGGAAATTGCGGTGATAAAGTTTTTCAGGCCTTCAATAAATATATGAATAATGGTCTGGAAACTCAGTTGCTCAATAAACAGAACAAAACCTCCGAAACTGGCAATAAAATCTCGCAGTTCCTGCCATTCAACAAGACCATAGGTGTAGAGTGCGACAATCCCATAAAAGCCGCCACCAAATTTTGCCCACTGACGATGAAACAAATCATGTTTGGGTTTATCCTTGGTTTTGTCCTTGGACTTGGCCTTGACCTTCATTTCTTTTTCCAATGCCTTGACCGTCAACCTTTCTTGAACATGGCCTTTTTTTAATGCCCAGGAAACCATCACGAAAGACAATATCGCCACTGGTAGTGCTAATTTAAAAATCGCCGCCAAATAATTCATTGTCAATATTTCTTCCAAAGACCTGTGTTAAATCCAGATGTCATTTTCTGCAGTACGATCACCGGAGGCATTTCCGGTATTAATCACCCCACGTGGCTCAATAACGATAATCTTGCATTCTTTAATCGCTACGGGCTTATGCTCGATTCCCTTGGGAACCACAAACAAGTCTCCGGCCTGCAACTCAACCTCGCCATCCCTGAACTCAATTTTCATCTCGCCTTCCACCACGATAAAAGCCTCATCGGTATCCGGGTGGTCGTGCCACACAAACTCGCCTTCAATGCGGGCAAATTTGAACTGGTAATCATTTAACTCCACTACGACTCTTGGCTGCCATAGGCCATCAATTAAAGGAAACTTCTCAGATGGCCTGATTGCTTTGTATTTCATAAATTTATCCCAGTAATTTAGTCACTGCCACACCAAGAAAATTGGCGATCACATAGCCCAGCACACCTACCAGAACACCCGGGGTCACCAGGTGACGCCAGCCCTGTCCGGCTGCTACAGAAGCGGCTGTTGCCGGGCCCATGATGCAGGCATTGGAAGCCACAAGTGCTTCGGCCAGATCTATCTTTAACAATTTGATGCCAATCATTAATACCACCAGATGGGTGGCAACAATTATGACTGCATAGGGCACCAGTACCAGTGCTTCACCTGTCAGTGCTAATAGATTTGCTGAGGCACCGATGGTGACAAAGAACAGATACATAAAAAATGTACCAAGGGCGAAGTCACCCTGCAGCTGAGCCATTTTTTTCGGTGCTACATTGCCCAAAAGCACTGCCAAAGCAGTAATAAACAATATTCCAAATTTCCCAATGCCCAGCAAACCAGCAATCCAGTAACCCAGAGCACATATCACAAGGCTCAGTGTCAGGCCGATACTCATGTGAAGTAGATTAAGCGGCTCATGTTCGATGTGTTCAGCCACGGTGTCTTCTCGCGCATTAGCCTCGTCGATGATGGGCGATGGATACATTTTTCGCACCCAGGCCACCGCCGGAATCAACACCAGCACCAGCAGATAGGGTGTACCAACAAGGTTATCAGCCGCCATGGCTGCTGCGTAACGCGATGACTCGTCAAAGCCAACCGCTTTGGCCACGGCAACGAAATTCATTGAACCACCGGTGTAGGTCGCAGTGAACACCCCTGCTAACTGATCTGCATTTTCACCCAGTGGAAGTACGAAGTAGCCAATAACCACCCCTGCAGTTGCACCGGCTACGCCAATAAAGAATGCAATCAACATCGGGCCGCTCTCAGACACAATTTTTCGTATATCGGCCTTAAACAGCAATAGTGGAATGGCTGCCGGTACCAGGAAATCACTGACCATGCTAAAAGCCGGTGAAGACGCCGGAATTATGCCGAAATTTGAAAGAACAATACCGAACAGGATGGCCCACACCGGACCGGAGGCATGCCGGCCCCAGCGCTGATTCTCTGCCCAAAACGCAAATGCCGCGCCGCACAATAAAATGGCGGTCATTACAAAATAATTATCAGCTGGAAGAATACTCTTTCCCCTGGTCAAGGATTCTCATGATGATTTACAGCCAGACTAAACCTACAGGCCTGACAGGTCTAGTGTCGACTCTTGGCTTGTTTTCGGTAAAAAACACCCCACTTTTGAATTTCAAGCCAAACAGGAGTCAACCGTGGAACAGTATCGCGGTACAACAATTTGCTCTGTCCGCCGTGGAAACACGGTAGTGATGGGTGGTGATGGCCAGGTAACGCTGGGCAACACTGTCATGAAGTCCAATGCACGGAAGGTCCGCAGGTTATACAAGGACCAGATCATTGCTGGTTTTGCCGGTGCCACAGCCGATGCGTTTACCCTGTTCGAGCGCTTTGAAGGCAAGCTTGAGAAGCACCAGGGACAATTGGTCAGGGCAGCGGTTGAGATGGCCAAAGACTGGCGCACCGATCGCATGCTTCGACGACTTGAAGCCTTGCTTGCTATTGCAGACAAAGATAACTCACTACTGATCTCCGGCAATGGCGATGTTATAGAGCCCGAAAATGGCCTGATCGCGATCGGCTCCGGTGGTCCATTCGCCCAGGCGGCGGCAATGGCTCTTTTGCAAGAGACAGACCTCGATGCCGAGACCATTACCAGGCGATCTCTGGGAATTGCAGCCGATATCTGTATTTACACCAATGAAAACGTCGTAATTGAAACGCTTGAGTTTTAATCAATTGAACTGGAATCACAAATGTCACAAATGACCCCCCGGGAAATCGTTCAGGAACTGGACAAACACATCATCAGCCAGTCAGACGCCAAGCGTGCAGTGGCCATCGCTTTGCGTAATCGCTGGAGGAGAATGCAGGTTGATGAATCTCTGCGCAACGAGATCACTCCCAAAAATATCCTTATGATTGGCCCGACTGGAGTGGGGAAAACCGAAATTGCCCGAAGGTTGGCTCACCTTGCAAATGCCCCATTTATCAAAGTTGAGGCCACTAAGTTTACCGAGGTGGGCTATGTAGGCAAGGATGTTGAATCCATCATCCGTGACCTGACAGATATGTCATACAACATGACCCGCGAACAGGCTGTTGCCAGCGTAAAGGCAAGAGCAGAAGATGCCGCCCGCGATCGTATTCTGGATATTCTGCTGCCAAAACCGCAAAGTGTCGGATTCTCCAATGAACCAGATGCGGTCATCGAAGACGAAAACTCAACCCGGCAAAAATTGCGTAAATCATTGCTGCGCGGTGAAATGGATGAGCGGGAAATAGAGTTTGATATTTCTGCCAATATGGGTGTAGAAATCATGACGCCACCGGGCATGGAAGAGATGGCCAGCCAGCTACAAGGTATGTTCCAAAACATTGGTGGCGGCAAAAAGCAAAAACGTAAACTGAAGATCAAAGACGCATATCCACTACTGCTTGAAGATGAGTCTGCAAAGCTGGTGAATGACGAGGAAATCAAGCAGCAGGCACTATATAACGCCGAGCAGAACGGTATCGTATTTATCGACGAACTGGATAAAGTCGCCAAACGTGGTGAATATGCAGGTGCCGATGTTTCCCGGGAAGGCGTGCAACGCGATTTGCTGCCACTGGTTGAGGGATGCACGGTTTCAACCCGCCACGGCATGATCAAAACCGACCACATGTTGTTTATCGCCTCCGGCGCATTTCACCTGAGTAGACCATCCGATTTGATCCCGGAATTGCAGGGCCGCCTGCCAATTCGAGTTGAACTTCGGGCGTTAATTGCTAAAGATTTCGAGCGAATCCTGACCGAACCCCAAGCCTGTTTGACTGAGCAGTATTCAGCGTTAATGGCAACTGAAGGTGTAAAACTGGAGTTCAACGACGAAGCGGTGAAACGAATCGCGGAAATCGCCTTCCAGGTAAATGAATCCACCGAGAATATCGGCGCAAGAAGACTGCACACCATCCTGGAACGACTGCTGGATGTGATCTCGTTCGAGGCACCCGACCGGTCCGGAGAAACTATCGTATTAGATGCCGACTACGTTAATAGTCACCTCGAAGCTTTGGCAGGAAACGAAGACCTGAGCCGTTACATCCTCTAAACAATCTAAATGGGGTCAGAGTAAAGGTACAATGTCAGGCTATGAACCAGACAGGCCAAAAGACAACTCATTTCGGTTACCGGGAAGTTCCACTGCAGGAAAAGACTGCATTGGTTCGCGGTGTGTTTGAATCTGTGGCCGGCAACTACGACTTGATGAACGACCTCATGTCGATGGGCGTACACCGCCTTTGGAAACGGCACTTCGTGTCGACCTGCGGTATCGGCATGGGGCAGCGAATACTGGATCTGGCGGGTGGCACAGGTGATATCGCAGCATTAATGAGCCCTCTGGTAGGGAAAAATGGCCGTGTGATTCTGAGTGACATCAATCAGGCCATGCTCGAGGTCGGGCGCGCAAGGTTGGAAGACAAAGGCATTGTCGGTAATGTTTCATATG
>JBLHGQ010000081.1:0-12540 GCA_047614505.1 Rhodothermales bacterium | reverse complement strand
GTGCAAGATCCAATCGATTCGCGATGGTATTTGCTGTGCAAATACACCATCGCTCCTACAAAACATCAGGCTCCCCATCCAATTGAAAGTTTGTGCAAGATCCAATCGATTCGCGATGGTATTTGCTGTGCAAATACACCATCGCTCCTACAATCAAGCGCACCATCGCTCCTACAATCAAGCGCACCATCGCTCCTACAATCAAGCGCACCATCGCTCCTACAATCAAGCGCACCATCGCTCCTACAACAAATTCCTAATCGAGGTTGGCGACAAGGTTGCGGCGACCCTCAGCCGTGGTGATGTCCTTGCGCTCGCAATAGTCCTCAAGCTGGTCATCGAGGATGGAGCCGAGTACGAAGTATTGGCTTTTGGGGTGTGCGAAGTAGTAGCCACTGACAGCCGACGCCGGCAGCATGGCGTAGCCACTGGTTAGTTCCATTCCAGAATTCTTTTCGGCATCAAGCAGCTTGAACAGCTTCTTCTTTTCGCTGTGGTCAGGGCAGGCCGGATAGCCCGGGGCAGGGCGGATGCCCTGATATTCTTCCTTGATCATGGCTTGATTATTGAGAGTCTCATCCTGAGCAAATCCCCAGATCTCTTTCCGCACCAGTTGGTGCATACGCTCGGCAAGGGCTTCTGCAAGCCTGTCAGCCAACGCTTTGAGTAATATCGATGAGTAATCATCATTATCTGCCTCAAACTCCGCTACTTTTTCATCAATCCCGATACCCGAGGTAACCGCAAACAAGCCGATATGATCTTTCAGACCCGAATCTACCGGTGCAATAAAGTCCGCCAGGCAAAAACTTGGTTTTCCTACAGCTTTGGCTTTTTGCTGGCGCAAAAATGCCAGTCTTTCCAGTACTTCGTTCCTTTCCCCATCCGTGTATACCAGCACATCATCACCATCGGTTGCGGCCGGAAACAATCCAACCGTGGCGCGGGCCCGCAGCCACTTCTCATCGATAATCTTTGTAAGCATCTCTTGTGCATCAGCAAACAGACTACGGGCAGTTTCGCCCTTTGCAGGATCATCAAGAATATCCGGGTAGCGGCCGGACATCTCCCAGGTCTGAAAAAATGGTGTCCAGTCGATATAGGGGACCAATTCAGCGATGGGTAAGTCATCAAACACGGTGATGCCTGATTTTATCGGCTCGACAGGTTCAAAATTGCCCCAATCACCGTTGAATTTGTTTTGCCGGGCATCTTCTATGGGTATCGGTGGCGCTCTGCGACTGCCCTGGGCGCGTCTTTCGCGCAAAGCCGCATAATCCGCCGTATATTCCAACGTTAGCTCTGCACGTTGATCCTGATTGGTCAGCTTGCGTGCCACACCGACGGCACGAGAGGCATCCTTGACCCAGAACACGCCCTTGCTGTAGTTCGGCTCAATTCTGAGCGCGGTATGTACCCTTGATGTGGTTGCGCCACCGATCATCAGCGGCAGATCCATTCCCTGACGCTCCATTTCTGCAGCAACCAGTCGCATTTCTTCCAGTGACGGCGTAATCAGGCCCGAGAGCCCAATAACATCTACTTTCTCGACTCGCGCTGTCTCGAAAATCCTTTCCATTGGCACCATCACGCCAAGGTCAATCACTTCAAAGTGATTGCAACGCAACACCACACCAACAATATTTTTGCCGATGTCATGTACATCGCCTTTAACCGTCGCCATCAAAATCTTCGGTTGCTGTTCCAGTTCCCGGCCACTGTCTTTCTTTTCCTGCTCGATAAAAGGCACTAATACTGCAACTGCCTGCTTCATCACCCTTGCGCTTTTGACCACCTGCGGCAAAAACATCCGTCCGTCGCCAAACAGGTCACCGACAATGTTCATTCCATCCATCAGTGGGCCTTCAATCACATGCAGTGCGCGCTCTGCACGCTGGCGCGCTTCTTCAGTGTCCTGCTCGATATAGGCATTAATGCCCTTTACCAGCGAGTGTTTTATTCGTTCCTCAACCGGTAACTCCCGCCATTCCTCAGCCTGCGCTTCAGTCTCGCGATTCCCTAAGAAACGTTGAGCGATCTGCAGCAGGTTCTCCGGGGCCTCCGGATGACGATTAAGAATGACATCTTCCACCGCATTTCGAAGTTCCGGATCAATTTCATCATAAACTTCCAGTTGACCGGCATTAACAATGCCCATATCCATTCCGGCGCGAATTGCGTGGTATAAAAATACCGAATGAATGGCTTCGCGAACCCGATTCTGTCCGCGGAAAGAGAAGGAAATATTACTGACACCACCTGAGATCAATGCGCCAGGACAGCGTTTCTTTATTTCACGGGTAGCCTCTATAAAGTCATAACCATAGCTGTTGTGCTCTTCAATACCAGTAGCAACAGCAAAGATGTTTGGGTCGAAAATAATGTCTTCAGACGGGAAGCCCACAGTCTCAGTTAGTATCTTCCAGGCCCGTTCGCAGATATCGATGCGCTTTTGCAGCGTATCAGCCTGTCCGTTTTCATCAAATGCCATAACAATTACGGCCGCGCCATAGCGCAGGATCGTGCGGGCCTGGTCGATAAACGGGCCTTCGCCTTCTTTCATACTGATGGAATTGACTACGCCTTTGCCTTGCAGGCAGGCAAGGCCGGCCTCAAGTACGTCCCAACGCGAAGAGTCAAGCATCACAGGTACACGCGAAATGTCCGGTTCAGAAGCAATCTGGTTTAAGAAACGGACCATCACGGCAGGCCCATCAAGCAGGCCTTCGTCCATATTTACATCAATAATTTGAGCGCCATTTTCAACTTGCTGCAGGGCCACCTGGACTGCCTTTTCGTAGTCTTCAGCCTGAATTAACCGCTTGAAAACAGCTGACCCGGTGACGTTGGTACGTTCACCTATATTCACGAAATTTAGTTCTGGTGTTATGGTAAATGGTTCTAGCCCTGAAAGAGAACATAAACCATTAGAAACAATAGGTTCTCTTGGTTTTATATTGTTAATTCTAGAATGTATAAAACGTATATGTTCTGGCGTTGTTCCGCAGCATCCGCCAAGTAGATTAACCAGTCCTGAACTGGCAAACTCGCTAAGCACTTCAGACATGTGTTCCGGCGTGTCATCGTAGTCACCCAGTTCATTGGGAAGGCCGGCATTGGGGTGGGCACTGACCGGGCAGGTCGCGACCCTGGCAAGCTCCTGAATCCACGGACGCAACTCAGGTGCACCCAGTGCGCAGTTCAGGCCAATGGAAAATGGTTTGGCATGCCGCACTGAGTGCCAGAAAGCCTCAACTGTTTGTCCTGACAGGGTACGCCCGCTGGCATCTGTAATTGTGCCGGAAATCATCAGCGGCAAACGATAGCCCAGCTTGTCATAGGCATCTTCAACGGCATACAGGCAGGCTTTGGCGTTCAAGGTATCAAATATGGTTTCCACCATCAGCAGGTCCGCGCCGCCTTCGGCCAGTGCCACGGCAGCTTCAAAATAGCTGTCGCGCAACTCCGCAAAGGTCACATTGCGGTAATCGGGCCGGTTTACATCAGGGGAAAGTGATGCCGTGCGGTTGGTCGGGCCCAGTGCACCGATGACAAATCGCGGTTTTTCCGGTGTTTTAGCAGTAAATTCGTCTGCAAGCCGCTTCGCAATTGCTGCTGACTCATAGTTAAGCTCGTAAACCAGCGACTCAGTACCGTAATCTGCTTGAGAAATGCTGGTGCTGTTAAAAGTATTGGTTTCGATCAGATCAGCGCCGGCCTCAAGGAAACTTCTGTGAATCTGCTCGATGGCATCCGGCATGCTTATGCTTAAAAGGTCGTTATTGCCTCGCAACGGATGAGGGTGGTCTTTGAATCGTTGGCCTCGAAAGTCATCTTCCTCTAGCTGCAGGTCCTGAATCATAGTGCCCATGGCACCATCAATAAGCAGGATCCGCTCTTTTAAAAGGGATTCAAGTCTGGAGACTGACTCCGGATTACGCCATTTCAAGGTGTTCATATCAGGTTCTTTCAGACTAGTGGCTTAGTGGCCATTAGAGTCAATATGGCAAAATTGGGTGTGCGTTTCTCAACCGCTGTCACTTGGCAACAAACTGGCTTAAGGCCAGCTTTTTTGCAGAGTTTATCCAGGTCTTTTGGCATAAACCCCAGATTTACATGGTTGAACGGCCTTACTGCTTTCTCGTGCATGTGTTGCTGCAAAGTCACTGCCAACAGTTGTCCACCGGGGCGCAATACCCGTGCGACCTCCGAAAAGACTTTTGCCGGCTGTGCGGTATAAGTCAGGGCATGCATTAGCAGTACGGTATCAAATGACTGGTCAGCCACCGGCAGTTTATGCATATCCCCGTGTTCAAATTCGACATTGGGAAAACCAGCCAGGCGTTTCTTGCCGGCTTCAACCACTCGTTCGCTGATATCGAGACAAACAATTTTATTTGCATGCGGGGCGAGCAGTTCACCCAACACACCATCACCTGAGGCAATATCGAGCACATCTTTCAAGTTCAAAAGTTGTGCCAGTGCACGCGTTGTGGCCTCCCAGGTGCGCCCGGGAGAGTAGTGGCGTTCCATGTCGCCAGCCACGCTATCGGCCCAGTTTCCTTTACCATCGCGGGCCTGCATCACCTGAGGCACACGCTCCAGATCCTGGCGGATCACCGGGTCCTGTGTGTTCAGGCGGAGGATTTCCCACATTGAACTGAGGCTTGCATCTTCAATCCGTCCGGACATACGGTAATAAACAAACACGCCCTGACGGCGGTCAATGACCAACCCGGCGTCTTTAAGCTTGGCAAGGTGGGTGGAAACTCTGGGTTGAGCAAGCTGCGTGATAGCAGAAAGCTCCGCTACACTAAGTTCTTCACGGTCCAGCAATAGCAGCAGGCGCAAGCGTGTGCTGTCAGACAGTAGCCGGCAGTGTTGTGAAGCAGATTGCAGATCAAGGCTGTTTGGCATATATCTTTATATCTTGATTTAAAGATATATGAAGCTTATCTATAGCTGGGCGACAGGTCAACCGAAATCACATTCGCGATGGCCCTTGCGATGCAAGCGCACCATCGCTCCTACGCTTTGTTATGCCTAATTGATAGAATCGAATAGACAATTCTCTCTATGGTTACCCCTTCTAAGGTTTATAATTCGCTTCCTTTCCTTTCCTCGGATATCGGGCAAAAATGGATTTTCGTTTAACTGAAGAACAACAAATGTTGAAGGATGCCACGCGAGACTTCGCGCAGGCAGAAATTGTTCCAATTGCCGCCGAATTTGATGTATCCGGTATGTTTCCGGTGGAATCAATTCGAAAGATGGGTGAATTAGGTCTTATGGGCATCGAGGTGCCTGAGGAGTATGGAGGCGCTGGCCTTGATGCGATCTGCTACACGCTGGCGATCATGGAGGTCAGTGAAGCCGACGCCGCCCACGGTACGATCATGTCGGTGAACAACACGCTGTACTGCAGTGGAATCCTCAAATACGGCAATGAGGAGCAAAAACACAAATACGTGACACCCATTGCTACCGGGAAAGCAATCGGGGCTTATGCCCTGACTGAATCACAGTCCGGTTCTGATGCGGCGAACATGAAAACCCGCGCAGTTCTTTCCGAAGATGGATCGCACTATGTCATTAATGGCAAGAAATCCTGGATTACTTCCGGGCCGGTGGCGAAACACATTTTGCTGTTTGCGGTGACCGATCCGGACAAAGGTAGTAAGGGTATTTCGGCATTTATGATTAATACCGATCAAGATGGATTCCTGCGTGGAAAAACGGAGCCCAAGCTCGGAATCCGTGCTTCGGCAACCTGTGAGATCGAGCTTGAAAACTACCAATGCCCGATTGAGGATCGAATTGGCGAGGAGGGGCAGGGTTTCAAGATTGCGCTTGGTGTTTTAGATGGCGGGCGTATTGGTATTGCCTCGCAGGCCATTGGTATTGCCCGCGCAGCCTATGCCGCCTGTGTGCAGTTTGTACAGGAAAGACATGCTTTTGGGCGACCCATCGGTGAATTCCAGATGACCCAGGCCAAGATTGCCGATATGCGTGCCAGACTTGAGGCTGCCGAGCTTCTGACATTAAGTGCCGCCTGGGCCAAGATGCGGTCCAGAGAAACCGGTGAGCGTTATACCCTCAAGGCCAGTATGGCCAAGTTATACGCCTCGGAAACCGCCATGTACACCGCGCACCAGGCGGTTCAGATTCATGGGGGAATGGGCTACAGTAAAGAATTGCCGGTTGAACGTTATTTCCGCGATGCGAAAATAACCGAGATCTACGAGGGCACCAGCGAAATCCAACGGCTGATCATCAGCCGGTTAGAGACTGGACTGCGATGAAAGACATCGAAAAAAATAAACAGGTCCTGCTGGAACGGGTCAGTTCAGAACTGGCAGGGCGTGGTGAATCCGGCAATACCCGTCAGGCCCGTTATTACATTGAGGCGTATTTTCGCCGTGTTCCATATGAAGAACTGAGCCGTGAAACACCGGCAGCGCTGGCAGCCATCGTTAGCGAACAAATGGCCTTTATTTCCAAACGCCCGCCGGGCGAAGCGTTGATCAGTGTATTTAACCCGACCATGGAAAATGATGGCTGGGAAAGTCAGCACACCATTATTGAAATGGTTAATGACGACATGCCATTTCTGGTGGACACCGCCAATGTGGTGATGGCGGAAATGAATCTGGCTGTGCACCTGATGGTGCATCCGGTAATTCACGTCGAGCGCGATAGCGATGGCAGTGTGAAGGCTTATTACTCAACTGCCGAAGCCAAGGGCGCGCCTGAATCCATTATTCACATGCAAATTAACCGTCAAACTAATCCGGAAGTTCTGGCGAAAATAGAGTCCCGCTTGAAATATGCCATGGCCAGCGTACGGCTTGCGGTACGTGACTGGAAGGCCATGACTGCGCGCGTTGAAGAAGCGGCAGAGAAATTACCCGAATGGGCTGCATCTACCGACCAGGCTTTGGTCGGCGAATGTCAGAAATTTTTGTCCTGGATGAAAGATGACCATTTTATTTTATTGGGCTCAAGGGATTATGAACTGGTTCACGAAGATGGTCAGGCCACGCTGAATATGGTTGAGGGTTCTGGTCTCGGTTTGCTTACCGAAACAAAAAAACCCATTCGCAGTCGTCCAATCTCGACCTTTAGTGACGAGGCCCGAATCAATAAGGAAAACCCGCTGATTATTACCAAGACCGGCACGCGTAGCAGTGTTCACCGGGTGGGTTACATGGATTACATCGGCGTTTTACGCTTCGATAAAAAGGGCCGCACCGTAGGGGAGCGGCGCTTTATCGGCCTGTTCACCTCAAATGCGTATTTCCGTCGTGTCACCGATACTCCACTGGTCAGGTTGAAAGTAAAAGAAGTACTGGAAATCTCCGCATTGCGTGAAAACAGCCATGCTCTGAAGTCTCTGGTTCATATTCTTGAAACCCTGCCCAGGGACGAGCTTTTTCAGGCTACCTCGACAGAACTGGCCGAGATCGCAACCACTGTTTTAAACCTGCAGGAACGGCACAGAGTTCGCTTACTGATTCGCCGTGAACGATTTGCTCGTTTCTTTTCCTGCCTGGTTTACATTCCCAGGGATCAATTCAATACAGAGAATCGTGAACGGATTCAGAAAATCCTCAAACGTGCCCTGAAGGGAGAGAAGCTCGATTACGTAGTGCAGATTTCCGATTCCGTATTAGCACGTTTACACCTGGTTATCAGACCTAAGGCAGGCGAAGAGCCGGTACCTGATATGCGTACCCTGGAAAACAAAATTGTGCAGGCGGTTCGTTCCTGGCAGGACGAACTATCTGAGATTTTGGTTCAAAAACATGGTGAAGAGCGCGGTTTAAACCTTTCCGAGCGTATAGCAAAAGCATTTCCTGCAGCTTATGAAGAAGATGTATCACCCTGGGTATCCAGTTTTGATGTTGAGAAAATCGACGCCTTAACTGAAGAGCACAATCTTGACATGAGTCTTTACCGGCCACGAAAGAAAGACACCGATATTATTCGTTTCAAATTGTTTAAGTACGGCGATCCCATTCCGCTTTCCCACGTGCTTCCAATGTTGGAAAACATGGGCTTGCACATTATTTCTGAGCGTCCTTACGAGTTAAACATTGATGGGGAATCAACAATTTGGGTGCAGGATTTCGACATGATCTATGCCCAGGGTAAGGAATTAAACCTTGATGCAGTTCGTGATTCTTTTCAACAGGCCTTTGAGCATACCCTGCACGGCATTACCGTCAGCGATGGTTTCAACCGCCTGATTCTGGCCTGCCAGTTGCACTGGCGACAAGTCAAAATGCTGCGGGCCTATTGTAAGTATTTGCTTCAAACCGGTACCCCCTTCTCGCTGGAATACATGGCTCGCACCCTGTCGCGACACCGATTGCTGGCTTATTTGCTGGTGGAACTTTTCGATGCGCTGTTTAACCCCGAGCGTGATGATGATTCTGAATTTAAGGTTGAGCAGGCTAAAAAACGCCTTCGTCAGGATCTGAGCGAACTGGCAGATAGTGATGAAAGCAAAGACAAAGTGCTCGGTGAATACATCGAAGAACTAATTGAGGCGCGCTGCAAATCGCGTGAATTGCAAATCAAGACGATCCGTAAAGCATTTGTCAGGGGTCTGTTGTCAGTCAGCAGCCTTGATGAAGACCGCATCCTGCACACTTTCTACAGTGTGATACTGGCTACCTTGCGTACCAGCTTCTATCAGCTTTCCAATGATGGGAAAATTCACGAATACATGAGCTTCAAGCTCGATTCGGCGCAGGTTCCGGATTTGCCCAAACCCCGACCATTTCGCGAGATTTGGGTCTACTCCGCGCGCGTCGAAGGCATCCATCTTCGTATGGGGGAAGTGGCTCGAGGCGGATTGCGCTGGTCCGATCGTAAAGAGGATTTTCGCACCGAAGTACTGGGCTTGATGAAAGCGCAAAATGTCAAAAACACCATGATTGTGCCGGTAGGTGCCAAGGGCGGGTTTGTCGTTCAGAATCTTCCCGAAAATGGTAGTCGCGAAGCAATAATGGCGGAAGTGATATATTGTTATAAGAGTTATATCAATGCTTTATTGGATATAACTGATAATTTAGATGAGAATGAAATCATACACCCGAATCAGGTCATTCGGCTGGATAAAGACGACCCCTACCTTGTAGTTGCAGCAGATAAAGGAACCGCCACATTTTCTGATACCGCCAATGGCATTGCGCTTGAGCGCGGCTTCTGGCTGGGAGATGCCTTCGCCTCAGGCGGATCAGTCGGCTATGACCACAAAGTTATGGGCATTACAGCCAAAGGTGCATGGGAAGGCGTTAAACGCCATTTCCGCGAGCTTGGAAAAAACATTCAAAAAGAACCCTTTACCGTGATCGGTATTGGCGATATGTCAGGCGATGTTTTCGGCAATGGCATGTTGCTTTCAAAGCAAATCAGACTCAAGGCGGCGTTTAACCATTTGCATATCTTTCTTGATCCTTCTCCGGATGAAAAAAGCACTTTTGAAGAGCGTAAACGCCTCTTTGCTTTACCACGCTCAAACTGGGCAGATTACGATAAGCAATTGATTTCAAAAGGTGGTGGTGTATTTTCTCGCAAAGACAAGACCATCCCTGTAAGTCGCCAGGTTCGTGAATGGCTGGGGATTGAAGATAAGCAATTAGCGCCTCACCAATTGATTCGCGAGCTACTCAAAGCTGACGTTGATCTTTTGTGGAATGGTGGAATCGGTACCTATGTGAAGTCATCCAAAGAAAATCATGCAGATGTTGGGGACCTTACCAATAACCCGCTGCGTGTCGATGGGCGGGAGTTACGCTGCAAAGTCATAGGGGAGGGGGGGAATCTTGGCTTCACCCAACTCGGACGGATTGAATTTGCCCAGAATGGCGGCCGGGTTAATACGGACTTTGTCGACAATTCAGCCGGCGTTGATTGTTCTGATCACGAGGTCAATATTAAGATTTTACTCAATCAGGCGATGCGTGCCGGTGCTCTGGATCAGAAAGCCCGCAATACACTGTTGGCGAAGATGACAGATGAAGTGTCTGATCAGGTATTACGCAACAATTATCTGCAAACCCAGGCCTTGTCTATGATGGAAAAACTTTCAGGACCACGCCTGGGAGCCAAGCAGCACTTCATCACAGTGCTGGAGCATGAAGGTCAACTGGACCGAGAGCTTGAGGGACTGCCTGATGATGAGGAGCTACTCGAACGCAGAAATGCAGGGCTTGGACTTACGCGGCCCGAATTATCGGTATTGCTTTCCTACAGCAAGATTCGTCTGTATAACCAGTTGCTTAATTCAGATATTCCGGAAGATCCCTATTTCTCAAATGAATTGAAGGCATATTTTCCGACACAATTGCAGCAGGATTACAGTGGGTATATGGCTGGTCACCGACTACGGCGGGAACTGGTTGCAACCCAGGTAACCAACAGTCTGGTCAACCGCATGGGTGTGTCCTTTGTGCTGCGTATGCGTGATGACACCAGCGCAACACCAGCGGAAGTTGCGCGGGCTTATGCCATCGCCAGGGAGCTCTTTGATGCTCGAGATTTCTGGGCAAGAATTGAGTCGCTGGACAATAAAGTTCCGGCAGAACTTCAGACCAGAGCCTTGCTCGCCATGTGGACACTTTTACGTCAGGCAACCCGTTGGATCGCCAACCACCCCGGCCATCAATTGAACATTGTGGCAATGGTTGAGCGACTTCGACCCGGTATGACAGAGATGCATAAAATCATTATTCATAATTTGAATGATGAGGAAAAACAGCATCTTAAAAACATTGAGGCGCCATATCTTGAAGGCGGTTTTCCAAAATTATTCGCCAAGAGGCTCGCAAGCCTGCACTTGTTATCCCCGGCTTTGGATGTGGTTGCGACCGCCGCTGAGCGTGGCATGGATGTGCAGTCGATTGCTTCCATTTATTTTGGCCTGGGCGAATCGCTGGGGCTGAAGTGGTTCAGGCAACATGTGGAGCGTCTGTCGGTTGATGGTCAGTGGCACGCCCATGCACGTGGAAATTTGCGCGACGAGCTTTATTCCCACCACCGGCAAATGGTAATCCGGGTGTTGGATTCTGCTAACGGAGCTGAAGATCCGGTCAGCGCCTGGATTGAAAAGCACAATGTGGATGTCGAAAGGGTGATTGAAATGATGCACGACATGCGCAAGCTCCCAAAAATGGACTATGCAACACTCTCGGTTGCGGTCAGGTCGCTGGGTCAGTTGATCAGCGCTACGGATTCCTGAGTCAGCTTGTGAGTGGCAAAATTCGATTTGTAGCCAGCCCTGTGCCAGCTGCACAGAAAGCCCTTGAATTAATGAAAGCCCAATACGGTCAGTCTGATCTGGATTCAGCCGAAATCATCGTCGCACTTGGGGGTGATGGATTTATGCTCCGGACCCTGCATCATTTAATTGACTCAGGTTTGCCGGTCTATGGCATGAAACTGGGCAACGTTGGTTTTCTGATGAACCGCTACGTCGAAGAAGATCTTAAGCAGCGACTGAACGATGCCAATATGGTTGAACTCAATCCACTTCGCATGAAATGTCGCTGCGTTGATGGCGAAGTATTTTCTGCATTGGCGATTAATGAAGTTTCATTGGTGCGGCAAACTAATCAAGCCGCGCACATTCAGATTTTGGTCAACGACCTGATCAAGGTTGAAGCGCTGGTTTGTGACGGTGTGCTGGTATCCACAGCAGCCGGAAGCACTGCCTACAACCTTTCAGCACATGGGCCAATTCTGCCACTTGGTACAGATGCACTGGCCCTGACGCCTATCAGCCCGTTCCGGCCAAGGCGTTGGAAAGGGGCGATTTTACCGGTGACAGCGCGTATCAAACTGGAAGTGATTGATGCGCAGGATCGCTCGGTTAGCGCCACAGCTGACTACAACGAATTCAGAAACGTAAAAAGCGTTGAGGTATTCGAAGATCGCTCAACCACACTCAAATTGATGTTTGATCCGGATCACTCGTTAGAAGAACGAATCCTCAACGAACAATTTCTCTGATTCTGGCTGGTTATATTGCCCCCTGGCGGTGTTGTGGGATTCTTCTCAACGGTCATTACCCAAAATGGTAACTCCCGTTTCGAATTCAGCCCACGCCTTGCCAGGAACCAATATTCCTCAGCCAGAGGCTGGTTATATTGCTCCCTGGCCGTGTTGTGGGATTCTTTGTGGGAGTCTGGACCACCAGGCGAATTGCCTGGGTTTGCACTTCGGCTTATTTATGCGTAGGAGCGATGGTGCACTTGCACTTCGGCCAATCAATGCGTAGGAGCGATGGTGCATTTGCACTTCGGCCAATCAATGCGTAGGAGCGATGGTGCATTTGCACTTCGGCTTATTTATGCGTAGGAGCGATGGTGCACTTGCACTTCGGCTTATTTATGCGTAGGAGCGATGGTGCACTTGCACTTCGGCTTATTTATGCGTAGGAGCGATGGTGCACTTGCGGAGCAAGTGCCATCGCGAAGCTTTTTAGCCATCGCGAAGCTTTTTAGCCATCGCGAAGCTTTTTAGCCATCGCGA
>JBLHGQ010000080.1:0-12878 GCA_047614505.1 Rhodothermales bacterium | reverse complement strand
GGCCCAACAATCGGGTTTCCATCAGGGGTGTAAGCGATCGCGCCGTTGTAAACTTTTTTCATTCCTACTTCGGCGAAAGCAGGTACACGCGCCATAGTTGCCTCAATATGCGGCACCAGGCGGTCAATATCCTCCTGAAAAAGTTCGTACTCGGCCTGTGGATCAGGCCCGTCAACATAGCAGGCCGGCGCACCTTTTTCGTAGGGCCCGAGGATAAAGCCGCCGTTTTCCTCTCGCAGGTACCAGGAGCCGTCAGACTCTCTTAGAACGGGCAACTCAGGAGCTCCGCTTGCGCGGCGTGCGATCAATTCGGGATGCGGCTCGGTAACGATGTATTGATGTTCCACCGGAATGACAGGAATATCGAGACCTACCATTGCACCGGTCTTGCGCGCGTAATTTCCGCTAGCCGAGATTACATGTTCACAGGAAATATCACCATTTTCTGTATGCACCAGCCAGTTACCGGAGCTTTCCTGTTCAATGGCCAGTACCGGGGTATTTCGATAAATGCTTGCACCACGTGCCCTTGCTCCCTTTGCCAATGCCTGAGTCAGATCCGCCGGTTGAATATAGCCATCTTCAGGATGGAATATTCCCCCAACCAAATCATCGGTTCTGCACAATGGCCATAATTTGCCAATTTGCTCAGGGCTCAGAAATTGAACTTCGATGCCAATGGTTTTTGCGGTCGCAGCATATTGATAATACTCATCCATACGGTCCGCACTCATTGCCAGACGCAGGTTACCAACTTGACTAAAACCCACCGACTGCCCGGTCTCGGCTTCCAGTGATCGGTACAACTCTACTGAGTACTTATGGATCTGCCCGACGCTGTAGCTCATATTAAAAAGCGGCAACAAACCGGCAGCATGCCAGGTTGAGCCGGAGGTTAATTCGGCTTTTTCCAGCAAGACCACATCATCACCCCAGCCTTTCTTGGCCAGATGATAAAGCGCACTGACACCCACAACACCACCACCGATAACAACCACACGTGCCCGTGATTTCATTACACTTTTCCTGTATTCATTGGCTTAATAATTGGGGGATTTGAGTTCAGATTGCCGCCGCTGTATGAAATCAAGCAGAGCTTCATCAATTGCAGGATCGAGTAGCGGGGCCTCATATTCATTCAGCATTGATTTCCATTTCTTGTTCGCACGCTGGGGCATATCCATGGAACCGTCTTCAAACCATTGCTCGAAGCTGTTGCTGTCTGATATCGGCGATGTATAAAAAGCACTTTCGAAATTCTCCCTGGTGTGTTTCGCACCCAGATAATGAGAGCCCGGCCCAACTTCTCGCATTGCGTCCAGCGCGAGCCCTTTTTCCGAAAGATCCACACCTCCAAGCAACACTGAAATCATATTTGCCTGATCTGCATCCATAATAAACTTCTCATAGCCCATCGCCAGGCCGCCTTCCAGCCAACCCGCTGTATGCAGCATAAAGTTTACACCTGCCAAAGCTGCGGTCTGCATGGTATTTGCAGATTCGTACGCTGCCTGGGCGTCCGGAATTTTCGATGAACACAATCCGCCGCCACTACGAAATGGAACACCCAGTCTCCTGGCCAATGCTGCGGCCGCATACAAGACCAGGCTGGGCTCCGGACCACCAAAAGTCGGGGCACCCGTTTGCATCGAAACGGCTGCCGCAAATGTACCGAAAATGACCGGCGCACCGGGCCTGACCAGCTGAATGTAAGCCATTCCGGCCAGTGCTTCTGCCAGAATCTGGGTTGTAGTTCCAGCGACCGAAACAGGTGACATGGCGCCAGCCAGAATAAACGGGGAAATCATCGTTGCCTGATTGTTGCGCGCATAAACCGTAGCAGCCCCTAGCATCGTGGCATCAAATGTCATTGGCGAGTTTGCATTGATAAGGCTGGTTATCACCGTATTGTTTTCCAGAAACTCTTCGCCAAAAACAATTTTGGCCATATCCACGGTATCTTGTGCCCTTTCCGGAAGGGTCACTGAACCCATAAACGGCTTATCGCTGTATTTAATATGGCTATACACCATGTCCAGGTGACGGCTGTCCACCGGAACATCGACCGGTTCGCACACGGTTCCACCTGAATGGTGGAGGCCGGGGCTCATATAGGTCAATTTTACAAAATTCCTGAAATCTTCAATAGTTCCGTAGCGCCGTCCCTGATCAAGATCACGCACAAAAGGTGAGCCGTAGGCCGGCACCAGAACAGTACGCTTGCCACCGATGATGACACTGCGCTCGGGATTTCGAGCATGTTGCACATACTCCGAAGGTGCAGATTTTTGAACAATGGACCGGCACAATCCACGGGGGAAGCGAACTCTCTCACCGTCAATGTCTGCACCCGCTTCTTTGAACAAAGCCAGAGCTTCCGGGAAGTCATTGAATTCAATGCCAATCTCTTCGAGTACCGTATCAGCGCTGTACTCAATTAATTCCAGTGCGGAATCTTCCAGCATTTCGTAATAAGGTATTTTTCGCTCAATAAAAGGCCGCACGTCCGGCCTGGCTAAAGCCCGTGCTGCACGTTTGGCATCCCGGCCACCCTCTTTTCTACGTCGGCGATTCGTATTCATTTTGGTACCAGTTTAAATCCACAATTACTCATGGTCTTGTTGTCTGTTCTGCCTCGATATTATCAATCCAGTGTGTGCCAGTAGCTATCCACATGCATTAACCCATGCGACCTTCAAGCGGTTAAAAACGACCCGAAACAGGTGTGCTTTTGAGTGTTACCCTGTACTTCGCAAATAGCATACGGTCTGGAGAATTTCCATTGAGTGACGAAATGAGCAGCACATCTAAAGCCGACGAAATTGGACATACGATTGGTGATCAGAATGTCAACTTCATGGGGCTCGATATCCACAACCCGGTATTCATGGTGTCGGCCATTTTGGTCATCGTTTTCTTAGCTGGAACGCTTCTTTCGCCTGAGTCTGCAGCAACCGCTTTTCTGGATTTGCGGCTTTGGGTTACCTCAAAGTTTGATTGGTTTTTCATGATTTCCGCCAATTTCTTCCTGATTTTCTGCTTAATAATTGCGTTCTCGCGACTAGGACGTGTGAGGCTTGGCGGCGATACGGCAAAACCGAAGTATTCCTACGCTTCCTGGCTATCAATGCTATTCGCCGCTGGTGTGGGAATCGGTCTGATGTTTTTTGGCGTACTTGAACCGGTAACTCACACGCTAAATCCACCAGTGGGTATTGATCCAGTGAATATTGAGGCAGCGCGAGCTGCGGGCATGTCTGCGGCCATTTTTCATTGGGGCTTACATGCCTGGGCAATTTATGCAGTTGTTGGCGTATCACTGGCATTTTTTGCCTTCAACCGGGGCATGCCTTTGACGCTTCGATCAGCCTTTTATCCACTATTTGGCGAGGCTGTATGGGGACCATTAGGCCATTTTGTGGATATTGTGGCCGTATTGTCCACTCTGTTTGGTCTGGCGGTTTCACTCGGATTTGGTGCTGATCAAATATCTGGCGGCCTCAATTACCTGTTTGACATTGCAATTAGCACCACTACCAAAGTAATTTTAATCGTCATTATCATTTCAATCGCGCTGGTATCCGTAGTTGCTGGCCTGGAGAAAGGTGTAAAGCGGCTTAGTGAGATCAATATGAGCCTGGCCGCAGCGCTTTTGTTATTTGTTTTTATTGCGGGGCCAACACTTGTTTTAGTTCAAACCACAGGCAATGCACTTGTGGACTATCTCACCCATTTACCAACGCTGAGCAACTGGATTGGCCGCGAAGATACCGCTTTTTACCACGGTTGGACCACGTTTTATTGGGCCTGGTGGGTATCCTGGTCACCTTTCGTTGGAATGTTTATCGCGCGGGTCAGCTATGGCCGCACCGTGAGGGAATTCATCTCATGGGTAATACTCATCCCAACTTTTATCGGCATAGTATGGATGTCTGTTTTTGGTGGTACGGCCCTGGACCAGCTAATGAGCAACGGCTATATGGGCGTCGCTGAATCGGTACCGGAACTGGCGTTGTTCAAAATGCTAGAAGGTCTGCCATTCACAGGAGTAGTGTCAACAATCAGCGTTTTACTGATTGCAATTTTCTTCATCACATCGGCCGATTCCGGTGCCCTGGTGATCGACTCCATCACTGCCGGTGGGAAAATGGACTCACCGGTTCAGCAACGGGTATTTTGGTGCATCTTAGCCGGTGGTGTTGCGATTACCCTGATGATCGGCGGTGGTACAGCCTCTCTTCAAGCCCTGACAATATCAATCGGGTTACCTTTTTGCCTGGTTCTTTTGGTAATGTGTTTCGGCCTGTTCAAAGGCTTGATGGAAGACAATAGAACTGCCTGAATCACATCAGGCAGTTTTTCCATAGTTCATTACCGGGGTCACATTGCTGAGGTCACATTGCCGGGGCCATTTTACGATCGTTGATCAGGACTTCAATGCCACCGCGATATTTTTGGTATGGACGTAATTGTTCAGTGCTTCGCGCCCTCTTTCCCGACCATAGCCTGATTTCCCATAGCCGCCAAAGGGTGTTTCAACGCCACCGGCGTACCACTCATTAACGTAGACCTGCCCTGCGCGTAATTTTCTTGCCGTGGTCATGGCCCGATCCAGATCACGGGTGAACACACCAGATACCAGTCCGTATTGGGTCGCATTGGCCATTTTGACCGCTTCTTCATCCTGCTTGAATTTCAATACTGAAAGCACCGGGCCAAATACTTCTTCCTGGGCAATGGTTTGCGATTGCTGCACTTCACTGATGATTGTTGGCTCAAAAAACCAGCCCGGCCGGTCAATCGCCTTTCCGCCAATTGATATCCTGCCGCCTTCCGCTTCTGCCTGAGCACACATAGCTACCGCATTGTCGCGTTGTTTCTCAGAAATCATAGCGCCCATGTTTGGCCCCATTTCATCAAGATCAATTCCCGGACCCGTGGACAAGCCACTTGTCATCGAAATCAAACGCTCCAGAACTTCATCGTGAATATCTTCATGCACAATCAGACGGGACATTGCAGAACAGACCTGGCCTGCATTATAAAAAATGCCCCAGCGAACCGAATCTACCAGCAGGTCCATATCAGTATCCGGGTAAACCACAGCCGCCGACTTGCCACCCAATTCCAGGATACAAGGAACCACATTGCGGGCAGCAGCAGTAGCAATTGAAATGCCGGTGGCAACTGAGCCGGTAAACACGATCTGACGTACTTCTTCATGCTCAACCAGCGCTGCACCGGCGGTGTGACCATAGCCGCAAAGAATATTCACTGCGCCATCGGGAAAGCCTGCAAATTCAGCCGCCTTGGCCAGGTAATGATTGGAAAGCGGGTCCAGTTCCGGTGTTTTGACTACACAGGCATTGCCGGTGGCGAGCGCCGTCGACATGGAGCGTGCTGTCATTTCCAGCGGATAATTCCAGGGAATAACCTGCGCAGACACACCATAAGGCTCATGCACGGTGAAATCGAAATAGGACGAACCCAATGGAATAGAACGACCCTCAAGGGATTCAGCCTGATTGCCATAATATTCGAAGTACCTGGCAGCACCAGCCACCTCAATTCGGGCTTCCCAAAGTGGTTTGCCGGACTCCAGCGTCAGGACTGTGGCTATTTCTTCAAAGTGATCCATTAAATAATCGCCAATCTTACGCACCATTCGACCGCGAACGACCGGTCGCATATCCGAAAGCACATCGCTTTCGTGACATCGCAACGCGGCCATCACCGCTGTATCGACGTCTGCTTCATCAGCCATGGCCTGCTCGGCAATCAATTCACCCGTGGATGGGTCACACACATCCAGTTTTCCGGCACCGCCATCGCACCATTGCCCGTTGATATAGTTTTGCCAGTAAGGCTTGATATTGTGATTCACGTTTTTCCTCGTTCTATTTATGTTGATTGTATGAATTGGCGCCGGTCACATCGTAACGACGATATTCCCGACATGCTGTTTGGCAAGAAATAATTTTTGAGCTTCAATCAATTCCCGTAATGGGAAGGTTTTCGCCAGTATTGGCCTGATCTCACCTTTCTCAATATAGCTGATCAAGTCATCAAAAATACCAGGCGGGCATGTTGTTGCACCAGTGAATGTCAGGTCGTTAAGGTAAAACGTCCGAAGATCCAGTTCCACAATAGGTCCTGCTATCGCTCCCGCGCAGGTATAGCGCCCTCCCCTGGCAAGCACATCAATCAACTCAGGCCAAAGTGCACCACCAACAACATCAGCGACCACCGTTACAGTGTCTCTGCCGATTGCGGATCGAATTTCGGCGCTCAAATTTTTCGGCGACCTTGCCATTACCGCATCTGCACCAATCGCTTTTACTTCATCTTGCTTCGATTCGCTGCACATAGCTATGGTTACGGCGCCGCGCCTGTTTGCCATCTGAATTAGTGCAGAACCTACACCTCCCGATGCCCCGGGGATCAAAACAATGTCGGATTCACCAACATTGGCGCGATTGAGCATATTTTCCGCGGTGTGATATGCAGTGGCAAAGGTTGCAAGCTCAGCATCGCTTAGTTCACTGTTGATGGGATGAATATTACGCTGGTCCACCTTAGTGAAATCAGCAAACCCACCATCGCATTCGGAACCCAGATAAGTGCATTTTTCCGGATTTAGCGGGTCATTCCAGTCACGAAACCAGGTATTGATCAGAACACGCTTGCCTAACAGGCCAGGGTCGGATTGCGGACCGTTTGCGACCACCGTACCGACCACATCGGCGCCCTGAATTCTGGGGAAGGCCAATGGCGCTCCTCCCCATGCTTCATCATCATCGTTGCCCGAATCAGTTCCGGACTTTTGTTCTGAAGCACTTTTGGAATACCAGCCGATACGTGTATTGATGTCGGTGTTGTTGAGTCCGCAAGCATGTACTTTAACTAGCACCTCACCTTTTCCCGGAACCGGAGTTGGCCAATCGGTGTGATATTCCAGTTTGTCAAAACCACCATGCCCCTTCATTACGACGGCGCGCATGACGGTTGGGATATCTTCCAAAGGTTTCTTGATGTCTGATCCAATCAATGGCGAGCCTTTATTTCATACCCCAAAACCTCGGGTTCATCATCTGTCATTTGAGCAGGGAAACCGGGCGCTAAAATTTCCGCCCCACAGGCATCTTCAAGACGCCGGATAATAGCTGATGACCACTCTCCGGCACCATAGCGCGCAATGCCATCTTTGAAGATTTCGATCAATTTGGGTGAAATTTCCAAATCAACACCAGAGCGGTCTGCAATGTCCTGGAACAAGCCAATATCTTTGAGGACCAACCCCATGGTGAAATTGATATCACGGCTTCCATTAAGAATCACCTGACTTTCAGTTTCATGGACGAAGGAGTTGCCGGATGATATCCGGATCGCTTCATATGTGGTGTTCAGGTCCAGTCCTGCCTGCTTCATGGTGACCAGTGCTTCACAAAGGGTCACCAGATTGGCCGTAGCAAGATAATTGGTCATGACTTTAAGAGTGGAAGCAGAACCTAATGCACCTGAGTGCAAAATTTGCGTTCCCATCACGCTAAGTAATGGCAACATTGTCTCGAATACGGGTCTGGTGCAACCAGCCAATATGGCAATGTTGCCTGTTGCTGCCCGATGGCAACCACCCGATACGGGGCAATCCACGGCACTGGCACCAGTGGCTTCAACCAATTTCCCAAGGCGTTGCACTTCTGTCGCGTCGGTGGTGCTCATTTCTGCCCAGATCTTGCCAGCGGACAAGCCAGCGAGAATCCCGTCCTCCGCCTCCATTACCGAAGCGCTGATCGCCGGACTGGGCAAACAGGTGATAATGATGTCCACTGATTCAGCCATTTCTTTTGCTGAGCTTGACCAGGACGCCCCTTTGTTGAGCAAATCCTGCGCAGCGTTCTTATCGAGGTCCAGCACACTGAGATCAAACCCATTTCGAAGAATGCTGCCTGCCAACTTGGCGCCAACATTACCTAAACCGATAAATCCTATTTTCATAAAATGACTCACTTCTAAAATAAACCAAAAAATGTCGCTAAGCGGTATTGCGCCAATGCCAAAACATAGCGGAGACTATCACAATGAAAATCACTTCAGTTAATACTATTGATCGTGCATTCATCATCACCTGGGCCGACCAGTCAGTTTCGGAATTTCCGTATATCTGGTTAAGAGATAATGATGAGGATGAACTCCATCCACATACGCGCGAACGTATTTTCAATCTGACAACCGTCAGTCTGGATTTGCATCCGGAGTCTTTTGAATTGATTGATGAAATATTGAGTGTTCGATGGCCCGGTCGTCAGGATACTTCACACTACCCGGCGAATTGGTTGTATGAGCACCAGCCGGGCAAAAGCAGGGCTGACCCGTCAAAGGTTGGTCTCAACTTGTGGGATCGAGAGACTATTGGAATGGTGCCACGAGCAAGTGCCCGGGAATGCATTAATTCAGAATCTGCATTACGGACCGCTTTACAAGCCTTAAAACAAAAAGGAATTCTGATTTTTCACGGTCTTGAAGACCGGCCTTATTCAAGCGGTGACATTGGGAACCTGATTGGCTTTCGTCGCCAGACCAACTTTGGAGACTATTTTGAAGTTTTAAGTGTGCCCGAGCCAATCAACCTGGCTTATACATCAATGGAACTTCAACTGCACACTGACCTGCCTAATCAGGAAGTAGTGCCGGGCTATCAGTTTCTGCATGCATTGCGCAACAGTGCGACAGGTGGTGAGTCGGTGTTTGCGGACGGATTTCAAATTTGTGCGGACTTGAGGCGTGATAACCCTGCGATTTACGAGCTGCTCAGTACGGTTCAACTACCGTGGAGATTTCACGATAATGAGAACGATATTCGCTGTTCAAGGCCAATCATCAATCATGATTTGAATGGAGGCTTTGACAGTTTCGTTTTCAACACGCATATTGCCGATATTCCTGATCTGAATTCAGACCAGCTTTACGATTTTTATGCTGCATACCAGTCGCTAATGAATCGCGTCAGAGATCCCAGATATGCGATTCAATTCCGCCTGGAACCGGGTGAAATGGTGGTGTTTGATAACAAGCGCGTACTGCATGGCAGGAAAGCTTTTGATCCTGAATCCGGCGAGCGGCATTATCAGGGTTTTTACCTGGAAAAGAATGAGATCGACAATCGCATCAGGGTTCTTTCGAGAAACCTGACAACTGCAAACAATGATTAATCCAGACAGATAGTATTGGAGATAGCGCAATGCCATTAGAAATGAACCGGGAAGTTTTCATCACCTGTGCCGTTACCGGATCTGGAGGGACACAGGACATTTCCCATCTTGTACCGCGCAGTCCAAAACAGATTGCCGAAGCTGCCATTGAAGCTGCCAAAGCCGGTGCTGCGATCGTCCATTGCCACGTAAGAGACCCGGAAACCGGAGCGCCTTCAAGGCGGGTGGATTTATACCGCGAAGTAACTGAACGAATTCGTGAGTCGGACACTGATGTGGTTATCAATTTGACCGCCGGCATGGGAGGCGACCTTGTCACAGGGCCACCTGATGCTCCCCTGCCTCTGGTTCAAGGTAAAACCGATATGGCGAGCGCCGAGGAACGTATGGCGCATGTTGCATCCTGCCTGCCTGAAATTTGTACGCTGGATTGCGGAACCATGAATTTTGCAGAGGCAGATTACGTTATGACCAACACGCCCGGAATGTTGCGGGCCATGGGCCAGATGATGAAAGACCTGGGTGTGCGGGCTGAAGTAGAAGCTTTTGATACCGGACATTTATGGTTTGCTAAACGGCTTGCTGATGAAGGCATTCTGGAATCCCCAGGATTGGTCCAACTGTGCATGGGCATTCCCTGGGGTGCTCCCGATGATCTCAATACGATGCTGGCGATGGTCAATAACGTACCCAAGGACTGGCATTTCTCAATGTTCTCCCTGGGCCGCAACGAGATGCCCTACGTTGCAGCAGCAATTCTTGCCGGCGGCAATGTACGAGTCGGTTTGGAAGACAATATTTATCTGGATAAAGGCGTATTGGCGACCAATGCGCAACTGGTAGAACGTGCGGTTGGGATTGTGACCGCAATGGGCGCGAAAATCATTGGCCCAGCCGAGGTCAGGGAAAAGCTGAACCTGCAAAAGCGGGCACCTGCATGACGCAACAATCTGCTGCGCCCGGCAAAGCCTGTATTGTTGGCGGTGGTGTCATTGGTGCGGGATGGGCAGCAAGATTTTTGTTACACGGATGGCAGGTCAGTGTATTTGATCCTGCACCGAATGCCGATGTAAGACTCATGGAAGTCGTTACCAATGCCCGAATTTCATTGCCTGCCCTTGCAGATGTACCAATGCCGGCTGAGGGGACCATTAACTTTGCGGCCACATTGGAAGATGCAGTAAAGGGAGTTCATTGGATTCAGGAAAGCGTTCCTGAGGTATTGACGCTAAAACATAAAATTCTTGCGGAAATACAAATGCACGCGCCGGAATCGGCAATTATTGGCTCCTCGACATCGGGTTTCAAACCTTCGCAATTGCAGGAAGGCTCGACGAACCCTCAACAAATCGTTGTTGCTCACCCTTTTAATCCGGTCTATTTGCTACCCGTGGTAGAACTGGTCCCCGGAGACGCCGCGAGCAAAGAAATCACTGAAAGAGCTCGAGAAATACTAATTTCGATTGGAATGAAACCAATTGTGGTGCGCAAGGAAATTGACGCGCACATTGCAGACCGTCTGCTGGAAGCGACCTGGCGCGAAGCACTCTGGCTGATAAAAGACGATATCGCGACCACCGAAGAACTGGATGATGTCATTCGTTTTGGCTTCGGTTTGCGCTGGGGTCAGATGGGCTTGTTTGAGACCTACCGACTGGCTGGTGGCGAAGCCGGGATGGCGCACTTTATCGGGCAGTTCGGGCCGTGCTTGCAGTGGCCATGGACCCGGTTGATGGATGTCCCGGAACTCGATGATGAACTGATTAAAAAAATCGCCGACCAGTCCGATGCACAATCTGGCGCCTACGAATTTACCGAACTCGAAAGAATTCGCGACCGGAATCTGGTTGGAATGATGCGCTCACTCAAGGAACGTCACTGGGGTGCAGGTGCCTTGCTGACCGAGCACGATGGGCGACTAAGCGCCATGACAGATGCCTCACAGCCGGATGAGACAGTATCTGAAGAGCCATTGCGAATGCTGGACCTGACAGTGCTACCGGCCTGGATCGATTACAACGGGCATATGACCGAGTTTCGATATGTGCAGGTCTTCAGCGACAGCTGTGACCGATTTTTGCTGATGATTGGAATGGATAAGGCTTATGTGGCCTCAGGCATGAGCTGGTATACCGTTGAGTCACACGTAATGTTTCACGATGAAGTAGCAGTCAATCAACCGATTTACAGCACAATGCAAATTCTGTCGGCTGATGCGAAACGTTTCCAGGTATTCTACCGTCTGCACTCATCCGCTGATGACTGCTTGCTGGCAAGTTCGGAAATCATGTATTTGCATGTCGACCGGGAGTCTGGACGGGTTTGCCCTGCCAGTGATGCAATGCGGGCCAAACTGATGGCTTTCGCTGCTTCGCATTCGCAGCTTCCCCGTCCAGAGAAGGCCGGCAGATATGTCGGTCAAAGAAAACAGGATTGAGATCATGCATTTTGCCCTCAGTGATGAACAAGAACTGATCGTTGATACCGTAAAAGCCTTTGTGGAGAAAGAAATATATCCACACGAGGAAGAGATTGAACGTAGCGGTCAAGTGCCCAAAGAATTGGGGATGGAAATTGCCGCCAAATGTCAGGAACTGGGGTTTTATGCTGCCAATATGCCGGAAGAGTTCGGTGGCGGTGGCTTGAACCAGCTGGACTTTACGTTACTGGAGAGAGAATTAGGCCGTGGCAGCATGGCATTGACGGTGTTTTTCGGAAGGCCCTCAGGCATCCTGGCAGCGTGCGAAGGTGAACAACGTGAGCGTTACTTACTACCAGCTGTTCGGGGTGAAAAATTTGACGCCCTGGCAATGACAGAACCCGGGGCGGGTTCAGATCTGCGCGGCATGAAATGCTCGGCAGTCAAAAATGGTGGTGATTGGGTCATTAACGGTACAAAGCACTTCATCTCCCATGCTGACCTGGCAGATTTCGTCATTTTATTCGCAGCGACTGGTGAAGAAACCACCGATCGCGGTGTAAAGAAGAAAATTAGCTGTTTTCTGGTTGACCGTGGAACGCCCGGTTTCGAAATATTACCGGGTTACTCATCAGTTTCTCATCGGGGTTATCACAATTGTATTTTGAATTTCGATGATTGCCGCATACCCGATACCCAAATGCTGGGAGAAACCCACCAAGGATTTGCGCTGGCCAATGAATGGCTGTATGCAACGCGTCTCACGGTCGCAGCCATGTCAATCGGGCGTGCCCGCCGCGCCATGGAGTTAGTGGTTCCCTATGCAGCACAGCGCAAACAGTTTGGACAGGCAATCGGCAAGTTTCAGGGCGTTTCCTTCAAATTGGCCGACATGATCACAGAAATTGACGCGGCCGATTTGTTAACACTTTCAGCTTCATGGCGTATTGATCAGGGCTTACCTGCCAATCGCGAAATAGCCAGCGCCAAGCTTTATGCGACTGAAATGCTGGCGCGCGTCAGTGACGAAGCACTGCAGATTTTTGGTGGCATGGGGCTGATGAGTGATCTGCCACTTGAGCGAATCTGGCGCGATTCCCGGGTAGAGCGAATCTGGGATGGCACATCAGAAATTCAGCGCCATATTATCAGTCGTGAATTACTTCGCCCGCATGGCGGATAATTCATCATTCAGAACCTTTCAACCTACCCCATATTGAGTAGAGATTATTATGGAAAATAGCCCA
>JBLHGQ010000079.1:0-12991 GCA_047614505.1 Rhodothermales bacterium | reverse complement strand
AAAACTCAAGCACCTGCCTATTTCTGGTTCCGGCGTTTTATTCGTGTCGTACCGCTTTACTGGTTTTTTACTTTGGTGATCGTTATCCCAAAGATACTTGTCCCTGAGCTATTTCAAAGCGTTCAACCTGAACCCACTCACATCGTGAAATCGTTGCTGTTTATACCTCATTACCATCCGTTGGTCAGCGACCAAATCTGGCCCATCCTGATACCGGGCTGGACACTCAATTATGAGATGTTTTTCTATGCGCTATTTGGGGCATCCCTGTTTATTTCACCCCGATGGAGACTGGCGACACTTATTTCGACCTTTTTACTTCTTGTCTTCTTGGGCCAATGGGCGTCAACCGATAAACCAATGCTGGTCACTTATACAGATACGCTGCTGCTGGAGTTTCTTGCCGGTATCATCATCGGTGTATTTTATACGCGTGGTGCGCCCCTGGATTTGGCCTTATCTCGCACTCTGATGGCCGGAGCGTTTATCTTACTCATTGGCTTTGAAACATCTATTTTGCCTGGCAGCACCAGGGTTATTGTCTGGGGTATTCCTGCGACCCTTCTTATCTTCGCAACACTGGGTGTTGAAAGGGCGGGTAAAGTTCATCGACTCGGCTTTTTACAATTGATTGGTGATGCTTCCTATTCCATTTACCTGAGTCACATTTTAAGCATCGAAATTGTTGAATTGTTATGGGAAGTGACTGGGTTACATACTGATACGTTGGCGTCACAACTCTTATTCGCGGCCCTTTGTATCGGAAGCTCAATAATCGTTGGCATTGTGGTTTTTTATGTGATCGAGCGTCCCTTGTTAAAAAGCTTACGACCACTTTGGCCTTCTAAGGCGAGAAAAGCCTCGTTTTGACGGCAATATCCAGTCGTTTGACGATTCTCACGTAACTTTAAGCCATGGTTTAGCGTCTAAATTCGCAACAATCATGAAACAAACAATGGGTTTACCTTATGAACAATATTCAGAAAATGAGTCAAAACATACTTTCGGATCGCCTAAAACTTGAGCTGGGGATTGCTCCGGAAGCTAACGTTGACTATCGCATACTGCGCACAATGAGCCTTAATATGCGCAATGACCTAATCAAAAAGATTAAGATGCTGCATGCTGGAAATAACTCCCCACATCTCAATTCCTTTATCTGAAGTTGATCTGACCGCCGTTCGCGCAAGCGGGCCGGGGGGACAGAACGTTAATAAAGTTTCTTCGGCTATTCACCTGCGCTTTAATATTAATGCTTCATCTTTACCGGAACCGATCAAAGAAAAGCTGAAAACCATTAGAGACCGCAGACTCACGCGCGATGGTGTGATTGTGATCAAAGCACAGCGCTTCAGGGATCAGGACAAGAACAGGGAAGATGCTCTGCGCCGTTTACAGGCCTTGATAATCAATAGCTTGCATCAACAGGCGAAGCGAATCCCAACCAAGCCCAGCCGGGCTTCAATGCGCAAACGCCTTGATGGAAAAACCAAACGAGCCAGAACAAAAGCCCTGAGATCAAAAGTAGACAGGGAAGAATAGGTAGGTCCAAATCCCTGTCGTTTGTATCCGAATGCCTAGGGTGCTGCTAATGGTTGAAGCGACTCACATAGCGCAACATTACTTTCCAGCACACGGTGAATATCGAAAGATCCGGATTCGCTTGCGGCAGGAAACTCAAAATCCACTGTTGCATTGGAGCAGTCCTCAAACCTAAGTGTGATCGTTCCATAGCTGGTGTCCTGCGTGGGGAGCGGTACCGAACTGTTGAATGCTCCTCCCATGGTCAGTTCGGCATTAAGAACTGCACGACTTCCATCGATTGAACCCAGGGCAGTTACCCAACGCTGGTCGTCTGCTCCAAAGGTTGCTGCACTATTGGCGGATTTTGAGAGTTGAGACAAAAATTGCTGATTCATTTCCTGCGCTGGGGCTAAAGGCACGGAATCAAACGTAAACCAGGCCAGGAAAACAAGATTCAAACCCGGGAATGCGGTAACAAAAAGACCCTGCAATGGTGCGCCATCTGTAACCCAGGCATCATTTACACCGGCATTAATCTCAAAGTTGCTCACTACCGAAGGATTTGTGAAAACCAGATGCTCACTCATGATTGTTGCCGAGCCTCCTGGAAAAGCGATTAACGGCAGATCCGAAAAGGCACCACCAGCATTCCAAACCTGTAAGGCTGCGATTGCATCGACAGCCAACATGCCATCGCCAACAACTTCGCCGAAAACCGTAAAGCCTCCATTTTGTGAATCCAGGTTTGCTGAGTTATCTACCAGGTTTATAAACCAACTACTGGTAGCACTATCGGGATCATTCTCAAACTTGGCCATGGCAATTGTGCCGCGGACGTTAGACCTGCCGGGTTCATTCGCCACCGGCGGGTCTGCAGGTACTGAGTCGGTGACGTCGTCTATGTAAGTAAACCCACCACCTTGAATGATAAAGCCGGGGATGCTGCGGTGGATGAAGCTATCCTGAAAATCACCATCATTCACATAGTTTAAAAAATTGGTCACAGTTTGAGGCTGTGTGTCATCAAAGAGCTTTATTTCAATGTCGCCCAACGTGGTTTCAATAATGACATTGGTGGCTAAAGTCGTGCTGCTGACTAACAGCAGTCCTGCCAATATTAAAAGGCCAACAAAATGTTTGGTATTAAGATTTGCCTGCATATTCTTACGCTTTCCGTCTGCTGAGTCTTGCGATTGGGCGGGAGGTTTAAACCAGAATATCGCCAAGCACCTGCTTTGCACTAAAATCGTTTTCAGTTTCCAGCGCGACGATGCAAGTTTCGCCTTCGTTCTGCACAATATGGATACTACGAATGTCGACCTGTACATTCGCCAGACGCCTGGACAGTTCAGCCAAAGCTCCCGGGTGATCTGTAATACGTACCAGCACCTGTTCGTTTGCAAACACTTTGAACCCCGCATCGTTGAGTACCTTAAAACACTCATCATAGGGCTCGGCTATCAAACTAATCACTGCCAACGAGCCGGCGGTACTGCCGTCAATACTTCGCAAATCGATTTTATGGTGCTCCAGCAAAGTGGCTACTTCGGCCAACAGTCCTGCTCTGGTTTCCTGAATAATGGTCAGACTTTTCATTGTCGAATTTCCGCGCGTGCATTTGATTGATCAGAAATGATATCCGCTAATAGAGAATCAATCTGCTCTTTTTTGGTATGCGGCATACATATCAGGTGACTGATGTTCTGCTCTGAGGCCAACTGCCATTTTTCACAGATCCAGCCAGCAGGGCGAGAAAACACCACGGTCAATGCGGCTGTATTACGTCTTGCCTTCAAGCCGGCCAATTGGAATTGTTGCTGTGCATAATCCGCAGTGGCCATGGCTTTATCCAAACGGAGCTTCATTCCTTCAACCCCCAAAGAACGAATCGCGTACCAAAGCAGCATCGGCGTGAATCCGTCACGGGATCCCGAAATTGTTGTATCCCGGGTACCTGTATAAGCTATGGAGCGCTCAACCCGGTTCACATTCGCTTTCTTTGCCAAGACAATACCGCAAGGAATTGGTGAGGCAAAGAATTTATGACCTGAAATAGAAATACTGTCAGCACCATCGACAAAATCCCAGGAAGGTCGCGGATCCAAAAAAGCGGCATAGCCCCCACATAGAGCGGCATCGCTATGGATGTACTGTTTCTCAATTGCCATTTCATCAAGAATCTCCTGAATGATGCCAATATCATCCCGGCCCTCTTTCATGGTTGTACCTATATTGGCAAAAATGATGGGGGGTACTTCACGACGGATACGAATTGTCTCGCGCAGATCCTCATAGTCCATCTCACCGTTGGTCTGTGAGCGGATCATGATGTTGCGCATACCAAGAAAGTGCAGATTCTTTGTGACGCTATAGTGACTATCCTGAGAAAAATACACGATACCGTCCGGCAGCATTTCTCTAGCCAGATACATGCCATAAAGGTTCCCCTCTGTCCCGCCATTGGTGACGTAACCCCACCATTGGTCATCTGGCGCACGGGTTAATCCAGCAAAAAACTCCAATACCTCCCGTTCAAACTCATGCGAATTCAATCGATAACTGCCGCTCTTAAAGGGGTCCCCAATGTTGTTCTGAACATAATTAAGAAATGGTTGCAAAGCCTGATAGTCAATATCAAAGGCAGCTGGATAACCAAGTTCTGTTCCGGCGAACTCTTCCAGCTTGCTCAGGTGTTTGTTGAGCCTTTCATTGTCTAATGCGGTAAGGGGCATAGGTAGAAGGTATAAAAATATGTGGTCTGTGTCTGTGACTTGAGTCAGCAGAAAGCTTTTATTTCTGTTGTGCCGGCCCCATTGATAATTCATGGATTGGACAGTTTTATGGTGGGTGCTCGCAACCTTAATCGTGGTCGGTGGCCTCGCGGGTACGATCATCCCCGCGTTGCCGGGTGTGCCGTTGGTTTTCGCAGGCTTGCTGTTGGGCGCATGGGCAGGTGATTTTGTTCAGGTAGGCTGGACTACGGTCGGCATTCTCGGTGCGCTCACTGCCCTGGCATGGCTGGTCGATTTTCTGGCTGCGGCGATGGGCGCAAAAAGACTTGGCGCTAGCCAAAGGGCTTTTTGGGGTGCCGCTTTTGGCGCGATTGTTGGAATGTTTTTTGGTCTTCCCGGAATCATATTGGGGCCGTTTGTCGGCGCGGTGGTCGCTGAAATCAGCGCCGGGCGTACCGTTCAACAAGCGAGCATTGCCGGTTACGGTACCTGGATAGGCATCGTGCTTGGTACCGCAGCCAAACTAGCTATCGCTTTTCTAATGGTGGGAGTTTTCGTCATTAATCAGTGGCTGTAGTGTAATGACCGTCGAGAAGAACCCCGCAACACAGTTAGGGGGCAAAAGAGCCAGAAAGTTTTGGCTGAGCCATTTTGGTTCCTAACAAGGCGCGGGTTGAATTCGAGTCGGGAGTTACCTGTTGTGTAATGACCGTCGAGAAGAACCCCGCAACACAGTTAGGGGGCAAAAGAGCCAGCCAAAAAAAGCCCCGGGAGTACCGGGGCTAATAATCACTATGAGAGATATAAATCAACAGTTGTGAAACTGTACTAATAACTACTGCTGAAGAATCCAAAAGTTGGTGTTTTTAGAAAACCATTTTTAACTCAGCCTTTACCACGTGTTTTGGTGCGCCCTGGGCGGGCATTTTTTTCAATGAATTGAATGATCTCCCCTGCAATGTCTTTACCGGTCGCATTTTCAATTCCTTCCAGACCAGGGCTGGAATTAACTTCCATAACTACCGGGCCATGATTGGATCTCAACAGATCAACACCAGCCACATTCAGGCCCATGATTTTGGCAGAACGTACTGCGGTTGACCGCTCTTCTGGAGTGATTTTAGTCAATTCCGCCGAACCACCGCGATGAAGGTTAGACCGGAACTCTCCCTCTCTTCCGGTGCGTTTCATGGCAGCGACCACTTTTTCTCCAATAACAAAACAGCGAATATCTGTGCCACCGGATTCCTTAATAAACTCCTGCACCATGAAATTGGCTTTTAATCCACGAAATGCCTCAATTACGCTCTCAGCTGCCTTTTTCGTCTCTCCCAGCACAACGCCCACGCCCTGTGTTCCTTCCAGTAATTTAATTACCACTGGTGCACCGCCCACAAATCTCAATAAGTCATCGGTATCGTCAGGTGAATTGGCAAAACCGGTAATGGGCAGGCCGATTCCCTTGCGTGACAGCAGTTGCAAGGCACGAAGCTTGTCTCTTGAACGGGTAATTGCGGTAGATTCGTTGACCGAATATACGCCCATCATCTCGAATTGACGTACAACGGCGGTGCCGTAAAAAGACACTGAGGCACCAATACGAGGAATGATTGCATCCACTCCGGAAATTGCCTCGCCTTTGTAATGGACGCTTGGCCGGTGAGTGGTGATATTCATATAACAACGCCGATGATTGACAACCAACATTTCATGCCCCGCGCTAATTCCTGCCTCAACAAGCCTGCTGGTTGAATAGAGCTTTCCATTGGTTGATAGAATAACTATTTTCATTGCTATGTCCCTTTTAAGTCTTCTTCGACGAACCGTCGCAATGCAGGATCATGCATCGCAGCAAACTCTTCTACAACATTATCTGCGCCTGCAGCGCCGATAAAATCGGCGACATTGAAAAGTGCATCGCCTTCATGTGTCAGGGGTAGGTTACTTCTGCCAATAATTATTCCATCAGATGGCGCCACCACCGCTTCTTCAAATTCTCCGAGTGGATCACTTATCAAAGCCAGCCTTTGACCCTCATTAACATTACTACCCAGTTTCATTTGTCCTGTAACGATGCCGCTGGCAGGGGCCCTGACCCAGCGTGTCGACCGGGCGATAACCGGAGTTTTGTTACCTGTTCGTTTACCTTCCGGCAGCATACCGATGCTGCGCATCACCTGAAATACCCCTCGCAAGCCCACCCGAATGCTGACTTCATCAAATCGCAGCGCTTCACCAGCTTCATACACAATCATTGGAATGTTGTGTTCAACGGCACAGGCGCGCAGCGAGCCCGCGCGAACACTTGCATTGATTATCACAGGAGCGCCAAAGGCATTGGCCAGTTCAAGCGTTTTTGGATCATCAAGACTGGTTCGGATTTGTGGCAAATTGGATCTGTCAATGGCGCCGGTATGCAGGTCGATCCCATAGCCTGCCTTTTGTACAATCTCCCGCATGAACGTGTTGGCCAATCGAGAAGCAATTGACCCTTTTGCGCTTCCAGGGAAAGACCTGTTGAGATCGCGGCGGTCAGGAAGATAACGTGATTGGTTTAGAAATCCGTGTACATTGACCACCGGTACTGCAAGCAGTGTCCCTCGCAAGGATTTCAGCAACGAACTCTTGAGCAAACGGCGAATAATTTCCACACCATTAAGTTCGTCACCATGAATTGCTGCTGAGACAAATAAAATGGGCCCATCTCTGCGCCCATTAACGACCTGCACAGGCATAGATAAGGGTGTGGAATTATATAAATCCGCTATTGGCAAATTTACTTTCGCGCGGGTTCCGGGGTTTACCGATATCCGGCAAATCTCCATTGGTGCTCTTGCCTTCACTCTGTTTGTGGCTTGCCAGGATGCCGGCCTTGCATGTATGACTTAGAAGAATCTACCACCGCCCTTCCTTTGATTGCTGTTCTGCCCAGCAACATGCGAAACATCATGTCATCACGCCCTGTAAGTGTCACCTCAATGGGCCAATTGTTTGTACCAATGGTCATTTCGGTTTGAATCACCCAACGCTGTTCCTTGTGGCCACCAGAGTCACTAACGATTCTTTGATCAACCACGTCAGCCTCGCACTCAATTATTTCTAGCGTGTTTTTTTGTTTGGGGTGCATCTTGAATCGCACTTTCTGCTTGCCATCAAGCACAAACGATTCCACTTCAAAAGCGTGCAGCACCGATGTTCTGGCTCCCGTATCAACTTTCGCTTTTATTCTGGGGATTCCCAGGCCCGGGAGACTGACCCACTCCCGCCACCCCAGGGTCAATAATGCTTCTTGCTTCGGGGTCATTCTCAATTACCGGCTTGCAAAAGTAGTTGCTTGAACTCAGAAAAGTCATTGGAAATATTGACGGACAAAAGCTGACGGTTCTCCACTTCACGCAATTCCTCCGGCAGATCAAGTTTGATGTTCAACACTGATTCAACCTCATCACGGAACTTGGCGGGATGTGCGGTGCACAGGAAGACTCCGGTTTCATCCTCCCCATTTTCATCAGCACCAAGCTGATCCTGCAATACCTGCCAACCTAACGCACTATGCGGATCAGCAAGGTATCCAAGATCATACAGGGCCCGCATTGCTTCGCGGGTTTCATCATCAGTTAATGCCCGTGACACAAGCAATGCTTCAAGATTCACACCATAGGATGCGCCTAGCGCCAAAACCCGTTGAAAATTACTGGGCTGGGAGACATCCATCGCATTGCTGATTGTCGCAACGGTTGGCTGAGGATCCCAATGACCGCTTTGTAGATAACGCGGAACGGTATCGTTGTTGTTGGTTGCAGCAATCATCCTGTTTACGGGCAAACCGATCGCGCAGGCGATCAGCCCGGCTGTGACATTGCCAAAATTACCCGATGGCACGCTGAAGACCGGCCGTGTACCAGCCGGCAACCTGGCCACGGCTTCAAAGTAGTAACAAACCTGTGCCAGTAATCGCGCAATATTGATTGAGTTGGCGGAGTTCAGCCCCAGCGCGCTCACCAGTTCCGGATCAGTAAATGAACGTTTCACCATGGCCTGGCATGCATCAAAGTCATCTTCAACCGCAAAGGTCCGAATGTTGCCACCAAGCGTACAAAACAGCTTCTCCTGCAATGGAGTGATTCTGCCTTTTGGATAAAGTACAACAACATTTATGCCCGGTTGACCAAAAAATGCCTGGGCAACTGCCGCCCCGGTATCACCGGAAGTGGCGGTCAGAATGGTCATTGGCTTGTTTGTTTGCCCGGACATCCGGAGTGCGGCCAGGCAGAAAGACATAAACCGTGCGCCGAAATCCTTAAAAGCCAGCGAGGTGCCATGATAAAGCTCCAGAGCATGGCAGTTTTTTGAAACCTGTTTTAGCGGCACAGGAAAATTGAAGGCTGAAGTGACAATGGACTCCAGAACCTGTCGATCAAGGTCTGTGCCAATGATGTGTTCCAGTATGAGTATGCTGCGTTCTACAAAGCCCATCTCAAGCAAGGCTGGAATATTAACTATCGGAACCAGTGTTTCGGGCATAAAAAGACCCTGGTCCCGGCCAATGCCGGTCTCAACAGCCTCACGAAACAAAACACGCTGCTCAGGATGTTTAATATTGATAAATGGCATATGTGTGCCCGTCGTGGAATTTAGACCTGCCGTGCGCCAGCCAGGTCAGCCCTGCAAATATGCACGAACGCCTGTTCGGATTCGCCGTGATTTTGTTTGAGCCAGTTTGCCGCTACCTGAGCAACCCTGCTGTCATTGACAATACAAAATACGGTAGGACCGGAGCCTGAAATACCAACGGCCAGTGCGCCCATACCCATCAGCGCTTCACGTGCGCCTACAAAACCCGGTAACAGACGCTGGCGATGTGGCTCAGCAATCAGGTCGGTAATACATTCCGCTGCCCGCGCACTATCGCCAACGTGAAGTGCGTGCACGAAGCTCGCAAACTTGGCGCCATGGGCAACGACAACACTACGATCCAGTTTTTCCGGCAACACCATGCGGGCCGCTCTTGTATCAAGGCGCGTCCCTGGCCAGGAAATTACAATTTGCCAGGCACTCGGCCAGGGCAATCCTTCCTGGTGTGCTGAACCAGGCATACACAATCGCAATCCACCCAGCAAACTGGGCGCAATATTATCCAGGTGGACTTCACCGCTGATACCGCCTTCGGCTTCCGCCATCAGGGATAGCAGTTGCGGGCGGTTCAAGGGTCTTCCATGCCACTGATTAAGCGCAACCAGCGCAGCAACAATACTGCTGGCACTGGACCCCAACCCACTTCCCACGGGCAGCCGCTTTTCGAGAGTTACATCCAATGGGTAGACATCGTCGATAAAGTTTCTGGCAGTTGATTCAAACCGGCGACAACAGGTCATCACCACGTTTTCTTCCGGGTCTTCCGGTAAGGCTTTGGCAAAAGGACCTGTGACGTTCAAAGTCCAGTCTGGTTGATTGGTGTTCTTTATATGCACCAGGTCGCCCAGCAAAGTGCGGTCAACCGGCGCAAGCGCCAACCCCAAAGCATCAAAACCCACTGAAAGATTACCTGTGGATGCCGGCGCAAATACACTCAGCCCTCTGGTCATCTTTTATTACCTTTTATACGTAAATCCATTTTATTTCCTGTTAATCCAATGGTCGCCAGGTTGTTCTTAACAAATCCGCAAATACACCTGCGGCGGTAACCTGAGCACCTGCACCGTATCCCCTTAACACCAGAGGGATCGGTTGATAATAACGGGTATGTAATACCAGGGCATTTTCGCCGTCCCGGATTGCCGCCAGCGGGTTATCTTTGGATACGTTATCAATTGACACCCTGCAACGCGAGCCATCTATTCGACCCACGTAACGAAGCACTTCACCATTGCTTGCCGCCTGGCGTATACGTTCCGAAAACCCTTCGTTCAGCTTGACCAATTCATCAGGCAGTTCCTGCGCAGTTTTACCGGCAGCGAATCCTTCAGGGATAACCGGCTCCACTTCAATGTCTGACAGCTCAAGCTCAAGACCGACTTCACGAGCGATAATCAGCAGCTTTCGCGCCACATCCATTCCGGAAAGGTCATCACGTGGATCCGGTTCGGTGAAGCCCAGGTCCATGGCCTGACTGACCGCATCAGAAAATAGCAGGCCGTCATCAAGCAGGCCGAATATCTGCGACAGTGATCCGGACAATACACCTTGAAACGTATCCAGTTGGTCGCCGGAGCGAATCAAGGCATGAAGCGTATCAATCACCGGCAAACCGGCACCAACATTGGTTTCGTAAAGGAATTTCTTGAATGACTGTCCCGCCTGTTTGCGCAACTCCCGGTAATAATCCATTCCAAGCGTATTGGCTTTCTTATTGGCAGTTACCACATTAAAACCATTGGCCAGAAAACGTGTGTAATGGCTGGCAAGCTTTTCACTGGTGCTGCAGTCGACTATCGTGACATTGAGTAAACCCTGATCTGCACGAATCGCAATGACTTCATCAAGCGTGTAGTCGACGCCACCCGAAGCCATCTGTTGCTGCCAGTTAGCCAGATCAATCGTGTCATCGGCAACCAGTAGTTTTTTGCTGTTGGCGATCGCGCGAACATTTAGCTTAACGTGACCACTGTTCAGATCTTCTTGCTGCCGCTGAATCTGCGCAAGAAGTTCGGCGCCTACATTGCCGCAGCCCAGAACAATGACGTCAATTTGACTGCTATGGCTGAAAAAGGCCGTATGGCACGCCCGTGTCGCTGATCTTGCATCTTCATGCGCAACCACAACTGCAATTGCACACTCATTGCTGCCCTGGGCAATCACTTCAACATTGACGCCGGCCGATGAAATGGCTGTCAAGAATCGTGCTGCGATTCCCCTATTGCGCTTCATGCCATCACCGACCAAAGAAATTACTGCGCGATCACTTTGCACAGAAATATCGGTGATTAACTCGTGCAATTGCTCAAAATGAAACTCTTTTTGAAGCGCCTTGAGCGCCTTTTCAGACTCATGGGTTCGAACACACAGGGTGATGCTGTATTCAGAAGAGGTTTGTACAATCAGCAATATCGAAATCGACTCGCTGGCCAGCGCTTCCATCACACGTCGTGCGATTCCTACCCGCCCACGCATTCCGCCGCCTTCCAGAGTAATAGATGCCACGTGGTCGAGCAGTGATAGCCCGCGAACTGCACTTGTGCGCTCTGTTTTGGCTCTTATCGTTGTTCCAGGCGCATCCGGCTTGTAGGTGTTTCGAATTTCACAAGGAATTTCACTGGCAGCCAGCGGAGCCAATGCCTTGGCACTGATGACTTTCGCGCCAAAAAAAGAAAGCTCCATGGCCTCTTCAAAACTGACTTCATCGAGACAGCGGGCGCTGGGCACAATTCGCGGATCCGCGGTGAAAAACCCGTCCACATCTTTCCAAATCTGGCAAGTACGTGCCCCAAGAGCAGCGGCAGCAGCAGCGGCAGAATAATCAGACCCATTACGCCCCAGAAGCTGAATGGCTCCATTGGCATTGCGGCAATAAAAGCCCGGCAGAACGAGCACCTGAATATCGTGGGACATCTTTTCTGTTAGTCGTTTTTCGGCGGCTTCAAGGTCGACCAGTGAATCAAGCCAGTCATCATTGGCCGGTGGCAAAACATCTGTATCGGACCAACGAACCTTAATCCCTTCCGCTGCCAGAAGGTCCGCCATCAAGCGACTGCTAAACCCTTCACCACTGGCGAGAATTTCGGCCCTGACTTCATTTGGACAATTGCCCAGCAAGCGAACCCCTTCAAGTCTGGACTTCAGCCTGCGCTCCTGATCAGCAAGGTTAGCCTCTGCCAGTGGTGCTTGTGCACCGCTCTCTTTTACGTCATCCAGCACCGTTCGTTCACGCTCAATTGCCAATTGTAATGAAGGCGTGAAATCCTCGCCCGCCTCAGCCGCATCAATTGCGGCGACCAGCAGGTCTGTCACTCCGGCAACAGCGGAAAACACAGCAACCAGAGGCTCATTTGCAGCAAACCTTTTTACCACCGTCGAACTTGCCTGAAATCCCTTCAGGTCAGCAAGTGAAGTTCCGCCAAATTTCTGGACCAGCATCAGTAGGCGTCCTGGTGCACGGAGCGTACCGCCCTGCCGGATGGATCATTCAGTTCCTGCAGGCTCTTATCCCACAATATTGCTTCAGGAGAACTACATGCGACTGACTTTCCTCCCGGCACGGTCTCAGCAGCTGACTGAAGCGAAAAATGCGCCTCGAAGATTCGCCGGAAGTAATATGCCTCTCGTGTATCTGGTGTATTTAGTGGGTATCGCCGTGCTGCAAGATTCATTTGTTTTTCACTGACCTGTTCGTCCGCAAACTCTTTTACACCGTCGATCCAAGAGTAGCCGACACCGTCAGAAAACTGTTCTTTCTGCCGCCAGACAATTTCTTTGGGCAGGAGGTCGGAAAATGCTTCACGCAATATGTTTTTTTCTATTTTTCCTGGCACGATCATTTTATCTTCCGGGTTGATTGACATGGCCACGTCAAGGAATTCACGGTCCAAAAACGGTACCCTTGCTTCTATACCCCAGGCCGCCATCGCTTTGTTGGCCCTGAGACAGTCATACCAGTGCAGACGGTTAATTTTTCGTACTGTTTCTTCGTGAAATGACCGGGCATCCGGTGCTTTGTGGAAATAAAGATAACCGCCAAAAACCTCATCAGCCCCCTCGCCTGACAACACCATCTTAATGCCCATCGCGCGGATCTTACG
>JBLHGQ010000078.1:0-13231 GCA_047614505.1 Rhodothermales bacterium | reverse complement strand
GCCTGTGCACAGGATTATCGATCATATGTGGAAAAGCGGTATGACCCTGGATGCCGTGAACCAGCAAACGGACTGCATTTGAGCCTCTTCTGCCAATCCGAACCGTGTCACCGAATGTTTCCTGGCAACTGGGTTCGCCAACCAGGCAGTAATCTGGAGCGAGGCCGCGCGCGTCGATCAGACCAGCAACGCGCCGGATTCCATCAAGCGCTTCACCTTCCTCATCACTGGTGAGTAAAAGACCGGCTTGGCCTTTGTGATCCGGATTTGAAGCTACAAAACGCTCTAGTGCAACAACCATTGCTGCGACCGCACCCTTCATGTCTGCAGCGCCACGTCCATAAAGTACGCCGTCTCTAACTTCCGGTTGAAATGGCGGAGATGACCAGTCGGATTCCGGGCCTGTAGGAACGACATCGGTATGCCCCAGAAACCAAAATGACGGGCTGCTTTTGCCTTTGCTTATCAGGATATTGCTGACCTCGCCACAATAGAACCACTCAACATCAAAACCTGATTGCGCTAATCGTTCTGCAATAAGCCGCTGGCAACCTTCATCCTTGGGTGTTAAAGATGCCCGCGATATCAATTCGCAAGCCAGCTTAAGCACTTCGCTCATATTCAGCTGGCCTTTAATATAGGTAGTAATTTGGCTGGCGAAAACCCGACCGCGATTACGGAACCGTCCACAAATACCGGTCTTTTAATTAGCGTAGGGTTGTCAACCAACAGCTGAATACGTTCTTCGCCATGAGCATCTTTTTGCGCCTGACTAAGGGTGCGCCAGGTCGTACTGCGGCGGTTAAGTAACTCCTCTCCGTAGTCAGAATTAGCCCAGGTAGTGACCTGTGCCTTACTTAAACCCTGCTCCCTTACATCATGAAACTGATGCTCGATGGCGTGCTCAGAAAGCCATTTCAAGGCCTTATGGCAGGTATCACATTGTTTTATTCCATAAACAGTTATCAATTTTCAGCTTTCCTTTGGGAACCTCTGATCTATTCATGAACTCGTATCTTGCCCAGAATAAATCAGAGGTTCCTTAACAATTCATTAACGCTGGTTTTTGCGCGTGTTTGTTCATCTACCTGCTTGACGATAATCGCCGCATACAGTGAGTGGCTCCCATCTTTGGCTGGTAGCGACCCTGGTACTACAACCGAACCGGCAGGTACCCGTCCCCTGCTAATTTCGCCGGTTTCGCGATTGTAGATTCGAGTGCTTTGTCCGATATATACACCCATCGAAATAACGCAACCTTTTTCAACAATCACTCCCTCAACAATTTCAGAGCGTGCACCTATAAAACAATTGTCTTCGATAATAGTTGGTGTGGCTTGCAGTGGCTCGAGCACTCCACCAATTCCCACCCCGCCAGACAGGTGAACACCACTGCCTATTTGTGCACAGGAGCCAACAGTTGACCATGTATCCACCATCGTTCCGGCACCAACCCAGGCTCCGATGTTGACATAACTCGGCATCAACACAACGTCATGATCAATGAATGCACCGCGCCGGACGGTCGCCGGAGGAACCACTCTCGCATTCGTGTCAGCAATATTTTCGCCATTCACACCCCATCGCACAGGAACCTTGTCAAAAAAATGGCTATGGCCTCCAGCGATAACTACATTTTCATGAATTCTAAAATAAAGTAATACAGCCTTTTTGAGCCACTGGTTTACATTCCACTGCCCGTCAACCGGTTCAGCGACCCTCGCCTGGCCCTTTTCGAGTAGTGAAATACACGTTTCTACTGCCTCGGTGACGGCCAGTGGGGTGTTCCCGGGTGAAAACTCATTACGCTGCTCAAATGCTGCTTCGATGGCTGATTTCAGAGTGTTCATTTGATTCGAATGCTCATTTCGTCTGTTATTTTCAATTGAGTTCAAGCCGTTGATTAATTGCCTCAACCAACTGTGATCTCTGCGTCTCGTTAAGTGGACGGTTTAAGTTGTCTGTCACCAGAAAGGTATCTTCTGCCCGGTCGCCAAAAGTCGCAATCTTGGCATCATGTATACGGATATCACACGCTACTATGGCTGCGGCCAACTGAGAAAGCAGTCCTGGACGGTCTGTACACTCAAGGTCCAATGAGGTGACTGTACCGCTTCTGGCGGTATCAAACCTGATTTTCGATGCGCTTAGGAAAGGTCGTAAGCGGCGAGGTAGTTTTCTTTGAACCGGACTGCTTACCTGCTTATTACCCAACACCGTTTGTAGTCGTTGATTTAGCTGTTCGCGATCCAATTTATTCAAAGGCAAACCGCGAGCGTCCATTAACTGGAACAGATCAAAACTACGGTCATCGCGGGTTGTTAACACCCGTGCAGAAAGCACATTTAGTTCCATCTCATCAAATACAGAGGTCGTTGCAGCAAACAGTCCTGTGTAGTCAGGTGCCGAAACCAACACCTCCGAAATGCTTAATTTTGTACGGGTCCTGATCGATATCACAACACCAACCTTGCCGGCCATAGAGAGCAGGCACCGCGTTGCCCAATTCAACTGTCCGTATGAGAAGCGCTGGAAAATATCTGCAGGTAACGATTTCCACACCTTTAAAATTTCACCACGGTCAAAACCATCATTCAACAGGGTTCGCAGAACATCGCGACGCGAGTTATGCACTTGCTCATCGGCGTCCGGTTGATCCCCTCCTTCAAGCGCGATGGAAGTTGCCAGATACAAAGCCCGCAACAGACCACTTTTCCATCCGTTCCACAACTTGGGACTGGTTGCAGCAATATCTGCCACAGTAAGCAAATAAAGATGTACCAGCCGCTCCTGACTACCCATGTGATTAGCAAACTCAGCAATCACTTCCGGGTCGCTGATATCCTTGCGTTGGGCAGTCTTGGACATCAAAAGGTGGTTTTGCACCAACCAACTCACCAGGGCTGTTTCGTTTTTTGGCATTGAAAGGGATTCACAAAACTCTTGCGCATCCACCGCGCCAAGATCCGAGTGGTCACCTTCCCGCCCTTTGGCAATATCATGAAAAAGTGCAGCCAGATACAACAACTCCGGCTTTTTTATCTGGCTATAGATCTCAGCAATTCTGGGAAACAAATCAGCATACTTACCGTACGCAAACCGACGTAAATTCCTCACCACAAAAAGGATGTGTTGATCCACTGTGTAGACATGAAAAAGGTCAAATTGCATAAGGCCGGTAATTTTTGCAAATGAAGGAATCAAGGCTGCTAATACTCCGTAGCGATTCATTCTTTGCAGTTGTGTGTAAATGCCCTCCGGCTGACACAGCAAGTCATAGAACCCGCTTAGAACTTCCGGCATTTTGCGAAATTCATCATCAATTGTTTGAACCCGGCCCCGGATAAGGCGGATGGTAGAGGCTCGCACGCCCAAAATCTCAGGATGACCAGCAAGTAACACGAACATCTGAATCATCGCTTGCGGTTTTCGTTCAAACAAGTGATCTTCCTGCACGCCAAGAAAACCTTTCTGCACATGAAAATCTGAGCCGAGATCATCAACAGGGACGTTATCAGATTGCATTAATTCTTCACGGAATAATTGCAACAGGCTCTCGTTCAGGCGCTCGAGTTGCATTACAACCCGGTAATACTGCTGCATGAACTTCTCTACCGCTTCGTTTGACCCATCGGTCTGCCCATATCCCAACTTGACGGCAATTTGACGTTGGTAGTCAAACAATAGGCGGTCCTCTGCCCTTCCTGCCAGCAGGTGCAGGGCAAACCTCACTCTCCATAGAAACAGCTGACCGGCACGTAGTTTTTCGAATTCTATCTCGGTCAGGAAGCCATGCTCGACCAGACCATGCAATGAGTCATCAGCGAAGTGGCGCTTGCTTACCCAACTGATCATCTGGATATCCCTCAAACCACCAGGACCTTCCTTTATGTTTGGCTCCAGGTTGTAAGCCGTTGCATGAAACCGCTCATGTCGTTCGAGTTGTTCACGATACTTGGCTTCAAAAAACTTTGGTCCGGACCACATTTGTTTGCTTGAAATCGTAGTGTGCATACCGTCGAACAGGCTTTGATCACCTGCCAGTAAACGCGACTCCATCAGCGTAGTTGCCGTTATGACATCTGCCAGAGATTCTTGCGCACACTGCTCGATTGTTCTGACGCTATGACCAAGATAAAGCCCGGTATCCCAAAGCAGGGCCAGAAAATCTTCGATACAGACTTTCAACTCAGGCGCCGGTTTCGCGTCATGCAATAGAATCATCAGATCAACATCGGATTGTGGATGTAGTTCGCCTCGTCCAAATCCGCCGACTGCAACCAAAGCAAGTGCATTGGTATCCGGCATCAGCCTGTCCCATGCCTTGATGAGCAGTTGCTCAACAAGCCAGGCACGGTTTAGTACCAGAATTTCAACCGGCTCATTGTTCCAGAATTGATCTGCGAGTACCTGATCTGCATGCTTCAGGGCTAGTTTTAGAGGTTCAAGAGGGTTCCCAGATACCTGCAATGCTCTATCGAGAGCTGCCAGGTCAATCAACAACTTCGCCCCGGGACCAGGTACAAGTCTGCCAATAATCGAAGGGTGACCAGACGTCACAGGATTGCCAGTCAGCGGGAGCAGAACTTAAAGCGCATCGCCCGGCAGGCGCGTAAGAACGTCGAAGCCGGAATCGGTCACTGCGATGGTGTGTTCCCATTGAGCTGACAGGCTGCGATCACGAGTAATCACCGTCCATCCATCCGGCATCAAACGTGTTTCACGTTTACCGAGATTGATCATTGGTTCAATGGTAAACACCATCCCTGGAACCAGAACCTCTCCAGTACCCGGTCGCCCGTAATGCAGTACCTGAGGGTCTTCATGAAAAACCTTGCCGATTCCATGCCCGCAATATTCACGCACGACCGAGCAACCAAGCCCCTCGGCATAGCTTTGAATGACATGGCCGATATCCCCCAGTCTTGCACCGGGTTTGACCATTTCAATGCCACGTACCATCGATTGATAGGCAATTTCACAAATACGCCTGGCTTTAACTGATGTGCTGCCTACCTGGAACATTTTGCTGGTATCACCATGCCAGCCGTCCTTGATGACGGTCACGTCAATATTAATTACATCACCGTCTTTTAATATTTTTTCTCCGGGAATGCCGTGACAAACAACATGATTGACCGAAGTACATATAGATTTGGGGAAACCTTTGTAATTTAGCGGTGCTGGAATCGCTTTTTGAACTTCGGTGATGTGATGATGACAGATATCGTCAAGTTTCAGTGTTGAAACACCAGGTACAACATATTCACGAATCATTTGCAAAACTTCGGCTGCCATTTGTCCGGCAACCCGCATTGCTTCGACCTCTTCATTACTTTTCAGCACAATGCCAGAGTTTCTTTTTTGCAGCACTATTTGAGCCTTTTCCAGTGGTTTTCGAACAATAATCTTAGGCTATTGTAACGCCTTGCAAGCTGCATTTGTTCCCTAAAAGCAGCCCACCCCCAACTTATGCCCTATGACGCTCAGCGCTGCAGAGGTGATAATTGCGGGTGGTCAGGTGTAATCAGGCCATTGCTGTCTCTGAGGGAGTTTTACGACATGCAAAAATACTTTCGTTTCTTTTTACCTGTTGGACTGGTTGCACTGTCTATCGCGGTGGTGCTGATAATGATCAACATTCAAAAAGGAAACCGGCCTGAGAAAAAGGAAGTCATCACACCAGCGGTGTTGGTAAAAACTATTGACGCCGAACTCAAGTCATTAAATTTTGTGGTTCATTCTCAGGGCACAGTCAGGCCCCGGACAAAGACCACCCTGGTAGCCGAAGTTTCCGGCAAAGTCGAATTCGTATCCCCACATTTTGTTGCAGGCGGCTTTTTCCGCAAGGGCGATGTACTGCTCGAGATCGATGCCAGCGACTATCGTACTGCTTTAAAAAGGGCCGAAGCCGGACTGGCTTCCAGACAGGCCAGGTTGTCTGATGAAACCGCGCGCTCTGAGCAGGCGCTTAAGGACTGGAAGAACCTGGGGAAAACCGGCACTCCTTCGGCTTTGGTTCTGCGCAAACCCCAGTTACAGGATGCTCAGGCCAATGTCAGTGCAGCTGAGGCTGATGTCGAAAAGGCCCGCAGGGATCTGCAAAGAACTCGCATCACAATTCCTTATGACGGTTTGCTGCAAGAAAAGTCGGTCGATATTGGCCAATATGTAACACCTGGAACAAGGCTAGGTGTCAGCTTTGCCATTGATACCGCAGAAGTACGGCTACCCATATCAAAGGACGACCTTCCTTTTCTCCTGTTGCCATCAATTTCAAGAGCAACCGAAGTTGTTTTTCCAACAGCATACCTGGTCACAATTGAAGCGGGCCGCGAACGTCGCTGGCAGGCAGAGATTATTCGTACAGAGGGCGTTGTTGATGAGGCCAGCCGGGTCGTTTATGCAGTGGCACAGGTGGTCGACCCTTACGGAATTCTTGGTCAGAGTGAACAGGAAGAATTGAAAATCGGAACATTTGTTGCTGCAGAAATTGAAGGCACTGCGGTAGAAAATGTCGTTGTTTTGCCCAGGTATGCCTTGCAAAGTGATCATACGGTTCTGGTTGCCAATGCAGAGCGAAAACTGGAAGTTCGCCAGGTTACTCTGGTGCGGGAAGAGCCCAACCTGGTTTACATCAGCAGTGGTGTTCAAGGCGGTGAAAAGGTGGTCATTACCAATCTGGATGCGCCAATTCCCGGTATGCAACTGGCCGTTGATGGTGAACCCGCTGCGAAGAGCCCCGTCAGTGAGACAGTTCAGGTTGTAGCTGGCACAGACGGAGAAGGGTGATGAGCCGCAATCCATATGAGTCAATCATAGAATGGTTTGCCAGAAATTCGGTCGCGGCAAATCTGTTAATGATGATCCTGCTGATTGGTGGACTGTTTACTGTATTTACCATCAAGAAAGAATCCCAGCCCAAGATCGAAACCAACTATATCAACATCTCAATGCCTTTCCTTGGTGCCAGCCCGGCGGATGTCGAAGAAGGAATTATTATCAAGATCGAAGAGGCCATCCAGGATGTGGAAGGCATTCGGGAAATTATCTCCAGGGCCCGTACAGGAAGCGGTACCGTCACGATTGATGTCCTTTCTGACTACGATGTTCTTGAAGTCATGGACGAAATTAAAAACCGGGTAGATTCCATCCCCACATTTCCGGACAACACGGAAAAGCCGGTCATTTCCAGAACCGCTATTGAACAACAGGTTTTAATCGTTTCGGTCTATGGAGAGGTGCCGGAAAGGACGCTGAAAGAATTTGCCCGCCAGATCAGAAATGAAATCGTCACCCAGCCGGGCGTGAGTCGCGCCAATATTCTGGGTGGTCGCGATTATGAAATCAGTATCGAAGTCAGTGAGTTTAATTTGCAGAGATTCGATTTGACGCTAGCAGAAGTTGCGGCCGCTATTCGTAGGGGCTCGTTGGACCTTCCGGCAGGTGCCATTCGTGCAGAATCCGGTGATATCCAGGTCCGCACCAAGGGCCAGGCCTATGTAGGGCGTGACTTTGAAGACATTGTAATTCGAACCAACCCTGATGGTAGTCGTTTAAAGCTACATGAAATCGCAGATATTCGCGACGGATTCGAGGATTCGGAGCGTTTTGCAGAGTTTAATGGCAGCCCGGCCATAAGCATTCAGGTCATGTCGGTCGGCAAACAAAGTGAGTTGCTTATTTCTGATTCTATTCAGGCTTACGTGGCAGAGAAGAAAGCCAACCTGCCGGAAGGCATTGGTATCCAGGCTTGGGCTGATGTCAGTTTTTACCTGAAAGACCGCTTGAACATGATGGTTAAAAACCTGGTTTTGGGTGCAGGACTGGTATTTCTTTGCCTGGCCTTATTCCTGAGGCTAAAGCTGGCTTTTTGGGTAATGGTCGGTTTGCCGGTGGCGTTCTTAGGAACATTCTTCATGATGCCAATTTTCGACGTCACGATTAACCTGATCAGCCTGTTCGGATTCATTCTGGTACTGGGTATCGTGGTGGATGATGCCATTGTGATCGGTGAAAGCGCCTACACCAATATGCGTGCAAAAGGCCATTCGATAGATAACGTCCTTGAGGGTGTCTATAAGGTTGCAGTCCCGGCCACTTTCGGTGTGTTGACTACCATCGCAGCCTTTATTCCTATCTTGATGATCGGAGGAATTTTTGGCGAATTTTTCAATGCAATTGGCGTAGTCGTTGCATTGTGCCTGGTGTTCTCCATTGTTGAGTCCAAGCTCATCCTTCCAGCGCATTTAGCGCATATGAAAGTCCGCCACTACGAAAAAGACACTACTCATCGTGGCATACGGTTTCAGCGAATCTTCAGCGAAGGCCTGCATCATTTTGTGGATGATTATTACACACCTTTTCTGGATAAATGCCTGCAACGCCGCTTCCTGTCGCTGGCCTCATTTATCGCAATGCTTATTCTTTCGGTAGGCTTGCTTGCAGGAGGAATATTGCGGTTCGTGCCGTTTCCCGACATAGCCGCAGATTTTATGCAGGCAACCATTGAAATGAACGAAGGGTCTCCTGATGCAAGCCTCAATGATGCCCTTCGCAAGGTTCAGAACACTTTGCTGGAGATCGACCGGCAAGTCAGCGCCGAGTATGGCGCAGAGTCCGGCAAAGTTGTATCAAGTCTGATGGCTGTTTCCGGACGAAGAATTCCGGGTCAGATAGGATTCGGCAGTGGTTCTGGGCAGGTGATTGTGGAGTTGGTCAAAGAAGATCATTCCGTGATCCCTTATGACGAGGTTAAACGCCGTTGGATTGAAGGCGTGGGTGAAATTCCAGGTATGAAAACCCTGTCCTTCACTAATCTTGCCGGTGGCGGTTTCGGGGGCGGACCGGACATTTCCATCCGGCTGATTGGCCCAAATCTTGCAACGGTTATCAGCGCTGCAAAAAACCTCGAGAATCGAATTAAACAATATGAAGGCGTGTATGACGTTCGTAATTCATACGAACGTGGCCGCCAGGAAATCAAGCTGAACATCAAGCCGGAAGCTGAAGCGCTCGGCTTGACCCTGCAAGACCTGGCCAGCCAGGTACGTGCTGGCTTTTATGGCACTGAAGTACAACGGGTACAGCGCGGTCAGGACGAAGTGAAAGTCATGGTGCGGTTTCCCGAGGACGAAAGAGATTCAGTGGGCTACCTGAATAATATGCGAATCCGCACACCCGATGGAGGTCGTGTGCCCTTCAATTCAGTCGCGGAAGTTACTCTTGCAGAAAGCCCAACCATGATCTGGCGTTTTGATCGTGAACGTTCCGTTCGCGTTTCGGCAGAAGTGGACACGTCCAAGTACGAACCGCAAAAAATCCTCGGCGATATTATGAACAAGGAATTGCCACAAGTGTTTGCCAACCACCCTGGAGTGCGTTCAAGACTCAGTGGTTCAAGCCGCATGGTTCAGGAAGTTATTCAGGATCTGATCAAAGGTGCAGCACTGGCGCTATTTCTAATTTATGCATTAATGGCCATACCATTGCGCTCGTATACCCAGCCTTTGATCATCATGTCTGTCATTCCCTTTGGTATCATCGGCGCCATGGTAGGCCACTTGGTATTGGGTATACCAGTCAGCATGACCAGTTTTTTTGGCATCATTGCTCTATCGGGCGTGGTGGTTAACGACAGCCTTATTCTGGTTGATTTTATTAATAAAGACCGGAAGATGGGCGTGCCACTGGAGCAAGCCGTTCGTAACGGAGCCCGGATCAGGTTCAGACCGATTTTGCTGACCTCCATGACGACCTTTCTTGGCTTGCTGCCAATTACCATGTTGGAAAATAGCCTGCAGGCACAGGAAGTAGTTCCGATGGCGACTTCACTGGCATTTGGTATTGTCTTCGCGACGGTAATTACCCTGATCCTGATTCCTGCTCTTTACCTGATACTCAATGATTTTCAGAATGCCTGGCGCCGGTTCATGAAAAAGATCTTGCCCGGTCGACAGGCACAGTCTTTAGATTCCCTCCCGGGAACGCTTCGGTCTGAACATGAACCGACTGTTAAGGGTCGCTAGCAAGAGTGAACTTGCGCAAGCATCTGCTCGCTGCACAACAGAAACTGGCGCAGTTCCCCAGTGCACGCCTGGATGCTGAAATTTTGATGGCCCATGCCCTGGATTCACCCAGATCATTTCTTTACGCTAACCCGGAACTGGACTTACCCCTCCGCCATAGCAACAGTTTTAAAAAACTGATTCGAAGAAGATCCCGTGGAGAACCAATTGCCTACATTACTGGAGTCCGTGAATTCTGGTCATTAACACTTCGTATAACTCCGGATGTTCTGATTCCCAGGCATGAAACCGAGTTGTTAGTAGAAGTGGCCTTACAGCGGATTCCACCTTCTGAACTGCAAAAAATTGCAGATCTGGGCACAGGAAGTGGTGCAATTGCGTTGGCAATCGCGTCTGAACGGCCCGGCTGTTCCATTCATGCAACAGATTTAAGTAAAGCTGCTATCAGCCTTGCTGAAGAGAACGCCAATAGACTAGGGACCAAAGTGCAATTTCACCATGGCTCCTGGTGCGAACCCTTAAGCGGGCAGTTTGAAATGATTGTCAGCAACCCTCCCTATATCGGAGCAAATGACCCGCATTTAAAACAGGGCGATGTCCGGTTTGAACCGGCGCTGGCACTGAGCCCGGGAACTGATGCTTTGAGTGAATTCCGTGTCATCGCAGAACAGGCTTCAGAACGGCTAACCAACCGGGGCTGGCTGATACTGGAACATGGCACCGATCAGGCTAGCGATGTCAGAGATATCCTGGCCAGTCATGAGTTCACAAAAATCGAGACCATGAAAGACCTTGCGGGCCATGAACGGGTAACTTTGTGTTGTAAATAAACCCTACCGCAAAACAAATTCGTGAAGAATGTAACCGTAATCCAAACGCCTCCGTCAAAAACACCAGAATCATCAAAATAAGGGAAATACGGACATGATTGAAAGTGGACTGGGTTATGTCTTCAATTCATAGGAAAACTCAACAGAGCCAACAAGGTCGAGCTGTTTTAATCACCATGTCAGTTTATTGGGCTATTACCAGCCTGATCGGAACATGGTTGTGGTTTGAAAAGGTTTCTCCTGGGCTTTCAATGGGCAATATAAAGATCATTTTGCCTTTGATGCTCATGATTGGCCTCGGACTTATCTTTTTATTGCGTCAAACCAGTCTCAAACTTAGCGATTTGTTCTTCGCGACTTTACGGTAGTCGGCAAAAAAACGTTTTCGAAACTGAATTTCGAGACTATAGTATTCATTACTATAGGAGCACGATCATGAGTATGAATTCTGTTTGCAAGTTGTGCCTTTTATTGAGCTTTGCAGCCTCTGTATCTTTGGCAAAATCTCCTCCAGCCGACCCTGGTGCAGATTTTTATGAACAGGGTGAATTTGACAAAGCTGCTCAGGCCTGGTCAGGTCCCGCCAACGAAGGCGACGTGGTCGCGCTACACAATATGGGTATGTTGTCGCGTTATGGACTGGGTAGTACAGCGCTTGATCTGAATAAGGCGGCTGTCTGGTTTCTCAGATCAGCACAACAACAATATGTACCAGCAATGATAAGCCTGTCTGAAGTGCAATCAGAGCTTGGGCAGGATACGCCAGCCCAGTCCTGGCTAGCACTGGCGGCAAGGTGGGGAAACACCGAAGCGATCGATCAGCTTAAAACCAAGGGCCTGGCGGTGCCGGAAGCGGACCTGTATGACGCCATGATGGGGCAAAAAAGTCTGGAAGATATGCGTGCCACTGGAGATTTGTTACGCCCTCCAATCCGGGAAATCAGATCTGAACGGGTAGAAGACGACGGTTAGGCTTGTAGCAATATTCAGAATCACTCGTCTTTGGGTTTTACCAGTCTGAGAAGGGGATCGTCGGAGTCATCAGATTCATTGGCCTTTTCCACTAACCCGGCTTCAAGGTGCTTCGCATGGCGCGCACCAAGGTCGCTGAGCTTTTGCGCTTGACCCACCAGATTGCCAGGTCCCTCTGACAACTGCGAAAAAGCCTTGTCGAAAGAAACATTTGACTGCTCCATGCGCATTCTGACCTTTGCCATATTGTCCACGAAGCCTTTGAATTTATCGTAAAGATGCCCTGCCCTTTCTGCAATAAGCTGCGCATTGGTGTTTTGTTTGTGGATTTGCCAAACGGATGAAACCGTTCTCACTGTTGCCAGGAAATTGGCAGGTGACAACAATGCGACATTTTTCTTGAGGGCATACTCCGGTAAGCCCGGGTCCTCATGGAGCGCGGCTATGAGTGCCGATTCAATGGGTACAAACATCAGCACAAAATCAAGAGCATTTAATTCATCTACATTCGGATAGTTCTTTTTCGCCAGGCTATCAATTTGGTTTTTGATAGATTGGACATGGCGATTCAATGAAGCTTCACGCTCTGTATCGTCAGTGGCAGATTGATACCTGGTCCAGTCTGTTAGTGAAACCTTTGAATCCAGAATGATGCAACGCCCTTCCGGTAGCATCAACACGAAATCGGGTTGCAGCCGGTTTCCATCTTTGCCCGTAACTGAGTATTGAGTGAAGTAGTTCTCACCTTTCTTCAGTCCGGCCAATTCCAGCAAACGTTCAAGCTGCTGTTCGCCCCAATTGCCCTGAGCTTTAACATCGCTGGTCAGCGCTTTGGTGAGGTTTTTTGCTTCCTGGTTTAATTGCTGGTTCAACCCTTCGAGCTGTTTCAGGCGCTCCTGAAGCTGGGCATGCTGGCGGATATCCTCTTTGCTTGACTGGTCAACAGTAGTTCGGAACTGTTCCAGGTCTTTGACCAATGGTTTTAATATACCCCCCAGTTGTTTTTCACTGAGCTTGGTGAACTGTTCTGAACGGCTATCAAATACCTTACCTGCCAGACGCTCAAATGATTCGGTAAGCCGTTTTTCTGCATCTTCAAGGGCGGATTTTTCCTTTTTAAAGTGTTTTTGCTGTTCTTCCAACCTTGCCTCGTTCACTGCAAGATCCCTGCTTGTATCTGCCAGCTCCTTGTTGCGCCCGTCCAGTTCCTGCTTTAGCTTGTCGACCTCGGTATGGAGTCCCTCCAGCGCTTTACCAGCGTTTTTACGCAGTATCACAAAGTAAAAAACCACAGCCAATAGCAAACCGGCCAAAAGACCAAGAGAAAGGCTATTTAAATCAAGCGCCGTCAGCCATTGCTCAATCATTTTCTGCTCCAGTTTCAACCCTAAGTTCAACCCC
>JBLHGQ010000077.1:0-13405 GCA_047614505.1 Rhodothermales bacterium | reverse complement strand
AATAATGGAATGGCCTGATTATTTGATTATTGCGATTTGCTTGATATCTACTCTGGTTGGCGCACTGCGTGGCTTGATAAAGGAAGCATTTTCCCTCGCCGTGTGGTTTGCCGCATTCTTGCTCGCATTTCAGTATACCGAGATCCTTGCCGATAGCCTTGAAGGCACAATCGCACTACCATCTGCGCGGTCTGCGTTGGCATTTATCGGCATTTTTGTTTCCGTGCTGGTAATAGGCGGCCTGGTTAACTACCTGGTTGGCAAGTTGGTGGAAAACACCGGTCTGAGCGGTAATGATCGACTGCTTGGTGGGATTTTTGGCGCTGCCCGGGGCCTTGTTCTGGTTGTTGCGATGATCCTGGTGGCAGGCCTCACGCCAATACCACGTGATCCCTGGTGGGCTGAATCTAAATCCATACACGCTTTAATGCCTTTAACTGATTGGGCAGCAACATTTTTGCCAGAATCGATTATGTCTCACCTCGATCTACATCCGGTTTACGAGGCTCCTGGTATAGATGCTCCTGGTACAGAGGCACCTGGTACAGATGTGTGAAATAGTATATTTGCTGCGGATTATGCGTGGTAATATTTGTTTGTTAATACACTGCTCATTGTAAGGATTCGGCGGTATGTGTGGAATTATCGGAATCGTCGGTCATCAGGCAGTAGCTCCCACTATAGTCGATGCTCTTACCATTCTTCAGCACAGGGGTCAGGACGCAGCCGGTATTGCCACTCTAGATGGACAACGTTTAAACCTTCATAAAAACAATGGTTTAGTGAGTGATGTTTTTGGTAAAGCAGATTTCTCACTGTTGCAGGGAACTGCAGGAATCGGGCACGTCCGGTATCCGACAGCCGGTTGTGAAAATTCAGCAGAAGCGCAGCCTTTTTATGTCAATTCGCCGTACGGCATCGCGCTTGCTCACAATGGGAACCTGATCAATACCGTTGAGCTCAAATCAGCGCTCATTGAAAGCGACCGAAGGCATCTCAATACGGATTCAGACTCAGAAATTTTGCTCAACATTCTTGCGCACGAACTTCAGTGTTGTGATAGCAGGCACATTCTCCCAGCGGATATATTCACTGCTGTTGAAAGCGTACACGAACGTTGTAACGGTGCGTATGCGGTAATTTCCCTTATCGTCGACCAGGGGATTCTGGGCTTCAGGGATCCTTACGGCATCCGGCCCATGGTGCTGGGAAGTCGTACAACCGAACACGGAACTGAATATGCTCTGGCATCAGAAAGTGTTGCACTGGATGTCATTGGTTTTAAGCTGCTACGTGATGTAAAACCCGGGGAAGCAATTTTACTCGGTCTGGACGGAACGCTGCACTGCTGTGAAAGCGTCAGCAATAAACCATTTTCACCTTGTATTTTCGAGTATGTCTATTTCGCAAGACCCGACTCAATGCTTGATGATATTTCTGTATACAAAGCACGGCTGCGTATGGGTGAGGCGCTGTCACGGAAAATTCTCAGGGAATGGCCGGAACACGATATTGACGTAGTTATACCAATTCCCGATACCAGTCGAACCGCCGCTTTGCCACTGGCTTATGACTTGAAAGTAAAATATCGCGAGGGTTTTATCAAAAACCGCTATATAGGGCGGACCTTTATCATGCCGGGGCAGGAACAGCGAAAACGATCTGTCCGGCAAAAACTGAATGCTATTGACCTTGAGTTTCGTGGTAAGAATGTATTGCTTGTGGACGATTCAATTGTTCGTGGAACTACTTCCAAACAGATTATACAAATGGCAAGAGAAGCAGGCGCTAAAAGGGTATATTTTGCCTCCGCGGCCCCTCCGGTACGTTACCCAAATATTTATGGGATCGACATGCCGGCTACTTCTGAGTTGGTCGCCAGCGGCAGAAATGTTGAACAGATTCAAGAAGAACTTGGTGCGGATTGGTTGATCTATCAGGACCTGGAGGATTTGATCGAAGCCTGTCGTGAAGGCAATAACAGTATCGGTCAATTTGATACATCATGTTTTTCCGCTGAATATGTGACAGGTGTAGACGAGGGGTACCTGGAGTCAATTCAAAAATCACGTTCTGATTCGGCAAAGTCCGATCGCAGGCATATGTCTGCGGTAGGTCTGGTAAGTTAATAACTTGATTTGTTTGGGTTTCTCAATTCATACTGTTCATATGCGGTACTGATTCTCGAAGCGGGAGAGCTCCTTAAATGGGCGCGATTAGCATTGGAATACTTGAATACGATGTAGATCAATCAGCTTTGCTGGAGCTTTGGCTGGCGGAGGCCGGCTATGAGGTTACCGTGTGTAGCAGTGGCTCCGAATTCATCAGATCTGCACAGTCCAAGGGTTTCGACATTATGCTACTTGACTGGAACCTGCCGGAAATGTCCGGCACTGGAAGCCGGTTCTGATGACTATGTAACCAAGCCTCCTACACCAAATGAGTTGATTGCCAGAATAGGTGCACTTGCGAGGCGTGGTGGTTTGAGCAAGGAAGCTTCTGACTTCCTTGAGATTGATGGCTACTTGTTGAACCGCAAAACCAGAACGGTAATAAAGGGGGAAGAGAGCATTCCGCTGACTAGACGAGAGTTCGATCTGGCCTGGTTTTTGTTTGATAATCTGGCAAAATTCTTTCCAGATAGTACCTGCTTCGACATATCTGGAATATGAATTCAACAGTCAATACACGAACCGTGGATACTCATATCAGCAGAATTCGGAGTAAATTGAATTTACGTCCTGAAAATGGCTGGCAACTATCGTCGGTATATCACTATGGCTATCGTCTGGAACGCCTGACGAATGTTGAATAGGGTGAAAAATGTCAACTAAGCAAAAAGATACAGACCAATTGGACCCCGCAAGCGGGAACGTTGAGCAGATCAGAGAAATCCTGTTCGGTGGCCATATCCGTGCGTTTGATGAACGATTCGACCTTGTTGAAGCACACCTTGCAAAGGAAAGAGATTCGCTGCCGGCCAAAAGAGCACGTATTTCATCATGCTGGCACTCGATTCAGAATGAAGGATGGTCCTTTCAATTTTTAAGTGATCTTAAAACACAAGTCCATCGATTGTCGGGGTCTGCAGGAAGCTATGGCTTGATCTCACTGGGATTAGCAGCCAAAAATCTTGACAAGGTGTTGGCGTTGGAAACTGAAATTCCAAGTTTAAATTCATCAATTCCAAAACTTATTGAGCAGCTTTTGCTGGCTTTCGACCAGGCTATTGAATTCGAGACTTCATCTGCGATTAATTGAAATATTTCTTGCTTCACCATCGGGTCCTGCCATTAAATGAATGGCTGCCAATAATTGTTCCGGATTAAATTATGACCGATAAGAAAAATGAGGTTGATCTTGACAATGTCAGGGTCCGCATTGATGCCCTTGATGAACGAATTCAGGCATTAATTAGCGAGCGGGCTGAATTGGCGTTTGAAGTTGGGCAAAGTAAAGGTAAATTGCCTCATGCGGTTGACTATTATCGCCCCGAACGCGAAGCGCAGGTGCTGCGTGCAGTGTTGGAACGCAATAATGGTCCATTGAGTGATTCCGAGATGCTGAGGCTTTTCCGGGAGATTATGTCTGCCTGCCTGGCAAGACAGGAGCCACTTAAGGTTGCTTACCTTGGCCCGGAAGGTACATTTACCCAGCAGGCTGTTTATCGTCATTTTGGACACTCTGTTCAGGCGCTTGGTCATCCCTCTCTGGATACGGTTTTTGAACAGGTGCAAGGCGCTGAAGCAGATTTCGGTGTGGTGCCAATCGAAAATTCAACGCAGGGAATTGTAAGCCACACGCTCGACATGTTTATGGATTCTGATCTGAAAATATGTGGTGAAGTAGAAATGCGTATACACCACAACCTGCTTACCAGTTCAGAAAGCCTGGCAGGAATCGAGCGGGTATATGCGCATCAGCAATCACTGTCTCAGTGCCAGGCATGGTTACGCAGAAACCTTCCTCAGATAGAAGTCGTTCCAGTTGCAAGCAATGCTGAAGCTGCGAGGAGAGTCAGAAATGCACCGGAGGCTGCCGCGATTGCCAGTCGATCCGCTGCCGAAATTTATGATGTGCCTATGCTTTTTACCAGAATCGAGGACAATCCGGATAACTCAACGCGCTTTCTGGTCATAGGTCGTGCGCTTTTTAGTCCTTCAGGCAGTGATAAAACAACCTTGTTTTTGGCTGGAAAAGAGGGCCCCGGTTTATTGCATAATTTGCTTGAGCCATTGGCGAGACGAAACCTTAATATGACCCGTATTGAGTCACGGCCATCCAGGGCGAGAAAGTGGGAGTACGTGTTTTTTGTCGATGTTGAAGGCCATGTTGATGAGGATGAATTGGCATCCGCCTTGCAGGAATTGACTCGGATCTCTGATCAAACAAGGGTGTTAGGTTCCTATCCTCGTGCGGTGCTATCACCTGCTGAGAAGGGCTAAGTGGAATATGAGTCCTATTGATAAGCAGTCAGGAACTTGTGACGTTTCGGCGCTGGCTGCGCCGGGCGTGCGCCAATTACAGCCTTACCTTCCGGGAAAACCAATATCCGAACTTGAGCGTGAATTTGGCATTCAAAACATTATCAAGCTGGCATCCAATGAAAATCCACTAGGCACCGGTCCGGCAGCAGTCAAAGCTATGCACGATGAGTTGGCGGAATTGTCGCTCTATCCTGATGGTGGGGGATTCGAGCTCAAACATGCATTGGCGAAAGTTCATGGTCTGGATTCATCACGCATCACACTGGGAAATGGATCAAATGACGTTCTCGTTCTGATTGCAGAAGCCTTCCTGCAGCCTGGTTTGGAGGCTGTTTTTTCCCAATACTGTTTTGCGGTTTACCCGATTGCTGTTGAAGCTGCCGGTGCGACAGCGAAAGTGGCAAGCGCGTTACCCTCAGATCATGTTCAGGCACTGGGGCATGATCTGGCGGAAATGAAAAAACTGGTCAATGAGAACACCAGAATTGTATTTATCGCCAACCCCAATAACCCCACTGGTAGTTGGCTCGATGGGGGTGAATTATATGACTTCCTTTCGGCCCTGCCGGACCATGTTCTGGTGGTGGTAGATGAAGCTTACTTTGAGTATTCCAGACCGATGGGGTTGCCTGATGCTTCACTTTGGCTGGATGAATTTCCACGGCTGATTGTTACCAGAACGTTTTCAAAAGCGTATGGGCTGGCTGGTATTCGCATCGGTTACAGCCTCTCTTCCGCGGCAATAGCAGATATGTTGAATCGAATCAGGCAGCCATTTAACGTTAACAGTGTGGCTCTGGCCGGAGCTGTGGCGGCCCTGGAAGATCAGGAATTTATTAGGCGATCGGTCACCTCAAACTCTGCCGGACTGGCACAGCTTAAAGCCGGATTCAGTAAAATGGGCCTGCATTCAGGTCCTTCAGCAGCCAACTTTCTGCTGCTTGATCTCGCGAGAGATGCAGGCCCGGTAAATGAGGCATTGCTCAGGGCCGGAATTATTGTGCGCCCGGTAGGGAATTATGGATTGGGGAATTATTTGCGGATTACAGTAGGAACACCACCTCAGAATGAAAGCTTGCTCCTTGCTTTGGCCGATATCCTTTCGGAAGGAAGTGGCAGCATTGCTTGAAGTATTACAGGCTGAAAAGCCTCTGCTTGGAAGAATTACTCCACCTGGCGACAAATCCATCTCCCATCGTGCATTAATTCTCGGCGCACTGGCCGACGGTGAATCACGTGTGGATGGCTTATTGTTGGGGGATGATGTCCTTGCTACCAAGGCTGCTCTGGAACAACTTGGAGCAACATTTTATTGGGCAGGAAAACGCCTGCTGATCAGCGGAATTGGTGAAGCAGGACTGCACGCTCCAGAATCACCGCTTGATATGGGAAATTCAGGAACCGCTATTCGACTATTGGCGGGTGTGCTGGCTGCACAATCATTCGATAGCGAACTGTTTGGTGATGATTCATTAAGTAAACGGCCAATGGGGCGAATTTTCAGCCCGCTCCGAGAGATGGGTGCGGTAATCAGTGGCACAAAACTGCACACACCGCCAATCAGGATATCCGGAAGAGCTCTTCAAGGAATTAACTACGTTTCTCCAATAGCCAGTGCCCAGGTAAAGTCTTGTGTTCTGTTGGCCGGTTTGTTTGCAAATGGTCGCACGACAGTATGTGAACCGGAAACAAGCCGTGATCACACAGAAAGAATGCTACCCATTTTTGGCGTTCAGTTACCTCAGCAGTGCAGTGTGGATGGTGGAAGCAGACTCAAGGCAGCAGATATTAGTGTACCGGCCGATATTTCATCGGCTGCATTTTTAATCGCTGCTACATTAATGGTTAAAGGTTCTGATCTGGTTCTGAACAATGTGGGACTCAATCCGACACGGGATGGATTCTTACGGGCTTTGGTGCAAATGGGAGCTGACATCACATACCGGCAGAACTTAACAGGTGCTGAGCCGTCCGGTGACATTCACGTCCGTTATAGTGGACGTTTGAAGGCAATCACGCTCCCCGAGGAGTGGGTACCTTCAATGGTTGATGAAATACCGGTGTTAATGGTTCTGGCGGCAATGGCAGAGGGCACAAGCCGGATTCGTGGTGCAGCAGAACTTCGACATAAGGAGAGTGACCGCCTGGCAGTCATGAGTGCAGGCTTAATGCGCCTTGGTATTGAGATTCAGGAGTTTGAAGATGGAATCGATATAAAAGGAAGCGACAACATTATTGAGGCCAATTTGGAAAGTGCTGGTGACCACCGCTGCGCCATGAGTTTTGCTGTGATCGCGTTAAGGTCACCGGGGCGTTTGCTTATTAATGATGCAGAATACATTGCAACTTCCTACCCTGGCTTTGTTGAAGACATGCGTGAATTGGGTGTGCGTATTCAGATGGTAGATCTCAATTGAGCAGAGTACCAGTCATTGCGATAGATGGGCCGGTGGGCTCCGGCAAGGGTACGATATCGACAAGCCTGGCAGCACGACTTGGCTGGCACTTCATGGATAGCGGCGCACTTTATCGACTGGTTGCGATCGCTGCGATAGACTCAAGCGTAGATAGCCAGGATTTCCCGGCACTTGCTTCCATTGCGGAAAACCTGGACTTCGAGTTCCGGAGGGTAGGTGAAGAGACCATTGCACTGCTGTCCGGCAAAGATGTCTCATATCGTCTTCGTACAGAAGTCATAAGCGCAATGGCATCAAAAGTTGCTGCGGTCAAAGTGGTACGGGCAGCGATGATTGACAGACAAAGAGCGTTTGCTCAGCCACCTGGCCTGGTTGCTGACGGCAGAGACATGGGAACGATTATATTTCCCGATGCAAAGCTGAAGATTTTTCTGACGGCAAGTGTCAAAATTCGTGCCCGTAGGCGTTATAAGCAGTTGAAAGACAAAGGGGAAAGTGTTACCCTGCCGCGCCTTTTCAGGGAGATTGAATTGCGCGATGAACGTGATATGACTCGCGAAATTGCGCCGCTCAAACCTGCAAAGGATGCGGTAATAATCGATTCTACCGAATTCAGCATCGATCAAGTTCTCGACAAAATTTATGAGATAGCTAAAGAAAGATTTATAAGCTATTAATTTATTTATAAATACTAGCCCCATCATTCGTGATGGTTACTTTTAACCGGCCATGTGGCCGAACAACCCGGGTGGGCTGAAAAGCAATTGATCAGCCTGTGAGTATCAAACCAATGACTGAAAGTTTCGCCGAACTATTTGAAGAAAGCCTCTTAACCAGAAATCTAAAGCCAGGATCAATCGTTACCGGACAGGTAGTTGAAATCAGAGATGACGTAGTCATCGTTAATGCCGGGCTAAAATCAGAGGGTGTCGTACCCATCAGCCAATTCCGTGATTCAAAGGGTGAATTGGAAGTAGCACTAGGAGACAATGTTGAAGTCGCGCTGGATGCCGTTGAAGACGGTTTCGGCGAGACAAAGCTTTCACGTGAGAAAGCCAAGAGATCGCTGGTTTGGGATTCTCTCGAGACTGCCTTTACCGATGCAGAAACAATTCAGGGCAAAATCAGTGGCAAGGTTAAGGGCGGGTTTACCGTCGATATTCATGACATCAGGGCATTTTTGCCAGGTTCGTTGGTAGACGTACGTCCAGTACGTGACCCGGTCTATCTTGAAGGCAAAGATCTCGAATTCAAAATTATCAAACTGGATCGTAAGCGTAATAATATTGTTGTATCACGCAGAGCCGTAGTTGAGTCAGAGTTTAGTGCTGAACGCGAAGAAATGCTCTCTGGTCTGGAAGAAGGTGCAATCATCAAGGGCGTCGTCAAGAACCTCACCGATTACGGTGCATTCCTTGACCTGGGCGGAATTGACGGTCTGTTGCATATCACCGACATGGCCTGGAAACGCGTTCGTCACCCAAGTGAAGTGGTTGAAGTTGGTCAGGAACTGGATGTGCGGGTGCTTCGCTTTGATCGTGAGCGCAACCGGGTGTCGCTTGGTCTGAAACAGTTGGGCGAAGATCCCTGGAGTGATCTGGCGCGTCGTTATCCGATCAACACACGCATGTTTGGACATATCAGCAATATCACAGATTATGGCTGCTTTGTTGAGATTGAAGATGGTGTTGAAGGTCTGGTTCATGTCTCTGAAATGGATTGGACGAACAAGAACGTTAATCCGGCCAAAGTTGTACAAACTGGTGACGAAGTTGAAGTCATGGTGCTGGAAATTGATGAAGAGCGCCGACGCATTTCTTTGGGTATGAAGCAATGCTCAGCTAATCCATGGGAAGCGTTTGCTGCGATCTTTAACAAAGGTGACAAAGTCAGCGGCGCGATTAAATCCATAACCGACTTCGGTATTTTCATCGGTCTTGATGGCGGAATTGATGGACTGGTTCATTTGTCAGATATTTCGTGGCTTACACCTGGAGAGGAGTCAGTTCGTAACTTCAGAAAAGGTGAAGACATTGAAGCAGTGGTGTTGGCTGTTGATCCGGAGCGCGAGCGTATCTCTCTTGGAATCAAACAAATGGATCAGGATCCATTTGCAACCTTTATGGCTGATCACCCGCGTGGGTGTCTGGTGACAGGCAAGGTTACAGAAGTAGATGCACGCGGCGCAGTAATTGAATTGGCCGATGGTGTTGAAGGCTATTTGCGCGCTTCTGATATCAAAAAAGAGCGTGTGGAAGATGCTACCAAGGAACTAAGTGTTGGAGATGAGGTTGAAGCCAAGTTTATTTCAATCGATCGCAAGACCAGAGCACTTGGTTTGTCTATCAAAGCGGTGGAAGATGAAGAACTGGCCGAGGCACTGGAAGAATATCACCAGACCAGTAGCTCCAGTGGCACAACTTCCCTGGGTGAACTGCTCAAAGAGCAACTTGATCAAGGCAATTGATGCAAAATGCGGGCGGCTCACTTAAAGCTGCCCGTTATTTTCACTGGTAGCCCGTAACCATTTGAGATATTGTAGGTTTATTATGACAAAGTCAGAATTAATCGACCGCTTGGCGGAGCAGCAAAATCATTTGGCCCACCTTGATGTGGAGCTCGCTGTTAAATCCGTTCTCGAACAGATGAGCAGTGCGTTAGCAACAGGTGAGCGTATTGAAATTCGAGGATTTGGTAGTTTTTCTTTGCATTATCGAGCTCCAAGAATGGGTCGGAACCCCAAGACCGGTGAAACTGTTGCATTGCCCGGCAAAAATGTTCCTCACTTCAAACCCGGTAAGGCGCTTCGCGAACGTGTAAATAGCGATTAGCGGAATCCAGACGTGGGTTTAAGAAAATGAACCGTTTTTTATTTGGCTTGGTGGCAATCTTTGCTATTGTCGCTGGATTATTGGTCGGCACATTAAATTCCGAACAGGCTCAACTTGATCTGCTATGGATTCAACTGGCCTGGCCACTTGGTTTATTGCTCCTATTGTCTTTGTCTGCCGGCTTTCTGCTCGGTATTGTCATGATTTATTTTTCCCAGGTTTTCCCCTTGCGATTAAAATTAAGAAAATCACGCGCAGAACTTGCTGGTGCCCTAAGTAGCCAGGTGACCGGTGATCAGATAACGGTACGTGAAGTGACTGCTACTGATGATTGAAAATTTGCTGCTGGTCCTGGTACCGGTAGCGGCCTGGGCAGGCTGGTGGTTTGCCCGACACATAATGAGACGCGGTGAGCGAAAACGAAATCTGGTATTCAGTAATCAGTATTTTCAGGGATTAAATTACCTTCTGAACGAGCAACCGGACAAAGCCATTCAGGTTTTTCTGGAGATGGCTGAAGTCAATGAAGACACCGTCGAAACCCATCTTGCACTTGGCAGTTTGTTTAGGAAAAGAGGCGAGGTAGACAGAGCGATCCGCCTGCATCAAAACATCATATCCAAACATAACCTGAACGACACACAACGCATGCAGGCGCTGCTTGAACTTGGCGAAGATTATATGCGTGCCGGTCTGTTTGACCGCGCCGAACGTCTGTTTAGCGAACTCACTGATCGTGAATCGCACGCTCCTTCTGCTTTACGACATTTATTGGACATCTATCAACAGGAGAAGGATTGGGGCAAAGCCCTGAGTATTGCCGCTAAGCTGGAAAAATTGACGGGTGGTCATCTGGGTGGCTTGATGTCCCATTTTTGTTGTGAGTTGGCAGAGTTGGAGCTGAAACAACAAAAACCTGAAATCGCAAGAAAATTCCTTAGACAGGCAAGGCGCCATGATCCGGAAAGTGTACGTGCACATTTTATTGATGCAGGAATTGCCGAGCAGAAAGGGAATTTTGATGAGGCCTTGTCTGTTTACGAGCAGATTGTTGAACTTGATTCTGATTATCTTCCTGATTTACTTGATGCTTATTTGCAGACTGCAACTGAGGCAGGTGAAATTGAGCGCGCCGCAGAACAACTCGAACGCTGGGCGCAAGATCACGAAGGCATTAGCCTGGTGTTGCATCAGGCATCAATACTTGAGGAGAAACAGGGCGCGGAAATTGCCGCGAAATTCATATTGAATTCACTTCGGCAGCGACCGTCTGTAAAAGGCCTTGAAAAACTGATGTTCCTGAAAAAAGAATCAGAGGCTGAAATTGATTCAGGCGAGGACATTTTGCACTCCATTACAAGCGAATTAATGGCAAGTCAGTCTTCCCATCGCTGTTCGCATTGTGGATTTAGTGGTCACAACCACCACTGGCAGTGCCCTAGCTGTAAGCAATGGAGTACTACCCGGACAATTCGCGGGGTACTGGGTGAGTAACAGCGGAACCTGAATGGCAGAGGTTTCCTATTCAGTGCTGTCGATGTGGTTTTTGATGGTTGCTTCATTGTCCTCGATATTGCTTATTGCCGCCGTATTCCTGGCGCGTAGGCTCGATATGCTTGATCTCCCTGGTGACCGACAAGTTCATACCACGCCTACTTTTACAGGAGGAGGAATCGGGTTGATTTCGGCTTTGATTGTCTCCTCACTACTGCCATTTATAAACGAGCAAATTACGCCGTTGTGGCATCAGGCTGTATTGCCCGGACTGCTTGTTCTGACATTGGTGGGATGGATGGATGACCGGAAGTCGCTTTCCGCAATATTCAGATTGCTGATTCAGCTTGCGGTCAGTTTTGGCCTGCTAAGCTGCATTGCATTAAGTGGCTACCAATTTGGTTGGCTCAATGGCTTGCTTGGGGCAATAGCAATCGTGTGGATAATGAATTTCTACAACTTTATGGATGGCAGCAACGGAATGGCTGGATTTCAAGGATTGTTCACAGGTATTTTGCTGGCAGTGCTTTTCCAGCTAAAGAACCAACCGGATCTCATGATCCCTGCAATATTGGTGGCAGCCAGCTGTGCAGGCTTCCTGCCTTTCAATTTCCCCCGTCCGCGGGTTTTTATGGGTGATTCAGGCAGCGTTCCTTTGGGGTTTGCGATTGGAGCCTTATTAGCCTTCGGTCTGATACGCGACGCCATTGATTTTCCGCAGGCAATTCTGGTACTGACGGTATTTCTGATCGATAGCAGTTTGACATTAATCAACAGGGTAATTCGGGGGGAGCGATGGTATACTCCCCACAAACAACATGTGTACCAACGGCTGATAGGGCAAGGATGGCCCCACAGTCGGGTTCTCTTGTTATATCAGGCCGTTAACGTATTTTTTGTCGTGCCAGTGGTGATGCTGGCCACGTTGTATCCGGAGTATGCCTGGCCTTTGACAGGAACAAGTTTCCTGTTGCTAACAGCAGGTTGGTATATGGCATCTCACAATATGAGGTGCAAAAATGAGCGCCAATAATATGAAACAGATGCTCCAGAGTTTGCGTCACCCACGCTTTGCGGTTGCTGTGCACGATCTTATGATGGTTGTGTTTGCCTGGCTGGCTTCCAGTTGGCTGGTAGAGCGAGTGTCAGGAACCCCTCTTACACACGGTACGTCTCTGCTTACTGAACTGGTAGTGGTTGCAGTCTTGCAAACAGCTGTGCTTTGGTACATTGGTTTGTACAAAGGCCTTTGGCGTTTCGCCAGTTTTCAGGACATGTGGAATATCGTACGCTCCGCAGCTTTTGGCACCGTTCTGATTATCAGTAGCCTCGCAGTTATCCGCGGTTCTGTACAAAGTGAATGGTTGCAGTCATTACTGGCATATCCGGTGCTTCTCTTCGTTTTACTGGGCCTGCCCCGTATGTGTTACCGCTTCTGGAAGGATTCGCACCTGCCGTTACCGAAACACGGTCAGCAAGGCCTTGAAAGGGTGCTTATTTTGGGGGCCGGTCATTCAGGCGCGCTGCTGGAAAGGGAATTACGACATCAGGGTGGTTATGAGATTTTAGGGTTTCTTGACGATAATGCCCGTTTGCGTGGTGCTCAGGTGCACGGTGTTTCAGTGTTAGGAACGATTGACAGATTACCGCAGATTGGTAAAGAGTTTGAAGCAGCGCTTGTTATTATCGCAATGCCATCGGCCAATAATCAGCAGATGCAGCGCATTGTTGAAATCTGCGAAAAAAGTGAAATTGAGTTCCGCACTTTGCCTACAATGCAGGACCTGGGCAACCGGGCCACACCTATCGGTGTTTTGAAAAAAGTGGTTATCGAGGACCTTCTTGGTCGTGAACCTGTTTCATTAAATTGGGATTCCATACGCGATGGTCTGGCGGGCAAACGCGTCATGATTACTGGTGGTGGCGGGTCTATTGGTTCTGAGCTTTGCCGACAGATTGCGCGGCTTAATCCGATTGAGCTAATTGTTGTAGATAACAGTGAATATTCCCTCTATCGCATTGACCACGAGCTTCGCAGTAACTTTTCGGACCTGATATTCTATTCAATACTGGGTGATATTTGTGATCCGGCCACGGTAGAAAAGGTCGTCGGGGAATACAAACCTGACATGATATTCCACGCTGCAGCTTACAAACATCTACCGATATTGCAGAC
>JBLHGQ010000076.1:0-13743 GCA_047614505.1 Rhodothermales bacterium | reverse complement strand
ACCTGATATTCTATTCAATACTGGGTGATATTTGTGATCCGGCCACGGTAGAAAAGGTCGTCGGGGAATACAAACCTGACATGATATTCCACGCTGCAGCTTACAAACATCTACCGATATTGCAGACGCAGATTCGTGAAGCATTCCGTAATAATGTTCTCGGTACGATGCGGCTTTCCGAAGTTGCAGAACGCCACGGTGTTGGGACCTTTGTCCTCATCTCAACTGACAAAGCAGTCAACCCTGCTAATATCATGGGCGCAACCAAACGGGTTGCAGAGATGTATTGTCAGAACATGAACGCCCGTTCAAACACACGTTTTATTACCGTACGATTCGGAAATGTGTTGAATTCCAATGGTAGCGTTGTACCACTATTCCAGGAACAGATTGAAAAGGGCGGGCCGGTTACGGTTACCCACCCTGAGATTTCCCGTTATTTTATGACGATTGCTGAAGCCAGCCAGCTCATTATGCAGGCTGCGGTATTGGGTGCTGGTGGTGAGATATACGTTCTTGATATGGGTGATCCGGTAAAGATTACCTATCTTGCTGAACAAATGATCAGACTTGCCGGGAAAGAACCTGGCCGTGATATCCAGATCATTTATACCGGTCTTCGGCCCGGCGAGAAGTTGTACGAAGAGCTGTTTCATGAGCTTGAACCGTATGATATGACCACGCATGAGAAAATTTTCCTGGCTCACCCGAGGCAAGCTGACTGGGATGACCTTAGGTCAGAACTGAGAAACATCGAACTTGCGGTCAGGCGCTATGACACCAAGAGTCTTGGGCGGATTATGTTGCGTCTGGTGCCGGAACTGGCCAAGTCCAGTGCTAATTTAGAGCCGGCTAATATCATTCCGATCAACCGTCCGGGTTAGGACTTTAACAGGCTCTAGTATTTGATGAAGCGGCAAGCACCTGTCAGGAAGGCTGTTTTTCCTGTAGCGGGACTAGGTACCCGATTTCTTCCTGCGACGAAATCCATTCCAAAAGAAATGCTGCCGGTGGTGGACAAGCCACTGATCCAGTATGCGGTGGAAGAAGCGATAGAGGCCGGGATTGATACGCTAATACTGGTTACGCGCGGCGATAAGCAGGCAATATCAGATCATTTTCAACGCTCTGAACAACTCGAGCAGCATCTTGAATCTAAAAACCAGCATGAATTGCTCGAGATCGTCAGGGGAATCCTGCCATCCGGTGTCACACTGCTGGAGGCAATTCAGGAGCAACCTTTGGGCCTTGGTCACGCAGTTCTTTGCGCGCGTGCTCATGTCGACGGTGAGCCGTTTGCAGTTATATTGCCTGACGACATGGTTCGTACATCCTCATTAGGATGCTTGTCACAAATGTTGAATGTTTATCACCAGACCGGTAGTAATATTATCGGTGTAGAACGAATTGCGCCTGAACTCACAGGACAATATGGAATTGCTGCGGCGCAGGAAAATGCTTCCGGGCATCTGCTTATCTCTGAGTTGGTGGAGAAACCGCAACCAAAAGATGCACCATCCGACTTGGGTGTTGTTGGTCGCTACATATTGAATAATGAGATTTTTAGGCATCTTGTCGAGATTGGTGCAGGCGCTGGCGGTGAAATTCAACTCACGGATGGAATAGCCAGACTAATGGCAGAAAGGGATGTATTGGCCTTCCCATTCGAAGGAACCCGCTATGACTGTGGCAGCCGACTGGGTTTTATACAGGCAACAATAGACTATGCGCTTGCAGATGAAGCATTAGCTGAACCATTGCTGCACTTCCTCAAAGAAAAGAATCAAGACATAAGCAGGTAATTCTAAATGCCTAGAGTGAGACAGGAAGCTACCTGGCCTGAAGGTGAATTGGTACATATCATGCATCACTCGCAGGTTCTGGAGGGAAACCCCTGGGGCGATCCCTGCCTGCGAAGAATCAGTGTGTATTTGCCGCATGGATATGACAAAAATGGGGTGCCCTACGTAAGTCTTTGGGATTTGGCGGCGTTCACCAACTCGGGCCCTGGTCACCTCAATTGGCGCCATCAAGGTGAAAACCTGCCTCAACGCCTGGACCGGTTGATTTTTGAAGGCAAGCTTCCTCCAGTCATCGTTATATTCCCGGATTGTTATACCTCTCTGGGTGGCAATCAGTATGTGAATTCGGTGTCTGTTGGGCCTTATGCCGACTATCTGAATAATGAACTATTGCCATTGGTGTCCCGGAAATTTAATGTGGTGGATGATGCTTCCGGTCGCGGTGCGTTTGGTAAGTCATCGGGTGGATATGGCGCGATGTCTTTGGCTATGCGCTACCCCAAACTTTGGGGCGCCGTAGCCTCTCATGCAGGCGATGTTGGATTCGACCTGGTATATCGTCCTGAATTTCCACTTGCTGCTGCAATGCTAAATGAATGTAAGGGGAATGTTGTTCGTTTTCTGGAACAGTTTTGGCGTAACAAAAACCCTGGCAAGGCTCATTATTCGACACTGATGACCATTGCGATGGCGGCAAGTTACGATGCCGATGAATCTGATCCGGAGAATATACGTCTTCCTTTTGATCTGAAGACTTGTGCTCTTGATGAAGAGCGCTGGGCTAACTGGCAGGCGCATGATCCTCTGAATATGGTCGATCAGCACGTAGTTGCACTGCGAAATCTCAAGATTCTGTATCTGGATGTAGGCAGCAGGGATCAGTACAATATACAATTTGGTACTCGAAAATTGTCAAACAAGCTGGAAAAACTTGGGGTTCGCCACCATTTCGAAGAATTCGATGGTACCCATTCTGGAATGGATTGGCGGCTGGATATTTCTTTGCCATTAATCGCCAATGCATTGTTAACCGATTTAAACATGGAATCTCAAACGTGATTGAAGTTAGTCGAAGTGCACAAAAATATTTCAAACGCCTGCTTGACCAGCAGGATTTACCAGGCCTCGGGCTTAGAATTCGGGTAATCGACCCTGGGACCCCGGGTGCCAGTTGCGACCTACAGTTTTGTCCGCAGGGTGAAAATGAAAGCGCAGACCAGGGTGTGGAGTTTTCGGACTTTAATTTGTACGTCGCCCAGGACAGCGCTGATTGGCTGACTGAAGCTTCAATTGACTTTGAAGAAGATCACTCTGGTGGTCAGCTTTCTATCAAAGCACCTAATATCAAGGGGAATATGCCGGATGACAGTGCCAATCTGGCTGATCGTGTTGCGTGGATCCTTGAGACCGAAATTAACCCCGGGCTGGCTTCGCACGGGGGTCGTGTTGCACTTGAAGAAATTACCAGCGAGATGGAGATTGTTTTGAGATTCGGAGGTGGGTGTCAGGGTTGTGGAATGGCTGATGTTACCCTCAAGCAGGGAATTGAAAAGTCACTAAAAGGACATTTCCCTGAAATAACCGCAGTGCTTGATGCCACCGATCATGACAGTGGTGAAAATCCATACTACAAATCAAGTTAGCCAGGAAGGGCGATCAATGACCTTTTGAAAGGTCTCTTAGACCGGCCATGTTGGAATACCATTCCGCGAGTTCTTCAATATCCTGGTCGGTCAAAGTCGCTGCAAATCCACCCATAATGGCATTGTTTCGGTCACCGTTACGATAGTCCATTAGTGCACGTGCAATATAACTCGCGTATTGACCCGCCAGAACTGGATAATTTTCAGCAATACCCATCCCGTCTGCACCATGGCAGCTTTGACAGAGCTGTATTTTCGCTGGCGCCGTCGTATCTTGAACCTTCTCGGGAGTACCTCCGGATAGTTCCAGAGAGTCTATTTTGGCAACAATATCTTCAATATCCTGTTGAGAAAGGCTTTGTGCCTGTGCCTGCATTGTCGGGTGGCTACGCTCACCGGATTCATAGGCCTTGAGTGCAGCAATCAGATAAGCAGGGTTTTGTCCAGCCAATCTGGGAACCTTGTAATTGGGATACGCGTTTTTGTAACCGGGAATTCCGTGACATCCATTACAGGTGTTTATTTTGCTTTCGCCTGACTGGACATTGCCCTGTGCCGGTGCGTTATTACAGGCAAACAATGTTATTAATCCAATACTCAATAACAGCTTTCGCATACTTTGGTTTCCACGACTTCAAACAGATCGGCGATTATAGCGGTTCTTTTGTCCCGCCAATAGCTTCAGCAAAAATCCCGGGACTTGGTTTTGAGTCCTTCTGCAAGATCACCAAAATCGTGTACACGATTGGCAATCAGGTGATAAACCTCCCCATCAGTCTCCATCACACCGTCAATGGCGATTAATGATGCGCCCAGCACGATGGCCCGCTGTTCTTCCCATAATCTTGGCCAGATTACAGCGTTGACGAAGCCCGTCTCATCCTCCAGGGTGAGGAAAATGGTCCCGTTCGCGGTCATCGGCCGCTGGCGCATGGTAATCAGGCCGCAGGCACGAACCCGGGTGCCATGCGGCAGACCGAGCAGGTCTTTGGCGGGTTTGACCCGGCGTTTGCGTAACTGGTTACGAATAAAAGCCAAGGGGTGTTTACCCAGAGTCAGGCCAGTTGAGGCGTAGTCTGCTTTCAGGTTGTCTATATCCGATGGAGGTCTGATAGCGATGGATTTTGACTCGGAGCTGTCGCCAGTGTCCATGTTCCGCAACAGATCATCGACCTGTTTTGTGACCGCTGCTGCTTCCCATTTCGCCCGGTGGCGGTGGCCGGCTATACCTCGCAGAGCATTGGCTTCGGCCAGTACTGACAAGTCACGTTTGTTCAGTCCGGCACGGTCGCACAGGTCCTGGTTCGTTTGAAATGTTTCCTCGGCACGGGCCGCCTTGATACGTTCACCGGCAGCTTTGCCCAAACCCTTGACCATACGCAAACCAAGACGCATGGACGGTATGCCGGACTCGCTGGTGACCAGGGTGCAATCCCAGTTGCTGTAACGTACATCCACCGGCAACACTTTCACACCGTGGCGACGTACATCCTGTACCAGTTGTGATGGCTGATAGAAGCCCATGGGTTGTGAGTTAAGCAGAGCGCAGGTGAAGGCGGCAGGGTGGTGGCGTTTCATCCAGCAGGAAATGTATACCAGTAACGCAAAACTGGCTGCATGGGACTCAGGGAAACCGTACTCACCAAAGCCCTTTATCTGACTAAATATCTGCTCGGCAAATTCTTCCTGGTACCCACGTTCACGCATGCCGGTTACCAGGCGCTGGTGCATATGTTCCAGACCGCCACGCCTTGCCCAGGCAGCCATCGACCGGCGCAGTACATCCGCTTCTGAGCCGGAAAAACCGGCGGCAACCATGGCGATCTGCATCACCTGCTCCTGAAAGATCGGCACACCCAGGGTACGTTCCAGTACCTTGCGCAGGTCCTGCGAGGGGTAATTCACTTTTTCGAGACCGCGGCGGCGTTGCAGGTAGGGATGTACCATATTGCCCTGGATGGGCCCGGGTCGGACAATGGCTACCTCGATAACCAGGTCATAGAAACAGGCCGGCTTGAGCCTTGGCAGCATGGCCATTTGAGCGCGTGATTCAATCTGAAATACGCCGATGGTGTCAGCCTGCTGGATCATGGCATAGGTTTCCGGGTCTTCAGCCGGAATGTCGGCCAGTGTTATTATGGGGTCAGAGTCAAGTGCCAGAGTCGATGACTCTGGCACTTGACTCTGACCCCATTCCTGACCCCATTCCTGGTTCCATTCCTGGTTAATCAGGTCGAGACATTTACGGATTGCCGTCAGCATACCCAGCGCCAGGCAATCTACTTTCAGCAGGCCCAGAGTCTCAAGATCATCTTTGTCCCACTGGATAATGGTGCGGTCGGGCATGGCAGCATTTTCCACCGGCACCAGGCTGGCCAGCGAATGCTCTGAGATCACAAAGCCCCCAACGTGCTGGGAAAGATGCCTTGGAAATCGACACAGAGATTGAACCAGGTGGATCAATTGCTGGACTTTCAGGGATTCCGGTTCGAAGCCCTGTTCCTTTAAGCGCTGTGCGAGTATTTCGGGCTCGTCCCACCAGGATACATTGCGTGCCAACTGATCGACCTCGCCAAGGCTGAATCCCAAGGCCTTGCCGGTGTCACGAATGGCACTGCGCGAGCGGTAGGTAACAACAGTGGCAGCCAGCGCCGCACGATCACGACCGTACTTGCGGTAGATGTACTGGATTACCTCTTCGCGGCGCTCATGTTCGAAATCAACATCAATATCAGGGGGTTCGTCGCGGTCACGAGAGATAAATCGTTCAAACAGCATGCTCATACGGGCCGGGTCTACCTCGGTGATACCCAGGCAATAACAAACGGCTGAGTTGGCTGCAGAACCGCGCCCCTGGCAGAGAATGCCCTGGCTGCGGGCAAACTGAACGATGTCGTATACGGTCAGGAAGAAGGGTTCATACTTCAGATCGACGACCAGTTCCAGTTCATGCTCGATCTGTTGACGTAGTTCGATACTGATGCCATTCGGCCAGCGTTGCCGGATTCCGGCCTCGGTGAGGTCTCGAAGGTGTTGGGCCATGCTGGTACCTTCAGGAACGATTTCGTGCGGATACTGGTAACGGAGTTGGCTCATACGGAAGCAGCAGCGTTCTGCAATCTCCGTAGTCCTGTTCAGAAGCTGCGCAGGATAAAGCTGCTGCAGACGGTGCAGGCTGCGTAAATGACGCTCGCCTGAGGGCAGGGCACGGTAACCCAGTTCAGCCACGCTACAACCGCAGCGGATTGCCGCCAGCACGTTGTGCAGCATCCGGCGTGGTCGGGTATGTAGCTGTACATCACCACAGGCAGTCATAGGCAGACCGGTAGCGTGGGCAGTGGCAGTAAGCCGTGCCAGACGCGCCGGGTCATCCGGGCCAAGTTCAAGTGTTACAGCAAGCCAGGCGCGCTGCGGAAAATACGCGGCGATCCTGTGCCCTGTGAGCACATCATCTTCATCCCCGCCATCGCTGCGGGGTAACCACAAGGCCAGACAATGATCCAGGCCGTGCTCAAAGGTACTATCTGCTAACAGGTAGCTGCCCTTTTTGGCATTTCGCCGTCCGCGGGTAATCAGGGTGCACAGCTGCGAGTAACCGGTATGGTCTTCGGGCAGTAGAACCAGACGTGATCCGTTCTCCAGCCGGAATGAACTAGCAGGAATGAGTTCAATGGGCAGGCCACGTTCCGCACAGCGTTGGGCTTCTTCATATGCCCGTACAATGCCAGCCAGAGAACACTCATCGCTAATGGCAATGGCGCGGTAACCCAGCTCGGCAGCGCGGGCGACCAGTTCCTGCGGGTGTGATGCACCGGTCAGGAAAGTGAAGTTACTGATGCATGTGAGTTCAGCGTAGGCAGGAGTGTTCATACTGTAAATATATACAGTATTTTCTCAAAATGTGATAATTATTCAATATCCTCGCAGTCATGTGCCGGGTAATACCAGACATTCCTGATGAGATCACCGGAGAATTCGTAAACCGCTGTCGCACATTGACCGCGTCGGCTCGTGGTGCCGGCCTGCTCCAGTGTCGTTACAAAAGGCCCGTCGACTTGAGTATCGAGTAACAAAGACAGGCTCGAGGGTCTGCTTTGAAAATAGTCCAGCATTGCCTGTCTGAGTTCGGTGGAACTACTGGTCTCAACAGAAACCTGATCACCGTTAACGCTCATCCAGCGTACGTCATGAGTTGTCAAAACAAGCATGGCGGAAACATCCTGCTCGTTAAAAGCATCAACAAATCTTTTTACCTGATCAGTCTTGATTGGCTCATTTCGCAGCTTGGCAGGCTGCTTTACAGATTCAGCCTCCTGGCGACTGTATTCTTCATAGCTCATGGCAACCCGCGCCTTACATCCCTCGTACTGTACTTGTGGCCCCTGTGCGCAGAGATTTCGCTCACGCCCCTGCAAACTCTCATAAGTCTGGGCAGCTGAACAAGCCGTCAGTAGCAGCGTGCTTGCTGCGATGGGAAATATCCGGTGTATGTGGCTAATTGTCATGGCCTTTGTCGTTGAGCTGGGTAACGCCGCCTGTGACAGCGAGCCGCATAGCGTCCTGAAAAGGGATATTTACAGGAGTCAGGCAGGATCGGGACAGGTAAAGGGTGTACCCACCGATCTGGTAACTCATCGGCATGTACACAGCAACCGGATCCTGTAAATCTGGGTTGATGGGGATATCATCAAAATTTTCACGGGTGACAAAGCCCAGCATCTGGAATGACTGGCCCGGTATTGTAACCAGTACAACTTTACTGAAGCGGCCCTGATCACCCTGACTGAAGTAAGCCATAAAATCCTTGATGGCGGTGTAAATGGTCTTCACCAAAGGCAGGCGATTGACAACGGCCTCCCAGAACTCAAACAGCTTCTGGAGTATCAGGATGTGGGATAACAAGCCAACCAGAACAATGAGGACAATGGCTGAAGCCAGTCCAAGTCCGGGTATGTACCAGCCAGCGGGCATGATGCGGGTTAACAGACCGCCCAACAGATGTTCTGAACCGGTTGCCATCCACCAAAGAATGGCAACGGTCAATACCGCAGGTATTACTACCGCCAAACCCTTCAGGAAAAGTTTACCCAGACTATTCACAGGTAAATAGTACCCTCATTGCCGGTCCGGGCACAGGCTCAGGCGAACATGCCCTGCAAATACCATCCGGGTTCAGGCTTGTATTCTCTAAAAGCCCATAAGGTGCAGCCGTTACGATCGCGCACGACAAAGTAATCCCGGCGGCAGTCATGACCATCCCACCAGCCTGCTTCGATGCGTTCGGGCCCGGCCAGCACCTGGTATTCGTCGATCCGGCAGCGTTGAGGGCTGGCAAACAACCAAATCGGCCGGTGTGGCATGGCAGTGCAATCGGCTGGCTCATCCAGTTCACGAACCGCCCAACTATATTCGGGGCGATGATCTTCGATACCTCGCAGGCCCCTTACTGCATCGTTACCCAGTCGCGCGCGCAAGCGCTCCAGTAAGGGATGAACCGGTTGTTCCGAAAGGTCGGGATTATCCCTGAACAGGGATTCTGGCTGTGCATCGAAAGGCAGTAACTGGCCGGCTTGTAGCTGGATATGGCGAACAGGACGGGGCAGGCGTAAGCGTTCCAGTCGTTCACGCAGTAATAAAAGGATGTGAGATTCGTCCCGTGTGGCCTGTTGCAGGCCCAGGCGCATCTGCTCGTCGTCCCCGCGGTCGAGGCGCAGGCAAATGTTCAACTCCTGTACGCCACGGTCGTGGGCACGTAAAACACCACAAAGCTCGGAAACCAGCCGTTTAAGCGGGAACAACAGGGCCTGGCTAGTGGAAATTTCGGCGGCCAGATCCATACCGGCTACAAAATGCTCCGGTGCCTTCCATGGGAGTTGCGGATCCGGCCGGGAACCGGTCAGGCGATCGAGGTAATCGACTGCTGCAGGCCCGATGCGTCTGCTTAGTGCTTTACGGGGGAGATTGAGGACTTCACCGATCGTCCTGAAGCCCATTTTTAGCAGGGCCGGTACCTGTGCCGGCTCAAGTTCTAAACTCTCCAGAGGCAATTTTTGTATTTGCAGCTGAATGTCACTGTTGTGGGTGATATGCAGGCCATGTCTGGCAGCCAGCTGAGCAGCTTCAGGCGTGGGTGCAGTACCGGCGCGCGTATGGTATCCCAGTTGCAATAGTGCACTGCTCAATTTGCTGGTCAATTCCTCTGCTGCACCGAACAGTTGCCGGCTTGCGCCAATCTCGAGTAACAGTGTGGCGCGGTGGGAAATGATGCTGACCTGACTACTATACTGGTAACACCAGGCCGCAAGCCGCTGTAGGGCTTCCCCTTCTGCGTGTGTATCTCGATCGGCCGGTTCCGGTAAGTTGTGGCATCGTTCGTGACCCCGGTTTACCAGGTCAAGGGCAAGGTTTTGAAATTGCAGTGCCAGCCATTTAGTGTGTGTGGTTTTCAATATGGGGGTCTTCCAGCCGGGAAGGCGGGGATGCTGGCGACTGCGATTTGCTTTCTGCTATTGCTTTCGACAGGGCGGCAAACCCCGGCAATTGTTGCGAGCGTCGAATACGAATTTGCTTGCTTGTGCGCTTGCCCCGACATTTCAGAATGGAGATATTGATGTCGGCTTCATGTGCTCTGACCTGTAAGCGCAAAGCAGCCGGTGAAGCCTGTTGCGAGCTTGTCATGGGACGGAACAGGAATGCAGCCTTGTGGCCTGCTTTGGCTGCCAGTTGAAGGCGCCTTAAGCGGGCAAAACCAGGATCTTCCTGCCAGAACAGTACTGCACCCCCCCGTACGCCCCTGAGCGCCTGCTCACTGGCCCACAACGACTCTTTAACAGTACGTGTTCGGATCAGCATCACCCGGTCCAGGGCGACCCCGTGACCATGCATGGCAGGCGGGTAGGGCACCCAGGGCGGGTCGATCAGCATCACCCAGCGTCGTTTCGAAGTCATCATGGCCAGGGTAGGAAGCAACAGGCTGAACTCACCATTGCCGGAGGTCTCAGTCAATAACTCGGTCAATGCACCCAGTGGCCAGCCTCCGCCCGGCAGGTGCCGGTCCAGCCTGGCATGGCCGCTGGCCAGTACCGGGATATTGCGGTTGATCTGGTGGCCCCGCCATACATCCGGCATTGCGGGTAAAACAATGGTCATCAGCCATTCAGGTGATTACGGACAACACCAACACCCAGGCCCTCGATCATAAATTCCTGGTGGCGAAGATCGACTTCGATTGCTTGAAAATCAGGGTTTTCTGGAAGCAGGGTGACCCGGTGACCCTGTTTCCTGAAACGCTTGACAGTCACCTCATCGTCGATACGGGCCACTACTATCTGACCGTTACGGATATCGGGTGTACGGTGTACAGCCAGCAGATCCTGGTCATGAATGCCGGCATCGCGCATGCTCATACCCTCAACGCGCAAAAAATAATGCGGGCGTGGAGAAAACAAATCCGGATCTATACGATATGTATGTTCGATATTTTCCTGTGCCAGGATCGGGCTGCCAGCCGCCACACGTCCGACCAGTGGCAGTGACATATGTGCACTGTCAGGCAGACTGGCTGAGGACAGTGCAGTGAGGGTGATGCCGCGTGAACGTCCCCGCTCAATCTGAATCACACCTTTCTTCTCCAGCGCACGTAAATGGCTCTCTGCGGCATTCGGAGAGCGAAAGCCAAAATGCAAGGATAAATCATTTCTGGTAGGTGGAAATCCAATATTATCAATATGTTCAGAGATAAATATAAGAACTTGGTTCTGGCGTTTTGTTAGTGGTTTATCATTCATGGCTTGTACTCAAATCAATTACTATAAATATATACAGTAATAGGCTTCAGATCAAGTCTTTACCAACCTCCGCCACCTCCGCCACCTCCGCCGCCTCCGGAGGAGCCACCACCACCAGACCCGGAAGATGAACCCGGTGGAGAGGAAGCTGAAGAAATCGCGGAGGAGAGGCTACTGTTGAGGTTGCTTCCAATATGGTGCAGACCGTTCAAGCCACTACGGTCTCCGCTGTACCAGCTGTTGCTGTATCTACCGCCTTGCGCAATCTCTTTGGGAAACTCGCGTGCAAACCGTTCACACCAGTTATTTTCGACCCCAAGGGCGAATGCATAAGGCAGGAATATCTCAAAAACCTCAGGTGTTAACTCTGGCGAACGCATACGATCAAGACGAAACTGTTCAGCGGTATTGAGGTACAACTTGAGACCTTCAACCTCGTCCATCACGAGCCGCCCGGCAGGTGTCGGTGCGCGCAAAAGGAAAAGAAATACTATGTGCATAGTGATGGTCAGGATAATAAATATGACCCAGGGCAGTGGCCCACCTTCTCTTGATATGGCGAATGCCACTGCCAGGATACTGATCACAGCAGCCGGCAGCATATAAATCGTATTGAGCTTGAATAAGCGGCCGTGGTGTTCTGCTTTGAGCGCTTTTTTCAGTGCTTTGCGGGCACTCAGGAATTCCCGGTAGTTCTTATCATCAAGCTCAATCCAGGAATCGGTTTCTGGTAACAGTTCCTGCAAAACGGCTGCTTCACCGGCTGAGGCTGTGTCGTGTTTTGGCCCTTTTTCCCGGTAAAGCGAATAATCCTTATCCTGCTCATCGATCTTCAGGTAACCCTTAACGCCGAGGCTAACGATAGCTGCCGTAAATGCCTTGCTGTTCAGGCCCATGTCACTGATATACCGGCAAGCAGCAGCAGACAGGTTCCGGGGCGGTTCAAAGCGCGGAATAATAATACCTCTTACCGGATCTCTTCCGTAGTTGTGCCAGGATCGCAGGTACCAGCCAAATGGCAGGATCAGGCCAATTAACAAAACCAGCGCTGAGCCATTATCTTTCAGAAAAAACTCGACGCGTTCGGTAAAGGTCGGTTCGTGCACAATACCCTTTGGCCAGCCAAGTGCGACGGTTAAACCCTGGCGGGGTTGCAGGGCTTCGGTGGTTTTGAATTCCACTACCCGTGAACTGATAATCTTGAACTCAGCTGCCTTGCCACGCTCGCTTTTTAAACCGGTGTAAAAATCGGAACGAAGGCTGTCCCAGGCAATATCGGCGGGTAATTCAATCCGTGCGCTGGCCTGATCAATGGAAAACATCCATCCATTACCCGTGACATTCCAGTAAAGTTCATCAAAATCAGCAAAAAATCCCAGTTGCCGTGTGGTACGGTAAAGCAAGCGGTACTCATGCTCACCATGCGTCAGGTTGGTCTGCGAGTTGCCAATGTACACGCGCACACCATTAGAAAGATTCTCAGTGAAATACGGTTCCGGTGAACCATTTCGCTTGACCTCAATGATCTGAAATTCAACCCGGTAGCGATTACCTTGCCTGTCCTTGTAACTGGTTGGGAAATCACGGTAGATTCCACGGCGAATATTGACGCCTTCTGCCCGTACACGGATGTTTTCGGCGACCATCAGGCTGGCGTCCTGACGGACAGTGATATCCGAGTGGTAGGAAAGAATCCGCTCCTGCGCTAAAGCTGAACCGCAAAAAAACAGAGTGATAGATAGGACGAATGATTTATTGAAATTAGGCCGCATGTTTATTTTATTTCCAAAGTTCGACCTCAGGAGCTTCTCGTTGTGCTGAAAATTCAATTTCAAAGAATTCTGCAATGGAGAAATTGAAAATTCCAGCAATAAGATTTGAAGGAAAACTTTCAACCGCGTTGTTATTGTCCCGTACAGCACCGTTGTAATAACGCCGGGCATATTGAAGGTGGTCTTCAATTTCAATCAAGCTAATGTGTAGTTGCTGGAAACCTTCACTTGCTTTTAAATCAGGATAATCCTCAGCAAGCGCGAACAGGCTGGTCAAGGAACGCGACAGGGCGGATTCCTGCGTGGAGGTTTGGGATACACCGGCACTTTTGCTGGTGCGTATGTGGCTAACCCACTCATGCACGCCTGACTCATGCTCAACATAAGCCTTAACCGTGGCTACCAGATTGGGGACTAATTCATGCCTTTTTTGTAACTGAACATCGATTCCCGCCCATGCCTCGCTAACAATATTTTTGTGGCGCACCAGGCGGTTATACATCCAGGCAATCGTCATCAAAATGGATGCAAGAAAAACAATCAGTGTAGTGAGTATGCCTGGCATCTAAAAAGGCAAACCAAGGGATTCGGTGATAAAGCGATTGAGCCGTGCAGCCGCCTTGAAAGCGGACAGCACTTCATCGAGAAGTTCTGGTGACTCAATCAATTGAGGATCAGCTTGTGCCATAAGGAAGAAAGACTTTCGTTTCAGGTCTTCAATATGCTGATGTTCCGGATC
>JBLHGQ010000075.1:0-13916 GCA_047614505.1 Rhodothermales bacterium | reverse complement strand
CACGTAAACGCGCTGGAATATTGAATGGTCCGCGAATACTGCCACTGAAAAATTCTGACAGTAAGTCGATAAAAGTAGTACCCGGGTGCAGACCTTCCAGCTCACAGCAATAACGGAACCATCGACTACCCACTTCCACATGCCGAACTTCCTCCTCGAGAATGACTTCCAGAATAGCAATGGTTTCATGATCACCAACTTGCGCAAGTCGATCGATCATTCCAGGGGTAACATCCAGTCCCCTGGCTTCCAGCACCCTGGGCACCAGTGCCATTCTTTTCAGACAGGAATCTGCAGTTTTTTCAGCCATTTCCCACAAGCCATTGTGAGCAGTAAAATCGCCGTATTGGTGACCCAGGTCGCACAATCGGCTTCTGAGCATTGCAAAGTGTCGCGCCTCGTCTGCTGCAACCGAAAGCCAATCTGAATAGTAGTTCTCAGGCATACCCCTGAACCGGCATGCAGCATCAAGTGCAAGGTTAATGGCATTAAATTCAATATGTGCGATTGCATGCACCAGTGCTGCCCTGCCCTGAGGGCTGCCGAGCCGGCGACGCGGAACCTGGCCTGGTTCAACCAACTTTGGTTCTACAGGCCTACCACATACCACTGATGCCGCTGCCACATGATGTTCATCAAACAATACTTCACCGGCCTGTAGGAGTTGCCACAGACGGGCAGTGGCCAGGCATTTTTCTTCTGGATCACAAATCGCGAGGCAGCGGGCTGTTTCAGAAAACAGCCCGGCCTTCTCAGTATTGCTGCCGGACAAAATAATGTTGCTCTAAAGGTTGGCGATCAGCGCGTCAGCGAAACCGGAAGTTTTCACTTCAGTTGCGCCGTCCATCTGGCGGGCGAAATCATATGTAACTATTTTCTGCGCGATGGTTTTTTCAAATGCCTGAGCGATTAGCGCGGAAACTTCACCCCAGCCAATGTAATCGAACATCATGCAACCGGAGAACATCAGTGAACTCGGGTTGACCTTGTCCAGATTGGCGTACTTTGGTGCTGTGCCGTGAGTGGCTTCAAAAACGGCAACGTGGTCTGCCATGTTGGCACCCGGCGCAATGCCCATACCACCAACTTCAGCAGCCATAGAGTCTGACAAATAGTCACCATTCAGGTTTGAAGTGGCAATCACAGTGAACTCAGCTGGACGCAACTGCATTAGCTGGAACATGATGTCAGCGATACGGTCGTTGATCATCACCTTGCCCTGCGGGCACTTGCCTCCGTGGTGTTCCCAAACATCTGCCTCGGTTATGGTCTGGTCAGCAAATTCCTCTGCTGCCAACTCGTAACCCCAATTGCGGAACGCACCTTCTGTAAACTTCTGGATATTACCCTTATGCACCAGGGTGACGCTCTCTCTGCCATGATCAATTGCAAATTGGATGGCCTTGCGAACAAGACGCTTAGTAGCAAATGCAGAGATTGGCTTGATACCCAGACCAGCGCCCTCAAAGAATTTGGCGCCCATTTCTTCGCGTAGAAATTTGGCCAGCTTCTCGTTTTCAGGCGTGCCGGATGCATACTCAATGCCAGCATAAACATCCTCCGTATTTTCACGGAACAAGACCACATCCACGTCCTCCGGGTGCTTCATTGGAGAAGGCACACCATCGAAATATGTCACCGGTCGCACACAGGCGTAGAGGTCCAGTTCCTGTCTCAGGGACACGTTCAAAGACCTGAATCCGCCACCGACGGGCGTTGTCAAAGGGCCTTTAATGGCCACAATCAAGTCCTGAATTGCCGCCAATGTTTCTGCGGGGAAGTAATCACCGTCATAAATTCCAGCTGCTTTTTCGCCCAGGTACAATTCTGCCCAATGCACTTTTCGACTACCACCGTAGGCCTTCTCAACTGCTGAGTCCCAGATTCTCAAAGCTGCTCTGGTAATGTCGGGACCAATTCCGTCACCTTCTATGATCCCGAGAATTGGTTGATTACTTACTTTGAGCTTTTTGTCTTCGATCGTAATTTTGTCCCCGCCTTCTGGAATGCGGATATGCTGATAACTCATAATTGTTAGGCCCTGCGTTGTTGGTGATTTCGGCCTGCCATTATAGCGTTGAAGACTGTTAAGGGCGCTGTGAAAATTCTGCTAACTTCCCGTTAACATCAATTTAAGCTGTATTCCGGATAATTGCTGTCCATGAGTCAGATTTTTGTAAGTTTGCAGCGGAAACAAATTGTTGGACGAAAAGGAAAGAACTTACGCTTCTTCCTGTTTGGCATACTGGCTGTTGCGCTTCACTTGTCCTTACTTATGATTCCTTTCCGCCAACCCAAACCTCCTGAACCACCGAAAGTCATTAAATTAGAGATCGTCGTAATTCCGCCAGTGATGAGGCAACCACCATTGCAAGACACCTCGACTGAGCCCCTTGAGATCCTGCGTGAAGCATCTGTCATTTCCGAAAGCAACGAGCCACCACAACCACCTGAGGCGCCAATTCAGCAAATCAACACTCCTGCCCGGGTAGTAATTACCACCAACGAGCTTATTGAACAGTTTGAACACACGGATCTGCTTAATGCTGAGCCGGAAGTTCTTACCCTTGGAGTTGCCAACTACAGGCCCTTGCCGGCCAATCTGGCCGAGCCGGTGCTGGCATATAATCCGACGGTTTTTGAGAAACATTTTGCGCCAATCGAAACCGAAACATTGGATGAATGGAAGTTACCCGATGGCACAATGATGGTGGTTATGCGAACTATTACCGGTCATACGCTGTGCGGAAGGCAAGCTCCATGGGACCCGTCCAATCCTCATCTTGAACCAGTGCAAATGTTCTATAAATGCAGTGGCGGTGGTCGTCGCAAGCGCTAGTTTCTCTATATTTGCCTATGCTTGGTACTTTTCGCCACTTCGGCGAGTTAGCGTTTCAAATGATCAGCCAATTAATTTGATTAAATTCAAATAGATACGATTGTCACATTTTTACTGATATATGGCACGAAACATGCATCTTATATAGTATGTTTCATATTCAGGAGAATGAGATGGGTCGCGGATCCGCCGGAAATGTCATTGCAGGTTTGGCCAGCTTCTTTATACCCGGTTTTGGGCAATTACTGCAGGGTCGACTACTGTTGGGTGGTTTCATGTTCGTAATGACATGGGTGTTGTGGCTAATATTACTGGGCTGGGTAATTCACCTCTGGTCAATTATCGATGCAGCACTTTTTGACCGGCCGTCATCAAAGCGTTACAGAAATGATCGTTATGATCGCTACGATCGTTACGCTTAAGTATCGAGGTCTTTATCCGTCGGTATTGCACCTGACTAATTAAGCGGGCACTATTTTTCTTCTGTAAGGAGAAGAATATGCCCGCCCCACAATTACAAATTCGACCTGCCCAGAAATCTGACGCAGCTCTGATCCTCGCGTTCATCAATGAACTCGCAGATTATGAAAAGCTTGCCCATGAGGTCGTAGCAAAAATTCCACAACTGGAAGAAACCCTGTTTGGTGACCGCCCTTATGCCAACGTTGTCATAGCGGAGTGGGATGGTCAGCCAACCGGATTTGCACTGTTCTTTAGTAACTATTCAACCTTTTTGAGCTTGCCGGGCATCTACCTGGAAGACCTGTTTGTACGACCTGAGTTTCGTGGCAAGGGCATTGGCAAATCATTGCTGATACATCTTGCCTCATTGGTCATTCAGCGTGGTTGGGGACGTCTGGACTGGTCTGTATTGGATTGGAACGATCCCGCCATCGACTTTTACAAAAACATAGGCGCCCGCCCGCTAGGTGAATGGCTTCAATTCAGGCTGGACGGCACTGCCCTAAAGAACCTGACGCAGGTCTAGTAATTCTACAAATGCCGTGCGGATAAAAATTCGCTATTATCTGCTCTCGCTCAATCGAGAAGAGAAAATAAAATGGCGGCGACTTTCATACTGAACGATAGCTCACGCGCACGTTATGCGACCGGCGCAATGATGTATTTCGCTCAAGGCATACCGCAGGGTCTTATGGCCATTACGATACCTGCATGGCTGGCCAGCCAGGGGGTCAGTGCCTCGGATATCGCCTCTTACCTTGCGGTCATCATTTTGCCCTGGGTTTTCAAGCTGGTTACCGGCCCCTTCATGGATCGCTTTGAGTACTTGCCGATGGGCAGACGTCGGCCATGGGTTCTGGGTGCTCAGGCCGGCCTGTCAGTGTCCCTGCTGTTTCTCATGCTCATTGAAAACCCGGCCGAGCAGATTGGGCTTTTAATGATGCTTGGTGTTCTGGTCAACATTTTTGCTGCAACCCAGGACGTTGCTGTTGACGGTATGTCAATTGATGTCACTCCGGTTAATGAACAAGGCCGATTAAACGCATCTATGAGTTTTGGAAAGGCAATTGGCTGGAGTGCAACTGCCGCAGCATCCGGTTTGCTGATTGCTAATTACGGCATGAAGGTCACGGCTATAACAGCATCCTCGGTCGCTTTTATCATTCTGATTTTGTTTATTTTCACGATCGAGCGCAAAGGTGAACGCAAATTACCCTGGACCGAAGGTGAAGCAAAAACCAGACATCGGGATGGCAGTACTTTCAAGTCGGTATTCAAAGGCATTAATCAAGTTCTGTGGAAGCGCGCCAGCATCACCGTGATGCTGATCATGCTGTTCGAAGGGCTCGTTTCCGGTTTCGGAGGCGCCCTGATGCCAATCGCTGCAATTCAGGTTTTCGGCTTTACAACACCTCAATGGTCTTCACTGGTAGCCATGATGGGCCTGGTCGGTGCGGTGGTGGCGCTATCTTTAGGCCCGGCAATTGACCGCTTCGGCGCGAAGCGAATGTTGATTCTGACGTCTGCACTGGTCGGACTACACGCCCTGTTAATTGCACAAACGCAGTTTCTCTGGACCGATACAACCTATGTACGGGTGATGCTTTCTATCTGGATAATGATGATACCGGTTGTGATGGTTTGCGTTCTGGCGCTGGCAATGACCATTTGCTCCCGCACCTGTTCGGCAACCCAGTTTGCCATCTATATGTCGGTTGCCAACCTTGGCCATTCTCTCGGGTCCAAAATTTTCGGTATGGTTTCTGAAGGTAATGGCTACACCGATATTTATATGATTCTCAGTGTGCTTGTCGCCGGCATGCTCGTGATGTTGTTTCTGCACCGACACGACGCCAGTGAGAACGCAACAAGCGGCCGAAAAGCAAAGCCCCGATACACCATGGGAACCACCGGCGACGGAAGCGGCATGTTTTTTTCAGGTGCCATGCGTTGCCCGAAATGCCGCGCAGATATGGAACAAATTGAGGTTGATGGCGTTGAAATAGACCGCTGCGAAACCTGTAAAGGCATCTGGTTTGACGAAGGCGAAGTCCAGTTACTTAAAGACAAGGAAACCGCCTTGCTGATCGATACCGGCGATGAAGCCGATGGTGAAAAGTACAACGTTTTGGACAGTTACCCTTGCCCCCGATGTGGCGGCACCATGATTCGCAAGGTAGATCCGACTCAAAAGCATATCTGGTATGAGACATGTTCCAGTTGTGACGGGTCATTTTTCGATGCCGGGGAGTTCAGGGATTTATCTCAGTTGACGGTATCTGATTTCTTCAAACGTCTTGTGACGCCAAAGCGTGAATAAATCATTGAGCACAATAAGGTTTCATCACTGACTAATTACACTTGTTAGCAACAGTCTGAAATGTCAAATTACTCCCATGGATTGGTTGGGGCATGGGCATTTTTATACCGCTTTGTTGGCGATGGTCACTGGAGCGATAGTCGTGTTCCGAAACAAAGGTACGGTATTTCACCGTTGGTGTGGACGCCTTTATCTGGCCAGCATGCTGATAGTCAATCTCAGTGCCCTTTTGATTTATGACTTATGGGGCCACTTTGGACCCTTTCACGTTGCGGCAATTTTTAGTTTGGTTTCGGTATTGATTGGAGTCAGCGCTGCCTGGCGCCGCAGTCCGGCCCGCTACTGGAAAATCACGCACGCTTACTGGATGAGCTGGTCATACGTTGGGCTGCTGGCAGCAGCAGTGTCAGAAACATCCACGAGGTATCTGAACTTCGATTTCGGCTGGTCAGTTGGCATTGCCACAACTGCAGTGGTCCTCGTTGGCGCAACAGTGATCAACAGGAACCTTCCCACAATGCTAGGTTTACGTACACGGGAGTCCGTAAGTTAGGAATTGCGGATACCGCGGGAAACTTACAGTTTTGATCTCGGCTTCTGTTAAGGATTATCAGATACCTGCCAGCGAGCAAAGGCTTGCCGATTACCTCGGTGTCTGGGGCAGGCGTCAGATAATACTCAGGGGAGGAAACCGCGGGGTCGAAGCCGATGGTGCCGGGTGGTTTTCATTGAGCTATGGGGATTTGAAGAGTAGCTGTTGGGTATCGTCTGGTCGAGACGGTGATTTTTAGAGTTGAGCATCTTGATTCGACAAGTTACCTTCGGCGTGTCGGTCAGTTTTGATGATTGCTGAGGACTGTTTGCTGGTGTATTTCCTGCTTGGCGCAATAGCCCAGCGCTGCCGGTGCAAAACCGACAGTAAAGGTGCCCTGTAAGTAAAAAGTCGATCATGAGGAAGCCGGCGGCGCCCGCGGCATTTGTTTTTCGAAGGTCTCGATAATGAACATGACTGCACCACAGTCCTGGCAGGTGTAGGTGGCTGTCGGTAGATTTTTCTCAACGACGTCTGTTGCTGGCGCGAGGTTGTCGTCGCCGAGGAGTTCACGCAGTCGTTGCACCTGTCTGACCCGGCAGTGGTTGGCAAACAATCCGTAGTGGCGTATGCGGTGGAAGCCACTGGGAAGGACATGCAGGAGAAAACGCCGAATGAACTCATCCGTGGTCAGGGTCATGGTCTTGTGGCGATCACGTTGTTTGGCACGATAGTCTTTCCACTTGAAGGTGACACCCTGTTCATCACAGGTGATCAAACGGCTGTTGGCGATTGCCACCCGATGGGTGTAGCGAGACAGGTAAGCGAGCACGGCCTCGGGACCGGCGAACGGTCGCTTGGCATAGACGACCCAGTCGATGGTGCGTAGTGGTGAGAGGTAGTTGGCAAAGTCTCCGGCATCGTCGAGGTTCTGGTGCTGGCCGAAGAACTGCAGTAGACCGGCATGATGAGCGGCGCTGAGCTTTTCAAGGAACAGACGTCTAAACAGTCGCGAGAGCACCCGCACCGGTAAGAAGAAGCCTGACTTGCAGGCGACCCAGCGTTGACCATCCAGGGACAGACCACCGCCGGGTACGATGCAATGGAGGTGCGGATGGTGGGTCAGGGCCGAGCCCCAGGTATGCAACACGGCGGTAATGCCCAGACGAGCACCCAGACGCTTCGGATCGGCAGCGATGGTGAGCAAGGTCTCGGCCGCAGTCTTGAACAGCAGGTTGTAGATCACGGCCTTGTTCTGATAAGCGATGTCACTGATCGGTGCGGGCAGCGTGAACACGACATGGTAGTAATCCACCGGCAACAGGTCAGCCTGGCGGTTTTCCAGCCAGCGCCGGGCGGCGCTGCCCTGGCACTTCGGACAGTGCCGGTTACGGCAGGAGTTATAGGCGATCTGGACCTGTGCACAGCTTTCACAGCACAGCATGTGACCACCGAGCGCGGCACTTCGACAGCGCTCAATGGCTGACATCACTTTCAACTGGCCGAGGCTCAGATGCCCGCCACGGGCATCACGCCACGCCGCTCCATGGTCGCGGAAGATATCCGCGACCTCCAGGACAGGCAAGACCCCGCTCAGGTGGGTGGCAGCGCCAGTTGTTCCAGCGGACTGGTGACCTCGCCGAGCATGCGTGTTGCCACATGGCTATAGCGCGCAGTGGTCTCCAGCTTGCGGTGACCCAACAGCACCTGGATCACACGGATATCGACTTTATTCTCCAACAGGTGAGTGGCAAAGCTGTGTCGCAGGGTGTGCATGGAGATCCGTTTGTCGAGACCGGCAACTCGCGCGGCGAGGTGACAGACGTGATTGAGTTGCCGGGTCGATAGCGGGTTGACGGGATTACGTCCCGGGAACAACCAGCCGCCTTGCAGCATCTTGCCCTGGGCATGGCCTTGCCGCCACCAGGCTCGTAGAATCTCCAGCAGTGACGGTGACAGCATGGCGTAGCGGTCACGCTGCCCCTTGCCTTGATTGACCCGCAAGATCATGCGCTCACTATTGATGTCGGTCATCTTGAGATGTACGACTTCGCTGGCGCGTAAGCCGGCGCCATAGGCTACCGCCAAGGCTGCCCGGTGCTTGGGATTCCTTGAGCCGGCAAGCAAACGTGCCACCTCATCGACGCTGAGGACCTGAGGTAACTTCTGCGGTTGACGCACCCGGCTCATTTTCTTCAGCGCCGAAGGGCGATCCAGCGTCACGCCGAAGAAGAACGTCAGACCGGTCAGGGTGGCGTTGATGGTGGTGCTGGAAACACCTTGTTCGACCAGGTGCAACTGGAATGCGCGCAGATCCTCGGATGACGCCAGATCGGGGGAACGGCGGAAGAATCGGGCGAACTTCATCACGGCCCGCAGGTAGCCGACTTGTGTCTTGGGGTTAAGCTTGCGCATCGTCATGTCGTCGATCATTCGTTGGCGCAATGGGCTGGTGGATTGGTTAGAATGAGTCATGGGTCTGTCTCCTGTGTTGATGGTTGGTGTGTGGTAACAACAACCTCAACACAGGACAGGCCCTGATCTCAAATTTATCGACAATATCAAACCCAGGCACCATTACCGCGGTAGCGGTTTAGTCCTTTGGCCGTTAGCGGAAGTTAAATCTCACGCAAATCCCTCTAATAGAAAGGGTCGCTTTACGGCCAAAAGTTGACCATCCAGTTATAAAGCGCTTTTTGCTGTTTCGACTCAATAAACTGGTTTGTTTCCGTCACATCGAAATCAAGTGTTCCGTAATCGCTGGAATCGGTCGGAGTCGTGTAAATGGCGGCGGAAGTCACCTGCCATGGAGTGTTAAACTGGTCCATCTGGCAAATCTTTGCGGGTTGCGGCCAAAGCTTGACCAAGCTCTATTGAACAGTCTGGGGACTGACCATGAAAAATATCGATCCTGTACTCCTCAGCCGGCGCAGAGTTCTCGCCGCTGCACTGGCGGGTGGAGGAGCCGCTGCCCTTTCCGCCTGCGCAACTGTCGGCGATGTAAAAGACGTCAATTCAGCCGATTTATGGGCGGGATACGACGAACGTATTACTGAGCGTACGCTTGCTGAGGCAGAGAAACTCTTTGGCCTGAAATTCTCGGAAACAGAACGCCGGCAAATTCTCGGCGGAGCAGTAGAAAAAAACGAAGACGGTTTTTTCGCTCAGCAGATCAAGTCACTAGGCGACCGGCGCAATCAGGACATTCCGATCACGCTGCAACCAGCAACGAGTTTTGATCCGCGATTGCCCGGCATCAGTTATGTTGATCAGGACAATTCGCTCACCTTGTACCCAGAGGAATTTGCAGCGATTCCCAGTGACTCAGAAAGCATTGCATTTGCATCCGTCAAGCAGCAGGCCCACTGGATGACGACAGGGCAACTTTCGAGTCGTGAACTGACTGATATCTACCTCGAACGGATTGAACGCTATGGCAGCTTGCTTGAGTGTTTTGTCACCGTAACGGCTAATCTTGCCCGGGAACAAGCCGACCAGGCCGATCGTGAACGAGCCACTGGTCAGGTTCGAGGGCCGTTGCATGGCATCCCCTATGGCGTCAAAGATCTACTCGATACAGCAAATATAAAAACAACCTGGGGCGCAGAACCTTTCAAGGACCGGGTTGCAGAAAGTGACGGAGCTGTTGTCAGGCGTTTACGGGAAGCTGGGGCTGTCATGCTTGGAAAGACCACGCTCGGCGCGCTCGCCTGGGGCGAGGTCTGGTTTGGTGGTGAAACCCGTAATCCGTGGAATCCCAAGGAAGGATCATCCGGTTCTTCAGCTGGATCAGGGTCAGCAACGGCCGCAGGCCTTTGTTCGTTCGGAATCGGCACTGAAACACTTGGTTCAATTGTCTCACCTGCTGATCGAAACGGTTTGGCAGGCCTGCGCCCAACATTCGGCCGAGTCTCTCGTGTTGGCGCCATGGCACTTTGTTGGTCGCTCGACAAGATTGGTCCGTTGTGTCGCTATACCGAAGACACTGCGATGGTTCTCAGTGTCCTGAACGGCTTTGACGAATTCGACGCGGGATCGATAGATATGGGATTTACCTACGATGGTCAACAATCCGTTGGTGAGTTGACGATCGGCTACGATCCGAGCTGGTTTGTAGGTGAGAACGTCAAAGTCACCGACCTCGCTGCACTGGAAGCAATTAAGAATATTGGCGCTACAGTTCAGGAAGTTCATCTACCAGAACTGCCCGTTAGCGAAATCATGGGTGCCCTAAACGTCGAGTCTGCGGCTGCGTTTGAAGAGCTGACTTTGTCCGGGCGCGATGACCTCTTACGACGGCAAATTGATAACGCATGGCCTAACAGTTTTCGGCAGGCACGTTATTTCTCCGCCGTTGATTTCATACAGGGGGACAGACTCCGCAGAAAGGTGATGCAGGACACGCATGAATTCTTCTCACAGGTCGATGTTGTCTTCGGCCCGAGCTTCAACAACCCCATGATGAGCCTGACGAATTTCACAGGGCAACCCTGCCTCACTATGCGCGCAGGATATGAGGAAATCACGCCGCGATCCCTGTTCAATCACCCGGAAAACGATGCAGACAAGACACTGCACCGAATTCCGCGCTCGGTCACTTTGTGGAGCAACCTCTTCGAGGAAGGGAAATTAGTTACCGTCGGCCGTGTGCTCGAAGCAGCACTCGGTATCGCTAGCGAAAGACCTGAGCTTGGCTAACAAGCAACGACCCATGAAGAGGACTATTCGAGGACAGGAAATATAAAACACATTTTTCGGAATTCGCGCAGGTATCAGTGGAAGTATTTGAACTCTACAAGTTCACTAAATACTCTCGTTTCTACCCGCTGGAATATCCGCCATTGGCCGTTAGCCGACCCTTTTTGTAGAAGAAATTAGGCGAGTTTTAACTTCCGCTTTTGGCCGAGGCTGTGTGAAAACTCCACTCACGATATAATCATACTCACCCGCTGAAGGACTCATAGAATGAGTGGATTTATTCAAGGCGAGGACCGCTCTCAAGCCACCTTATTTCCCGAACGATTAGATGATTATGTTGCAGAAGCCAGCGCGGTTCGCGTGATCGATGTTTTTCTGGATGATCTGGATTTATCCGGTCTGGGCTTTAAGACCCAGCCCAACGATACGGGACGCCCGGCCTACCATCCATCAACCATGCTCAAGCTGTTTGTATACGGTTACCTCAACAGGGTGCAATCGAGCCGCCGGCTGGAAATCGAAGCACAACGAAATGTTGAACTGATGTAGCTGACTGGTCGCTTGGCACCCGACTTCAAGACCATCGCAGACTTTCGCAAGGATAATGGCGTAGCCATCCGCCTTGTATGTCGAGAGTTCGTGATGCTGTGTCGCAAGCTCAACCTGTTCGCCAATGCCTTCGTGGCCATTGATGGTAGTAAGTTCAAGGCAGTGAACAGCCGTGATCGTAACTTCACGCGGGCCAAGATGAAGCGGCGGTTAGCCGAAGTGGATGCCAGTATTGATCGTTACCTGGAACAGTTGGCTGCTGCGGATCAGGCAGAACCTGCCGAAGACAAGAGCCGGACACTGGAAGACAAGATCGCAGCGATGCGCAAGGAGATGGCACGCCTAAAAAAGCTCGAAGCCCGGATGCTTAAAGCACCGGACCAGCAGGTCTCGCTGACTGATCCGGATGCCCGCTCAATAAAGACCCGGGGTACTGGTATCGTTGGTTACAACGTACAAACTGCAGTGGATACAAAGCACCACCTGATCGTTGCACACGAGGTTACCAACAGCGGTAGTGACCGACGGCAACTGGCGAACATGGCCAAGCAGGCCAAGTCAGTTTTAGCTGCCGAAGCCCAATACCTCACCCAATCGGGCCAAGGGCCAGTTCGACCGCGAAGACTTCCACTACATCGCTCAAGATGACGAGTACCAGTGCCCGGCTGGACAGCGCCTGGTACGGCATATGACCACACAGGAAAAGGGTAAGACGCTGCATCGTTACTGGACCAGCGGCTGTGGGCAATGCGCCATGAAAGCGCAATGTACTTCAGGCAAGCAGCGACGCGTAACGCGCTGGGAGCACGAACATGTACTGGAGGCAGTTCAGGCTCGCCTGAATCGTAGTCCCGACATGATGCGCATCCGCCGAGCCACCGTGGAACACCCGTTCGGGACACTCAAAGCCTGGATGGGTTCGACCCACTTCCTGACCAAAACGCTAGATCGGGTGAGTACCGAGATGAGTCTGCACGTGTTGGCATACAACATGAAGCGAATGATGAACATCTTTGGCACAAAGACCCTGATCGAGGCGATAAGGGCATAGATAGCCCCTGTTTAACCCTTAAAAACAGGCTAATCAGGTTCCTCACAGTTCTTTCTCAGTCCCGAAAAACCCTCCGACCCTATCGTTCAAACTGAAATGAAACCCGATTAAATCCAAACACAGGGCATCTGAGGCAACCTGATTAGTTAACTGAGGGCAGATATCGAGTTATCACACAGCCTCGGCCGAAAGCAGACGCTGAAATACTAGAGAAGCTAGTCGCTTCGAGTGCTAATGTAGAACATCAGGACTGCACAGACGCTGCCATAACGGAAAGCTCCTTCAACAGACCCTAGTCCGACTTCGGTTTGCCACATGTGAAAATACGCTTCGCCAAGAACTACAAAAAAGCCGTACCAAACGAGCATTCCTAATGCTCCAGCAAATATCGCGTAGGATTTTGATGCATGGAAGGCATCCGCTGAAGCAGAACGCTGCTGAATCATTTGGAATGCACCTAGAAAACCAAGAATTCCGACCGTGAGCTCCCCCGTCATGATCGTGAACAATGCCAACCAAGTAAGCCAGTTTGAGGTAACTACGGGCCCCAGGATTTTATAGTAGGGCTGTTCGGCTCCCGAGATGACAAACGAAACTACAGAATACGCGGGTTCCAAGTTGAATAGATTATCCAAAAAGAAAAGCAGACCGATAGCGCCTATAAATCCTGCGGCGGCGATTTTTGTTATACGTGGCATCAGCATTCTCCCATTATTGATTAACTTCTTAAGGACGCTAGTTGTCGCAGCTAGCAACTGTCTGCTTTCGGGTAAAAGCAGTGATTTATTTCAGTCTAGTCCAAGGTAGCCGGAATATCTGCTCCTGGCCGTAAAGCGACAATTCTGAATAGTGAATTTGGGTCTCCAAAGGGTCCGCTATTGGCCGAAAGCCGGCGTTTCATGCCGGTAAATCTATCAACCTGAATGAGGCCGTTTACAAGCGGAAACAGACATTCCAATGAAGGAGTTAGTTAATAGCCACCGGCGCAAAACCTGCAAATGGAATTCCATCCATGTCTCTGCATTCAGAAAAGGTGCAGATCCTGACTAATTTTCAGGAGCGCAAAGAGTCAAAAATTCGCGACTCCAGTGCAGCGGGCCGGGCTTTTAGCCGGTTAAAGTAATCCGCCAGCACTCCTTCGCATGGCAAAAGACCAGCTTGAACTGCCACTCGAAGCACGTAGGCGGCACAAATATCTGCAATTGAGAATGATCCACACAGATAACCCTTGCTGGGCACACTTGCCGCAAAGGTTTCCAGCCTGGCTTTCAATCCTTCACCTGCGAGTTCACGCCACCTTTCATCAACAACTCCCCGAGAAGCGAGAAAATAATTCACGGTTGGCGTTTCAAGCGTGCTCGATGCAAGCAATACTGCCTGCCAAAATGAGGAGCGTTGGGCAGGATCAGCAGGAATCAATGCCGCTTCCGGGTGTTTTTCTGCCAGCATGATGCAAATGGCCGTC
>JBLHGQ010000074.1:0-14151 GCA_047614505.1 Rhodothermales bacterium | reverse complement strand
GATTGATATTGGCATGTCAGGTCCTGGAAGGCTTCACGACCTTCTGGTTACGACTGAAGCGGTAACTCCAGGGCAAATGCGTGCATCCGGTCAGGGCTTAAGTATGAACTTCGGTGTTGGTGAGACCCCATTCGGTACGGCTCTGATTGCGTGGACAGATCGAGGAGTGAACTTCCTTGGGTTTTGTCATCAGCATGGGCAAGTAAATACATTCGAAAGCTTAAAGGATCAGTGGCCATCAGTTATTTTACGTGAGGAGTCGAAATTCGCCCAAGATTTACTAAATGATATTTTCGACAACCCTAAAGCTTCACCAATCAAAGTATGGCTTAGAGGCAGCCCATTCCAGCTTAAAGTTTGGGAGGCACTGCTAAAAATACCGCCTTCGGCACATTGTTCCTATGGTCAAATCGCCCAACATATTGGGAAACCCGGTGCCAGTCGTGCAATAGGAACAGCAATTGGGCGAAATCCGGTTTCATGGTTGATTCCCTGTCATCGGGTTATTACCAGCATGGGGACCATGGGAGGGTACCGATGGGGGGTGGAAACCAAATTAGCAATGATCGGCGTTGAGTCAGCCCGAAGTGCTGACATGAACGAGGCCAGAATCGCAATTTAGCCTGACTTTATATTTCAGGTTTTAAGCAGGCTGGTTTTGAAATGAATTTTCTATCTCATTGATAATCTTTGCAGCCACAAGCGCCGGATCCTGAATTGATAGAGGGTCCTCTCCATGATACGCGCTGGCGCGTAATGCGGTCCGCATACCTTCGGGAAAACAGTTCAATACCTGAACTCCCGTATTTTGAAGCTCCTCTTCCAATATATGCGAGAAACTTCGCAACGCGGCCTTACTAACGGCGTACGCGCCCCAATACGCGGCGGCGGTTATCTGCGTACTTTCATGAATCAAAACCACTCTGCCATTTGAGCTGGCTTTTAGCAGCGGTAAGCAGGTCATGGTAGATAACCAGACCGAGGTGACATTGACCTGCAGGCATTCCTGCCATTGCGACAGTGGTAACTGGTCAAGAGGTTGCAGCCCTGGAAATGCAGCGGCACAATGAATAATGATGTCCAATCCTTCATATTGGGTTTGCAATATATCGAAAAGGCCTTCGTGCTCTTTAGGCCCACATTCCATCAAATTCATTTGACAAATCCCGGGTTCCTCCAATCCAAGCGCACAAATGTCATCGCTTAAACTGTTCAATCCTTGTGCATTTTTGTCCAGCAGTAGCAGGTTCGCACCTTTTTGTGCCAGTTGTGTGGCCAATGCCGTGCCCAACCCACCGGCCGCGCCGGTGATCAAAACTTTTGTATGATCCATTTAAAAATATTCCCTTTAGAAAACGAAGGATAGTGCTTGTTGAACATGCGTGCCATCTGAAATCCAAGAGTCAGTTTGCAGCGATCTGAACTGTTGACACACTCAATGCGCTGTACAATAGGTTCAGAATAATACACATGGATTAAGCAGTGCCTATCTACGAATATCACCCCGTAAGCAAGACTGAATGTGATCACTGTGAAAATGGTTTCGATCATTTACAGAAAATGGATGAAGAACCATTAATCAATTGCCCTGAGTGTTTCGCGCCGGTAAAAAAAATCATAACTGCTGCCAATCTCGCGAGCCCTGCCCCTTCACTTAAAGAAGAAAACATTTCCAAACACGGTTTCACCCAGTATCGAAAAGTTGAAAAGGGTGTCTATGAAAAAACCACTGGTAAGGGACCACAAATCATTTCGAATAAAGAGAATTAATCCTGCAGAAGCAAGCCATCAATGTTTTTATTCCAATGCTGACCGTCGAAATCCTTGATGCTGATTTGTATTTTTTCATCGAGGACTAAACAACGCAGATTAACGCTAAAACCCTCCGGATGTGATCTGGGCACATAGAATGTTTTTATTCCACACACGCTGCAAAACAAATGTCTGGCCACACCGGTATTAAAACGATAATCGGTCAATTTTTCTTCACCTTGCAATACCTCCAGATCATGCTTTTCAACAAACAAATGCAAGTAGCCTGACATCGTGCAAATCGAACAATTACACCGGGCGACTTTTGCGTTAAGGGGCACTTTCACGGCGATTTTGATGTGCCCACAATGGCATGATCCCTCGCATATGATGGCTTGAACGTTTTTCATTCCTCAGTTCCGGATTGCCTGGCGCCAGGCTGCCATGTTTTCTCCAACTCCAAATCGCATCAGTCGATGTTGGCCGGAGCCAATTGACCCGGGACTTCGTATGAGCCTCAACAAGCGCTTTTTTAGAACTACGGCATAGATCATAAGATGGTGCACACTATTTGATTTTTTATATTCAGAAAACTGCCTTAAAACTTGCATTCCTTCAGTTTGTGCATTTAATGCCAATTGCGAAATCTCCACCATTGCCAAATGTGTATTACCGATTTCAATGTTTTTCTCTGCTTTACCAATGGAAATTCCATACTTCGCCTGAATATCCAGTGGTACCCACCAATTCTCAGAGCACAGTTTGCAGTGCCAGTCATGGACCAACCTGTTCAGAAAGCCTGCTTGACCGATCGCATTCACTGCATTGACGAATTCTGGCGGACAGTGTTTCCCGCACTCAAGCAAGGTTTCTGCACCCCCTATTTCCTTGGCAAACGTTACAAGTTGCTCAAGGCTCGTGATCGGGTCTCCTGATGCCAAATCTGAAACGACCGATAAATAGGCGTCTAAATGACCAAGGCCGATGTCTTCTAACACTCCACAATCTCGAATACCACGCAACAATGGATGCTCAGAATTTTCTAAGGAACCCGTTAGCAACTCACTACGCCACCATGCAATCTTGATTATTGCCACTTCCGGCTCAGTGACTTTAAAAGCTATTGACCTGATTTCATTGACCAATGCCCGAATCAATACCAGATGATTGCGGAATTCAGGACGGCAGTAACGATAACTTACAGAGAATATGCTGCCTGGTATGCAGGCCACGTTTTCAAAGTAATCAATATCAGACTCTAATGGGCTCTTCATAAGGCTGGCTTCGAACCTGAATGACACTCAAACCCGTGAGATGAATTATTCGAGTAATTCGAGAACATCAGATGGTTGGCTAAGCAGGAAACTGCCGGTTAAATCTTCTACAACAACTGCAGGATCCAGATATCCATAGGTCGCCAGCGCAGTACTGGTACCAGCAGCATTCCCTGCCTGGATATCACGCAAGTCGTCGCCAACCATCAGGGTTTGATTACTGTTTGAGCCGATGATTTCACAGCCCAGTAACACAGGAGCAGGATGAGGCTTGCTCTGGCGTAAAGTATCCCCGCAAATCACACAGGCGGCGCGACTTAGAATTTTTGCGGCCTTTAAAAGTGGAAAAGTGAGATATTCCATTTTATTGGTAACAATGCCCCAGGGAATAGCACGCCGGTCCAATTCATCGAGCATATTTTCGACACCATTAAACGGGCGGGTTTTTTTGAAGATGTTTTGCTCGTAATGACGTAAAAAGTCAGTTTTGCGTTGCTCATAGACTTCCTTACTGGATTCGGGCATTCCGGCAGAAATCAATCCAAGTGCGCCGCGAGAAACGCAGTGTTTGTAGTCAGCTTCCTGCAGGATTGACAGCCCTTCTGATACGCGCAGGTAATTTAGCGATCCGATCAAATCAGGAGCTGTATCCAGTAAGGTTCCATCAAGATCAAATAAAACAGCCCTGATCACTGGTTTGGCCCGATTTTGACTGCATGTACCAGGTAATTAATCTTAACATTCCCCCCTAAGCGGGCGGTTCGAGTCAATGGGTTGTAATGTAGGCCACAAATTTCTTTAACTTCCATTCCAGCCAGTCTCAACCAGGCTGATAGCTCAGATGGCCTGATAAAACGATCATAACGATGAGTTCCTTTGGGTATCAACTTTGCGATATGTTCCGCACCTACTATCGCCAAAGCAAAGGCCTCTGGTGTGCGGTTCAAAGTGCTGAGAAAACAATGCCCCCCCGGTTTCAGTAATGTCGCACACGCAGTGACGACTGATAAGGGATCCGGAACATGCTCAAGTAACTCCATGCAAGTAACTACATCATATGAATCTGAATATTTGTTGGCATAACCTTCTGCAGTGGCCTCCAAGTAATTGACCTTTACTCCTGACTCTTCCATGTGAAGACGGGCAACATCAAGTGCCTTTGTAGCGATATCGATTCCGCTTACATGTGCACCCTGAATCGCCATGGACTCTGAAAGTATGCCACCGCCGCATCCAATATCCACCACCATTGAACTTGTAAGGCCAACACGTTCCTTAATGAATCTCAGACGAGCAGGATTAAGCTCATGAAGTGGTTTGGATTCACCATCAGGATCCCACCAACTGGCAGCAAGCTCGTCAAAATGGCTTCTTTCTGTTGGGTCAATATTTGCGGATTGAGAATTCATAACAACTTTACGTTCCATTACCAGGTTTGGATTGCATACGTTTTGCCCAATTTTCGGCTTTGCACAAAATTTCTTCTTCATCCAATGAGGTCAGTTTCTTATTTGCCATCAAACGGCGTCCGGCTACCCAGACATCTGTCATCTGGCTGCTCGCAGCGGCGTACACAATCTGCGAAAAAATATTATGCATTGGCTGAGTTCTGGGATGCGCCAGATCAAGAGCACATAGATCAGCAATTTTGCCTTCTTCAATACTGCCAAGTTCGGATTCAACACCCAATGATTTTGCAGCATTAATTGTGATTAGTTCGAGGGCAAATTCAGAATCAATAACTGTGGGATCTCCAGAAAGTCCTTTTGCCAGTAATGCAGCAGTGCGTAACTCGTCCAGCAAATCAAGATCATTATTACTCGCCGCGCCATCAGTCCCCACACTTACATTGACCCCGGATGTTACCAGATCAGCCAAGCGGCACATCCCACTGCTGAGCTTAAAATTCGATTGTGGACAATGAACAACGTTCACTTCATTCTCTGCCAGCAAAGCAATGTCTTCATCGTCCAGATGAGCCATATGTACGGCATTGAGCCTGCTATTCAATAATCCAAGCTGCTTAGCCCGATGCAATGGCCTCATACCATGTTGCAGCAGTGAGTTTTCGATTTCCCATTCAATTTCAAGGAGGTGCAAATGCACAGTCATTTTTTCATTGAGAGATATATCTGCGATCCGTTCTAACATTGAATCTGATACCGAATACATGGAATGTGGTGCTATTGAAAAATTTAATTCATCACAGTCAGCGAATCTGGAACGAACTTCCATGCCCTTTTGCAGATATTCATCAAAGGTGGCTGCCCAGCTGGTTGCGAAATCTATAACAGGTATACCGATACAGGCACGCATGCCCGACTTTTTTACTACACCGGCAATTTGATCCGGATAAAAATAGTTCTCATTAAAGCAGGTAGTTCCGCCGTGGATCATTTCCGCGATGGCCAACTCCGTTCCATCCCTTACAAATTCACTGTCAGCCCAACGTTGTTCTGCCGGCCAAATGTGTTCGTTTAACCAGGTATCAAGCCGAAGGTCATCTGCATAGCCACGCAATAGTGTCATCGGCGAATGAGTATGCATATTGATCAATCCCGGCATTAGCACATGGGATTTGAGGTCTATACGTTCAGCCTGAGACATTTGCTGGCACAAAAGATCACGCGGACCTACCTTGTCTATTCGACCATCAGTAATTGCAACTGCGAAGTCTTCGAGTACAGTTCCTCTTGGAATGACCGGTACTACATACTTTGGCAGAAGTAATTGGGTCACAGTAATTTGGTCAGGATTTAACTCTGGAAACGTATTCACCTGTTCTGGTATCAACCTTGACGATTTCGTTTTGTTGTACAAACAAGGGTACCCGGACAACCGCGCCTGTCTCCAATGTCGCGGGCTTACCGCCACTTCCGGAGGTGTCACCTCTGAGGCCCGGGTCTGTTTCAGAAATTCTAAGCTCGGTAAAATTGGGAGGTTGGACGCCCAGTGGTTCGCCGTTAAAAAGTATCAAGTGACATATATCCTCTTCCTTTATCCACTTTACAGCGTCAGTCATAGCAGTTTCCGAGCATGCATATTGCTCATAGGTTTCGTGGTTCATAAAATGCCAAAACTCACCATCGGAGTAAAGGTACTGAGCATCGGTTTCAAAGACGTCGGCCGCTTCAACCGAATCCCCTGACTTGAAGGTTTTCTCGATAACCCTTCCCGTGACCAGGTTTCTCACTTTTACCCTGCTAAACGCCTGTCCCTTCCCGGGCTTAACAAACTCGTTTTCTACGATTGTGTAAGGATCTCCGTCAAGAATAATTTTTAAACCACCCTTGAATTCATTCGTTGTGTAAAAAGCCATTTGCAACTCCGGTTTAATGAGCCACTCTGCCCTTTGACCAAAATAGTATCTTGGGTATTAACTGCAGGAACAGAGGAAAATTTGAGACCGTAATGATATCGTGAAAAGAGCCAATGTTCAGTAATGAATATTCTAATTTCGGCAAAGCCTTGATTAACTCCAGGGCGGTCAATTGTCATGAACTGTCAAATCCCGGGTTGATCAGTCATACTTGATTCGAAGACTATGGATTATTAAAGAACTTAAATTAATAACATTATGTATTAATATGATTTAATGACAATTGTGTTCGAATTTATTCTCATGGAAGAGGCTGAAGAATGAAGGATTTTGATAGTAACCGCCTGCTTGTAATTGATCACTCACCGGAGGGCGCGGAGGAAATTAACAGCCTGCTGCGTAATTCTGGAATTATTGTTCGTACAATATTCGCTAAAACCAATGGTGAAGCCGAAAAGCAAATCAAATCCGAGGCACCATTTCTAATAATTTACAATGCAGGTGCAGCTAAATCAGTGGCGGTTACAAAAATTCTTCAACTGGCCGACAATTATCAGATAACGGCTGGTGTGCGATTTTCCCCTTCAGATCCTGATATTTTGCTGGAAGCCCTAAATTTCTACTCCTGTTTTGCCATTAACGAAGATGAAAATGATCATCTTATTAAGCTGGTATCCAATTTGCTCTTGCGAAGTTCTTCAAAACTGGAGTTTGATGGTTTGCAGACCCGTCTGGATGAACTGCAATCAAGGAATGAGCTCCTTCTTGAGAGTTCTCGTGAGTCAATCGCATACATACATGAAGGGTTTCACGCATATGCCAATCGCGCATATCTACAGCTGTTGCAAGTTGAAAGTTTTCAGAACATAGAATCTGTTTCGCTACTTGAAATCATGAGTAGTGAAGATGTGGACCTTAAGAAGTTATTGCGCAACCTAAATAATGGAGAGTTTCCGGAAAATGCCACCAAGGTATTAATTACCAATCCTGCCGCCAATTCATTCGAAGTGGATTTGATATTCTCTGCTGCGCGCTACGATGGTGAAGACTGCATTCAAATGATGGTGCGGCAGGTTGATAGCAATGCCGCCTTAAAAAACGAGCTGGTGCGTTTACGTCAAACTGACCCCGTTACCAACCTGGCCAATCGCAAGACATTCAATGAAATCGTTGGGAAAAAAATCGGTGACCGAGCGAATGAAGATAAGACCACTGCAGTGGTTTATCTAATGGCTGACGGTGCCCAAGACTTACGCTCCTCTCTAGGGGTTTCAGGCTGGGATGCGGTTATGGTCGAATTTTCTCTTGTCATTAAGGCTTCTATCGAAGAAATCGACACAGCTGCACGGTTTGATGACAATGGCTTTGCCTTATTACTGATCAGGGGTAGTAATAGCAGTTTGCAATCTGTCGTAGAGTCCACTTTGAGTAAATTACAAAAGGATGTCACTGAAATTGATGGCATTGATCTTTCAGTTACCTTTAGTGCAGGAATTGCAATGCTGGGCAGTCTGGAAAGCAGTGCAAATGAAGCGATTGACCATGCCCGGATTGCTCATGCCCAAGCAGCAGAAGAGGGCAATTGTGCCAGATACTATAAGCCGAAACTTGCCGCAATCGAGCCGGATGAACAAGATCAGCAATGGATTGAACGAATTCTTTATGCGCTTGATAACCACGAACTGTACTCAGTGCAGCAGTCGATTGTCAGTCTAGAAGGAGATGCTGAAGGGCTTTTTGAAAGCAAGACTTACCTGCGAGAAGAAGGGATAGACCTGGATGCCGCTGAATTTATACCTATAGCTGAACGTAATGACCTGGGCTCAAGAATTGATAGACATGTATTAAAAGGCTTGATGACTGCGATTGCCGGTACTGGCGACAGGCATATTATTAACTTAAGCGCCAACTCTCTGGAGGACTTCAGTTTTTCCAGTTGGTTGATGCACAAACTTGAAGAACTCAATGTTGAAGGATCACAGCTAATCCTCCAACTATTGTCTTCTTCTGTCGAGGCGAACCTTAAACATTCGAAGAGATTGATAGAAGAGCTAAAGCCATCGGGCTGTAGTTTTTCTCTGTCGTCTTTTAGTGACCGGAAAAAAACAATGGAATTGTTGAATCACCTCGATATTGCACTGGTCAAGTTGAGACCGGATCTTATTGTTGATTTAGCAAACAGCTCGACTCACCAGGCGATCGTTAGAACTGTGGTCGGGGCTGCTGGAGCAAAGCAGATCGGTGTCATCGCCGGAGATATTCAGGATGCAGCTGATCTTGCAGTACTCTGGCAATGCGGAGTCAAGTTGGTTTCCGGCGATTTCCTTAACGAATAACTATAATCGACAGAACAAACAAATATGGATTATTCAAATGTCCATTGGGTCTAAAGTGGGCACATACTGACATTGATTGAGTCATCAAAATATATCGGTCGGTTTGCGCCCTCTCCAAGCGGGGATCTGCATTTTGGCTCCTTGATTGCTGCTGTATCGAGTTTCCTTCAGGCCAGATCCAAAGGTGGTAAATGGCTCATTAGAATTGAAGATATAGATCCTCCCAGAGAAGTTAAAGGGAGTGTCGAGCGAATATTGCTTGAACTGAAAAAAATGGGTATGGAATCTGATGATCCGGTTCATTATCAGAGCAAGCAGATACAGCGTTACCGGGCCTGCAAAGATGCCCTACTCAAAAACAACCAAGCATTCAGATGCAACTGCAGTCGAAACTCTATACCCAAAGGAGCAGTTTATCCTGGAACTTGCAGGCACAAAGCTCACGACAGTTCAATACCAACAAGCGTGAGGGTCAGGGCCGATAACAGCATAATTCGGTTTATCGATGCCCTGCAGGGCCCTGTGGAGCAAGATATCGGAAAAGAGTGTGGTGATTTCGTCATTTGGAGAGCTGACAAGCTCCCTGCTTATCAACTTGCTGTCGTGATTGATGATGCCCGTCAAGGTGTAAGTGAGGTGGTACGAGGTGCTGACTTGCTGGACTCTACCTGTAGACAAATTTTTCTTCAGCGATTACTTGGTCTTCCGACCCCGGCCTATGTGCATTTGCCCTATGCAAGCAAAAATGGCAAAAAACTTAGCAAGCGATTCAATTCAGATCCCATTAGCCAGCGAAAACCAGCCGATGCTATTTCAGCCGCTCTTGAATTTCTCGGGCACCCTGCTCCTTCTGGACTTGAGTTGAAGGCTTTATGGGGGTGGGCGATCGAGCATTGGAATATTGAGCGGATTCCACGACAAAAAGAAATTCCAATAGATTGAGGGTTAGCGAGTTTCCACCCTGAGCCGTTATACTGTTCGAACCTGACCAAGAACCAAAGCAATGAATTCAAACTATCTTGATTTTGAGCAACCGATCGCTGATTTGCAGGCAAAAATTGATGAGTTACGCAACGTAGGCTCAGACAATGCCTTGAATCTGGATGAAGAGATTCAGCGACTGCAGGCCAGAATGCAGCAGGAAATTGCTTCAATATTCAGCAACCTGACTCCATGGCAGATCTCAAAACTCAGCCGTCATCCACTGAGGCCATATACGCTTGATTACGTTGACCTGATATTTGATGAGTTTCATGAATTACATGGCGACCGCAGTTTTGCAGACGATCACGCAATTGTTGGTGGTCTGGCAAGATTCAGAGGTCGACCGGTCATGATAATCGGCCAACAAAAAGGACGTGATACCAAAGCAAAGGTATTTAGAAATTTTGGGATGCCAAGGCCTGAAGGATATCGAAAAGCACTCAGACTCATGAAAATGGCTGCCAGGTTTGGATTGCCGATACTCACCTTCATCGACACTCCCGGTGCTTATCCCGGTGTTGACGCTGAAGAACGTGGTCAATCTGAAGCAATCGCGCGTAACCTTGAAAGCATGTCCAGGCTTGCAACGCCCATAATCTGTAGCATTATTGGTGAAGGAGGCTCGGGTGGCGCACTGGCAATTGGCGTGGGTGACCGGGTAAACATGCTGCAATACAGTACCTACTCGGTAATATCTCCGGAGGGATGTGCTTCGATTTTATGGAAAGATGCGGCAAATGCCGAACAAGCTGCGACTGCCCTGGGGATCACATCTGACCGGCTTCTGAAGTTGGGATTGATTGATAAAATCATTCCCGAGCCTTTGGGTGGTGCTCACAAAGACCCTGCAGTAGTCGCGGCGAGCGTTGCTGAATGTCTGGAAACGCAACTGAAAGAACTTGAACAATTAACATTAGAAGAGTTGCTGGAAAAACGCCTTCAAAAGCTTCTTTCCTATGGCGTCTATAAAGTCTGAGGTCAGGTAGTGCAATGACGCAAAGAGCCACTCCGTTCAAAGCTGAACGGTTGCCCGGAATTCTGAAGCGATTCCCTGAGTGCCCGGTTTATTGGGTGGGATTTAGTGGTGGCGCGGACTCCACTGCCCTCTTATTGGCACTTTCCGAACTCAAGTCTTCTCTGACAGCAACCGTTAAGGCAATACATTTCAATCATGGTTTACACGTTGACTCCGACGCATGGCAAATTCATTGCGAGGCTTTCTGCAGAGGTTTGAATATTGAGTTTCAGGCAAAAAAATTATATGTCAACGCATCATCAGGAAACGGGATTGAAGCCGAAGCCAGACGAATGAGATACGAACATGTCGAACGATTGCTGGGCCAGGATGAGGTATTTTTGACCGCTCATCATCAGGATGACCAAACTGAAACTTTAATTCTGAACCTCATTCGGGGCAGCGGCGTAGATGGGCTTGCAGGAATGCCAGAGTCCCGACCATTGGGGCAAGGTCTGCTAATAAGACCATTGTTGAGTTTTCCTGGCAGCTCATTGCGGCACTATCTGGCGGAACACCAGATAATCTGGCTTGAGGATCCCAGCAATGAAGATCTCTCTTACGACCGAAACTTCATTAGGCAACAATTTCTGCCAATGCTATCTGACAGATGGCCGGCGGTATCAACGCGAATTGCCAAAAGTGCAGATCTTTGCCGTCACGCCAGTTCAGCCTTGGCACAATGGGCAGGAAGCGAATTGTATGAACATCTTGAGCACGCACAGGTACTCAACCTCAGTCAAATGAAACTTGATGAACCGGAGTTCGCCCTGCTGTTTCGAAAGTGGTTGCAGGACAACGGAGCGCCTTCATTGCCTGCACGGCAGATGGAGCAACTCAGAATACAATGTGCAATTGTAAGCACTGACAACAGAGTCAAGGTCAGTTGGAGCGGTTGGGTTTTACATCTTTTCCAGAATCGACTTTGGATTCAAAATGAAGCAACAATCGCCTCCTGCCCAACCCTGGATTGGAATCGGTCCGGAGCGCTAAACCTTGGCAAGGGATTAGGAACGCTCAACTTCCTCAACAGCGAAGAGAATTACACAAGCCATTTATCGGTACAAAAACGAACAGGTGGCGAGAAAATTCAGGTTTCAACTGGCGGCCAAAACACCGATCTAAAAGAACTGTTCCGACTCGCCTGTGTGCCTCCCTGGCTACGCACTTCCGTTCCGTTGTTGTTTGACAGGGAATGTCTAGTGGCTGTCGGTGATCTGATTATCAGCAAGCCTTTAAATACATGGCTAAATGACCGAAATGCAAGCCTTTCATGGGAACCTTCAGATCCACTTTTATTACATACTCAGATGCAATATCGGGCCCGGGTTGTTGACCATTCTGGAGCCGTGAGTTAGTGTCCATCGGTTCAAAGAGGGGCCAGCACATATGAACGACAAAATAGAAAAACTTCCTGATTTTGAAAAGTCTCTGGCGGAACTCGAAGCCTTGGTGGAAAAACTGGAATCCGGTGAACTTGCCCTCGATGAGTCGTTGGAAAAATTCAAACGCGGAGTTGAGTTAACCCGTCAATGTCAGGCCATTTTGAGTAAGGCTCAACAATCAGTTGAGAAATTGCTTGATTCTGAGGATGAAAGTTCTGCAGAACCATTCCAAGCAAATGATTGAAGCAATTGAGAAAATTCAAGTCTGGGCGGTTCGATTTGAAAGAAAGTTGAGGGAATCCCTACAGTCTATGGAAGGTACACCTGAATTGCTTCATGACGCTATGAATTACTCGGTGCTCGCAGGTGGAAAACGAATGCGTCCGATGCTGGTGTACGCGGTCTGCGATGCTCTCAAGATAGACTACAGAAAACTTGATGGGGTCGCCTGCGCCATTGAAATTATTCACGCATATTCATTAATTCATGATGATTTGCCTGCCATGGATGACGATGACCTGCGACGAGGCAGGCCTACATGTCATATGCACTTCGACGAAGCTACTGCGATTCTCGCAGGTGATGCTCTGCAGGCACTGGCTTTTGAGATTCTGGCTTCTGATTCTCAACTTGCCAAAAACGCGGAAACTCAGGTCAAAATAATTCGCGAAATCTCCCGGGCTTGCGGTAGTTCAGGAATGGCTGGAGGTCAGATTCTTGATCTTTCTGCGGTCGGACGTGAAATTACACATCAAGATCTAAGCAACATGCACCGATTGAAGACCGGAGCGCTTATTAAGGTTACTGCCACCTCAGTAGCACAATTTGCCGGTGCAAACGCCGATTTAGCGTTTAAACTTGAAGAGTATGGTGAGTGTGTCGGTTTGGCGTTTCAGATACATGATGACATCCTCGATGTAACTGGAAATAAGGAAAAAACCGGCAAATTCATGCAAAAAGATGCGCGACAGGCAAAACCAACCTATCCGGGAATACTGGGTCTTGAAGCCTCCCGCGAACAGGCAATTGAGTTGAGAGACCGCGCACTCTCCGTTCTAAAAAGTTTTCCCGGAGACACTAGCGCTTTGGTTTGGCTTGCGAATTTCGCAATAGACAGAGACAACTGAGCCCTCTGGGCGGTTAAAATAGCAGCATGCAGAATAAAGTTTATCCACTTCTTGACCAGATCAGCTTTCCAGCTGATTTGCGGGCAATAGATGAAGACCTGCTGCCTGAGCTTGCTGGTGAGCTAAGAAACTTTCTGATTGATGCTGTATCAAGTAGTGGCGGGCACTTTGGCGCTGGTCTTGGCTGTGTCGAGCTGACAGTGGCTCTGCACTATCTGTATAACACGCCTGAAGACCGGATTGTTTGGGATGTAGGGCATCAGGCCTACCCACATAAAATTTTAACCGGAAGAAAAGAAGCGATCACCACCATCAAGAAAACAGGTGGACTGGCACCTTTCCCCAAGCGTTCAGAAAGCGAATATGACACTTTTGGTGTAGGTCATTCTTCAACATCTATCAGTGCGGCGCTCGGAATGTCATTGGCATCCGCCCTTAGACAAGACAGCAAACAGGTTGTGGCAGTGATCGGAGATGGTGCCATGACTGCAGGCATGGCTTTTGAAGCACTAAATCATGGCGGTGATCTGGATCCGAACCTGCTGGTAATTCTCAATGAAAATCAGATGTCGATTTCACCTAATGTAGGTGCCATGACCAAAATGCTTGGCCGTCTGATGAGCGGGCCTACTGTCACCGGGATTCGAGAGCGTAGTAAGCAGCTTATGCATCGTGACTCGCGAACATGGCGCTTTATGAGTCGCTGGGAAGAACACGTGAAAGGCATGGTAATGCCAAGCACACTTTTCGAAGAACTTGGTTTCAATTACCTTGGTCCTATTGACGGGCATGACTTGCCGACACTGATTAGAACCATCAGAACAACACAGTCGGTTTCAGGGCCAAACATACTTCATATTATTACAACAAAGGGAAAAGGTTATGCTCCGGCAGAAGCTGATCCCCTGGCTTACCATGCCGTAGGTCCATTTGACCGTAATGAAGGGATGGTAAAGAAA
>JBLHGQ010000073.1:0-14302 GCA_047614505.1 Rhodothermales bacterium | reverse complement strand
TTTGCCAGAATGGAGAGCCTGAACGTGCTGCGGCATATTTTTACAAAGCCACATTGGATCCCTTCTACCGTACTCCAGCAGTTGCATTAGCCAATGCAGGCTCCTGTGAATTGCAGCAGGGTGATCTCGACAAAGCAGAGAGATATCTGCGACAATCCCTTGAATATGATGCTGAATTTGCCGACGCGTTGTTAGTAATGGCACAGGTAATTTTTAGAAAGGGAGAAAATTTTCGGGCTCGTGCATTTTTGCAAAGGTACGAAAGTGAAAAATCCGGGACCGCCGAAAGCCTGAGTCTTGGTTACCGGATAGAGTCTGGTTTAAACAATAGCGACGGCACAAAGAAGTATCTGGATCAGCTACTCCTGGTTTTTCCAGATTCAGAACAGGCCAGAAAGATCAAAGGCGAGCTTCAGTAATGATAGAACAACAACTAATTCCGCTTACTACAGGTGAAAGGCTGCGACAGGAACGCGAAAAACGCGGTCTGGATCTGACTGAGGTTGCCGTCAAACTTCGAATTGACCTGCCGGTGATGAATGCGGTCGAACAAGACAAGCTTGCCCATCTGGCATTAGTTTATCAACGTGGATATATCCGGACTTATGCTCAGTTCCTGAATTTTAAAAATGATGACATTGAGCAGATGCTCGAAGCAATTGGTCATGAGCATCCCGAAATTCATACCGTTTTCCCGGAAGCCGGGAATCCGAATCAGGCTGATCGCTGGATTAAGGCCACCAGCTATGTTTTGGCTTCACTACTGGTTGGTACATTAGCATGGCAATTTACCCACGAGGCAGTTCGTTTATCGCAAAGTGGTGCAAGTCCACTAGCAGCAAGTGATGGTTTGCAGGATGGACGGCCCGGTACCTTGCTTGATCCAGCAAGCAATCAAATCAATAGTGCTACCCATGTTAATGCTTCCATAGCCGCTATTGAGATTTTGCAGCAACAACGTTCAGCAAGAAAAAACGGCAGTGAACTGGCCTGGGCTGCTTTACAGCCAGACACGATTGAAAACGTAGCAACCAATTCGCTGGCCCCTGGGGAGTTCGCTCTTGAGCTAACCGCTTCTGGTGACAGTTGGGTTGAGATATCAGATGCGACCGGCAAGAAACTTGAAGTTGACATTGTCCGTGGCGGGAGCACCAAACATTACATTGGCGTGGCACCCTTTGATATTCAATTTGGGCGTGCGTCTGCACTAAATCTTTATCTGGACGGGCAGCTTGTTGATCTCGCTCCATTTACCGCTGGAGATGTAACCCGGATGAAACTGGATGGATCCAAGCGGGGAAGCGAAACAACTAAGAATACCTCCGGCGAGGGTTAAATCGCATTCTTTGTAGAGGCCGCGATGGCCTTTGCTTTTAGCGCATGGCAGGAATAGCATTGCCTTTTTCCAATCGGAGTTTTGCACACCGGTGAAACCTGGTTTCAGATCAATTAGGGGAATGCATGACATTCTGCCTGAAGAAATAGCTGCGTGGCATTTTCTGGAAGCAACTGCAAAAGTTGTTTTCGACAGCTATGGTTTTGAAGAAATACGAATTCCCTTGCTTGAAAGAACTGAGGTATTTACCGGCGCAATTGGTAACTCGACAGATGTTGTCGAGAAAGAAATGTATTCATTTGATGACCGTAATGGGGAGTCGCTCAGCCTGAGGCCCGAGGGGACAGCAGGAGTCGTCCGGGCAGTGTTGCAAAACGGGATGTTATACGGCAACCCTTTGCGACTCTGGTATAGCGGTCCGATGTTCAGGCATGAGCGTCCGCAAAAAGGCAGGACGCGTCAATTCCACCAGATTGGAGCAGAAGTTTTCGGGGCGACGGGTCCGGATGTTGATGCAGAATTGATTTTCATGGGCGAACGACTGTGGCGGGAGTTAGGTCTTAAAGGGTTACGGCTGGAAATTAATTCGCTTGGTAACAGCGCTGAGCGAGTGGCCTATCGGGAAGAACTGGTAAAGTACCTGACGTCAATATCTGAGCAACTGGATGAAGAAACACTTTCCAGGGCAAATAAGAACCCGCTTCGGGTTCTGGACAGCAAAAATGAAGATGTAATTGCCCTGTTGGAGCACGCACCAGTGCTGGCTGATTTTCTGGGCACAGAATCAAGTGCACACTTTGATGGGTTTCGGCAGTTATTGGATCAAGTTGGGATTAATTACACGATAAATAATCGTCTGGTACGTGGTCTGGACTATTACAGTCATTGCGTTTTCGAGTGGGTGAGCAGTGAATTGGGTGCACAGGGCACGGTTTGTGCCGGAGGGCGCTATGACAGCCTGGTTGAATTGCAGGGTGGTAAACCCTGGCCGGGAGTTGGTTTCGCAATGGGTCAGGAACGGCTAGTTGAGCTAATCAGAAATCAAGGTGATAAGAACAAAGCGAGACCCCATATATACATGGTATTAGCTGGAACAGCGGCCCAGTCCGCCGGCATGGAGCTGGCTGACAATTTACGCAATCAGATTAGAGGTCTGTCAGTAATCACCAATCCGGGCAATGGAAGTTTCAAGTCTCAATTCAAGAGAGCAGACCGCAGCGGTGCGACACTTGCTTTTGTACTGGGAGAAGATGAATTGGAAAGCAGGGCGGTCAGCATCAAACATTTACGTGATGATGAACCGCAGGAAAAAGTAGAATGGAGCAATCTGGTTGGCTGGTTGAATATTTGGCTTGACGGTCAAACATAACTACCGGTCAGAGTCTGATATAAAATCGAATATAAACAGGATGTACGAGAATAGATATGGTTGAAATTCACGACAGTTTTGAACAGAGCGAGATTGTAAAAAGCTGGCTTAAAGAAAATGGTGGCGCCATTGTTCTTGGGCTTGTTTTGGCATTTGGTAGCCTTTTTGGCCTTAAACAATGGCAACTTTGGGATACCAATAAACGTCAGCAAGCATCGGCGGAATTTGAACTGATGACGGAATTACTGACGGGTGGAAATCTGGATGTAGCTGTTTCAAATTACGAAACTTTGAAGGCAGAGTATCCCGACTCGGCATACACATCGTTAGCTGCATTACATATGGCAAAAGCCCGTCTGGAATCGGGCCAGGATGATCTCGCTGCCCAGTTGCTTGATCAAGCAATGAACAACGCAAAACCCGAGGCAGTGAGAATCGTCGCGCGGGCTCGTTTGGCTCGGGTTCGTGTGGATCAGGGAGAGTTGGATGTGGCATTGGCGTTACTGGATGCTTCCCCATCCGATGTTGGTTTTGAAGCTTTGTTCGCAGAAATCAAAGGCGATATTTATATGCTCAAGGGCCAATTGATTGAGGCGGCGCGTTATTACCAGCTTGCATTAGATTCTTTGAAATCCGGCACAGGTAACCGGGCCTTTCTCGAGGTCAAGCTGGAATCAGTAGGAGGCAGTGTGACAAGCGAGGATCAAGCATCATGATCTTGCGCCTTGCGCTTATTCTGTTTCTTGGATTGTTGCTGCAAAGTTGCAGTTGGATTAAAAGCTGGGGTGATGATGACATTGAAGTCGGAGACCCTGTTCCATTGGTGGAATTTTCCCCAAGTTTACAGACCAATAAAAAATGGTCGGTAAAAATTGGTGATGGTATCGGTCGCAAGCGAACACAATTGCGGCCGGTTATTGCTGATGGAAGTATTTATGCAGCCGACTATAAAGGTTTGCTGGTTTCTGTTGATGCGGCAACAGGTCGTAAACGTTGGGAACTCAAAACCGAGTTGCCGTTCTCCGGTGGCCCCGGAGTTCAGGGTTCAAGCCTCTACGTTGGTACTGAAAACGGAACCGTACATTCCTTTGACACCTCAAGTGGCGCAACTAAATGGGTAGCGGAAGTGAGTTCTGAAATTCTTGCTGCGCCTAAGGAAGAAGATGGTGTGGTAGTGGTGCGAAGCATCGATGGACGGATATTTGGTCTCGACAAGAATACCGGACAGAGAATCTGGATTTATGATCACAGTGTTCCATTGCTTACTTTGCGCGGAAACTCTGAACCTTTGGTCAGGGCAGGGGTGGTTTATATCGGTTATGACGGCGGCGAAGTAGTTGCTTTGCGTCTGCAGGATGGTTCATTAATGTGGGAGCAGGCGGTAATTTCCACCGAGGGCAGGTCTGAGCTTGAGCGCCTCGCCGATATTGATGGTCAGCTGGTATATGTTGCTTCTGATCTATTAGTGTCCAGTTACAAAACCCGCCTGGCGTCACTGGCTGCCGATTCAGGCAGGTTACTTTGGTTTAAGGAAATCGCTTCTGCTACCGGAGTGGTGGTAGAACGGATCAACCTTGCAATCAGCGATCGGGAAGATAACGTCTGGATGCTTGATCGGCGAAACGGCGCAACCAGTTGGAAACAGGATCAACTCTCAAATCGGGCCCTGACCCGACCTGCTTTTTTTGGCAGTTTTGTAGTGGTTGGGGATTTTGAAGGCTATCTTCACTGGTTGAATGTATCTGATGGCACGTTTGCGGCCCGCACGAAAGTAGGTGGTAGCGGGTTTGTTGCCGCACCACTGGTAGTTGGTGACACCCTATATGTTCTAACAAACGGAGGCGAATTAAGCGCCTTTGGCGCGGGTAGTTAATTACAACAACTTCAGCGCTATGGATTTCACTCTCTGAAGGGCGCAAAATGCGCCCTCTTTTTTAAAACTTGAAGATTCAATGCTACCTGTTGTCGCTATAGTCGGACGTCCCAATGTGGGCAAGTCCACTTTATTTAATGTATTAACCCGTACACGGGACGCTCTGGTAGCTGATATGCCGGGGGTTACTCGTGATCGACAATATGGTATTTCGCGGGTTGGTGATACTGCCTGTGTACTGGTGGATACTGGAGGGCTGGTAAGCCAGGCTGAAGGAATTGATTATCTCACTGCACAGCAAGTGCATCACGCGATAGACGAAGCGACGGTAGTTATCTTTCTGGTAAGTGCAAGGGAAGGCCTGATGCCGGAGGATCGGGAGATCGTTAAGAGCCTGCGCCAAAAGGGTAGCAATATTCTTCTGGTTGCCAATAAAACCGATGGCGTCGATACCGATATCGCTTTAACAGAGTTTGCGCCGCTTGGTCTTGGTCAGATTCTTGGCGTATCAGCAGCCCATAGCCGTGGTATGGATGCTCTGATGACCAGCGTTTCCATGGAATTGCCGGTTCAGGAAACGGATTCAGAAGAAGAAGAGGATGACTGCCTGCGCCTGGCTATTATTGGTCGGCCTAATGTTGGTAAATCGACCCTGGTAAACCGACTCTTGGGTGAAGAAAGAGTGATGGCATATGACTTGCCTGGCACAACCCGGGATTCCATCAGTATGAAAATGGAACGCGATGGCATGCACTATGAGCTGATTGATACTGCAGGAGTCAGGCGTCGCTCAAAAGTATCGAATGCACTGGAGAAATTCAGCGTCATTAAAGCATTGCAGGCCATTGATCGCTCGCACGTCGTGATATTGATGCTTGATGCCAGTGAAGGGCTCACTGATCAGGACACAACGTTGCTAAGCCATATCCTGCAACAGGGCAAGGGTCTGGTTCTTGCTTTGAACAAGTGGGACGGCCTGGATGAAGAATTTCGTGAGCATGTACTTTCAGAAATGGAACGAAAATTACGTTTTGTAACGTGGGCAAGAACCATACGCTTGTCGGCGCTTCATGGTTCAGGTATCCGGCAGTTGATGAATGCGGTGCTCGAATCCTGGAAAAATGCCAGCAGGGACTTTTCTACAAATGAGTTGACGACTGTTCTGAAAAAAGCATTTGAAGCACACCAGCCACCAATGACCCTGGGTCGTACTGCGAAATTGCGTTATGCCCATTCCGGCGGCAAGCTTCCACCCCGGATTATTATTCACGGCAATCGAACGGACACGATTCCGGACAGTTATCGACGCTACCTTGAAAATGTTTTCATCAAACACTTCAAGTTGAAGGGTACGCCTCTGTTTATTAATTTCAGGGGTGGTGACAATCCGTTTAAAGACCGCAAAAATATCCTAAGTGAGCGTCAAAAAGCCAAGCGTCGCCGGCTAAAAACATTCACCAAGAAAGCCAAAAAGAGATAGGCAACAGGTCAGAAAACCCAGGACTGTAGATTTTTCTCAATAGCGTGAGTAATTAATGGGTCATCCGGTTCAACTGCTGTAGGCCAGAACTCCAGAAGTTGGCCTTGACGGTCAAACAGATATTTCCAAAAATTCCATCTTGGAATGGCATCCTCGCCAACTTCATCGCGCATAGCTGCAAACAATGGGTGGGCAGATTGCCCCATCACATGCTGTTTGTTCGTCATGGGGAACGTGATGTTGTAGTTGGTGACGCAGAAATCATCAATAGCTTCTTCGTCACCGGGCTCCTGTTCGCCAAAATCATTGCTCGGAATACCGATAACAACCAGGCCGCTTTGCTTGTAGTCCTGCCAAAGGGACTCCAGTTTTTTGTATTGTGGTGTAGCACCACACTCTGATGCTGTGTTAACAATCAAAATGGGTTGTCCACGGTAGTTGGACAATGGCAGGCTTGTACCCCGCAAAGACGTAAAGAAATATTCGTGAACATACATAATTAACCCCCAGCGCTTCCTTAAGCTATAGCATAGTCTATGCCTTGCCATCTGCCAATCCGTTACAATATGTACTACTAGAGAATCACTGCACCATTCTTGAAAATACCCGAAACCAGGAGAACTAAATGCCAGCAGAAATCATTGACGGCAAGGCGATCGCAGCCACAATTCGTGCGGAAATTGCAGCCGAAGTACAAGCATTAAAAAGTCAGACAGGAAAAGTTCCCGGACTGGCCACAGTGTTAGTGGGTCAAAGAAAGGATTCTCAGGCTTACGTACGCATGAAGAAAAAGGCCTGTGCAGAGGCGGGAATCAATTCATTCGGTCATGATTTGCCCGAAGATATTTCGCAAACGGAATTGCTTGAAGTGGTGCGTGACCTCAATGCCAACCCGGATATTCAGGGCATTTTGATTCAGCTTCCATTGCCGGCACATATTGATGACGAGGAAATTCTCGGCGCCGTGAGCCTTGAGAAAGATGTTGATGGTTTTCACCCGCTCAATATCGGTCGTTTGTCCATGAAGCGCCGTGAACCACTGTTTGTCCCTTGCACTCCCAAAGGATGCATTGAGTTACTGGATCGAAGCGGCGTAGAAATTGAGGGCAGTCATGCGGTAGTTCTGGGGAGAAGCAATATTGTCGGCTTGCCGGTTTCCATGCTGTTACTTCATCGCAATGCGACCCTTACAATTTGCCACTCCAGAACACGTAATCTTCCGGATGTGGTACGTAGTGCAGACATACTAATCGCTGCAGTGGGTCGTGCTGAGATGGTCCGTGGTGATTGGATTAAACCCGGCGCAGTCATCATTGATGTAGGTGTCAACGCGGTGGATGACAGTAGTGTGGAGAAAGGATACCGGCTGGTAGGTGACGTTGCGTTTTCCGAAGCAAGCCTGGTGGCTTCTGCCATTACCCCTGTTCCAGGTGGCGTGGGACCGATGACCATCGCTATGTTGCTGCGAAATACTATGGATAGTGCACAACGATTGCTTATGACTTCTTGAGTTGGGCCTTCAGTCTCTCGGCAAGGCCCGACATTTCTGCAGCATCTTCAATATTCGGCTCAGGAAAGGTCAAAGGAAGGTCACTTAGAGCCTGTTGGACAATTTGCGCGACCTGATGTCGCATATACGGCTTATGATCCGCAGGTATCACGAACCATGGAGCCCACGGCCTCGAGGTTTCGTTCAGCATATCCACCAGGGCTTCATCGTATTGTGGCCGAAAGCCAGCTTCAACCAGGTCCCGGGCTGAAAACTTCCAGCTTTTGTCCGTTTCGTTGATGCGGTCCAGAAACCGCTGTGCTTGCTCCTGTGGTGAGACCTGGAGCCAAAACTTCAAAATGACAGTATTCGCCCGGGCCAGATGGTGTTCATGATCCCTGATAGCCTGGTAGCGTTCCGACCATAGGGTTTCAATGTCAGGGGCGCCTCCCGGATATTGATTATCAAGATGCTCAGGGTGCACGCGTACAGACAGTACTTCTTCATAATAGCTGCGGTTAAATATTCCAATTTCACCGCGAACGGGTAACTGCAGGTTGGTGCGCCAAAGGAAATCATGCGACAACTCCAGTGGAGTGGGGCGTTTAAAAGCAGCGACCCGGACGCCAGCCGGATCCAGGTCGGAAAAAACCTCTCTGATGGTACCGTCCTTTCCGGCGGCATCCATGGCCTGAAACAAACACAAAACAGAATATTGTTTACCTGCAAACAAAATTTCCTGCAGAGGCTTTAACTGTTTGCACGCGCTTTTTAGCCTCGAACTACTACGCAGGTTTTTTTTACCGGACGCAGCTTTCAAATCACTAAGTTTTATACTGCCGTTAAATGGTGCAAGCCACTGACTGTCCGTGGCGACAGAGCGGGGAGGCTGGCCTACAAAGATATTCAATCAACGCTCTCCATGATCGCCGCAACGCCCATCCCACCCGCGGTGCATACTGATATCAGTCCGCGCGCGCTGCTGCCATGGTTGGCAAGAAGCTGACCCAGAGTGCTGACGATTCGCGCTCCGGTTGCAGCAAACGGGTGTCCAACTGCGAGACTGCTGCCTTTTACATTCAATTTACTACGGTCAATTGAGCCGAGCGTAAAATCAAGTCCCAATCGGTCACGGCAATAAGTTTCCGACTCCCATGCCGCCAGTGTACAAAGAACCTGCGCGGCAAAGGCTTCGTGAATCTCGTAATAATCAAAGTCCTGCAGACGATACCCGGTTCGGCTCAAGAGTTCAGAAACCGCTACTGTTGGCGCCATCAGTAAACCTTCGTCGTGAACAAAGTCGACGGCGGCAGATTGACCGGCGGTCAGATACGCTTGTACCGGCAAGCCACGAATCGCCGCCCATTCCTCAGTTGCAAGAAGTACGCCGGCAGCGCCGTCGGTAAAAGGAGTGCTGTTACCCGCAGTTAAAGTTGCTTTATCACCTTTTGCAAAAACGGTTTTTAAAGAGCTGAGTTTTTCAATACTGGTATCTGGCCTGAGATTGTTGTCCCTGCTAACACCTCCCCAGGGTTGAATTAATTCATCGAAGAAACCTTCCTCATAGGCTGCAGCAGCACGATGGTGACTGGTCATGGTGAGTTGATCCTGATCTTCGCGGGTAACGTTCCATTCCCGCGCCATGCGCTCACAATGTTGCCCCATGGACAGCCCGGTTCGCAATTCTCCATTACGTGGTGGCTGCGGAGCAAGTTCGGCAAAACCAAAGCCCTTCAAGGCATTCATTTTTTGCGCAAAGGAACGTGCCTGACCGAATTTGACAAGTCTGCGGGCAAATTTGTGTGAAAACACTATGGGTGCATCCGAAGTCGTGTCAGAACCAGCGGCGATACCGCATTCAATTTGTCCACTTGCGATCTTGGCAGTAATGCCAAGTGCCGCCTGAAGGCTGGTGCCACAGGCCTGCTGCATTGTGATGCCCGGCGTGAGTGGGCTAAGGGTTGTGGATAAAACAGCCTCTCTGGCCAGATTCACGTCCCTGGAATGCATGACCACTGCACCAGCAACCACTTCGTCTATCTGCTCACCATCCAGTTTGAACCTGTCAACGAGGCCCTGAATTGCTGCCGACAACATGTCCATATTGGTCTTTTCAGCGTACATGGTGTTTGAGCGGCAAAAAGGCACTCGGCTTCCACCAATGACAGCAACCCGCCGAAGTTGATTATTCATTTGCACTCTCCTGTTCTGATTGCTGGCGCAAATGGTGTAAGGGGCCGCCGCGGAATGGCGCGAAACCGGTACCGAAAATCATTCCGGCATCCAGCACGTCCGAATCATCAACGATTTGATCACCGAGGCAAGCGCGGCACTCATCGAAATAGACTTGCATAAGCTGATTACTAATGGATTCGAGATCATGGCCTTCAATTGCACTCTGGTTTTTTTGTGGCCGGCCTTTTTTCCATTTATAAAATCCTTCACCTGATTTCTTGCCAAGGTTTCCTGCATCGACGAATTTTTGTAGTGCTACCCGTTCCTGCTCGGCCGCTTCTCCTCCGAGAGCACCCAGCACACTCAGACCGATATCAAGGCCAACTACATCAGCCAGTTCGACCGGCCCCATGGGCATGCCGAAATCTGTCGCTGCCTTATCAATGGCCTCAGCAGGGATCCCCTGTTGAATATGCAATTCAAAGGCTTTGAGCATATACGGCGAAAGCACCCTGTTAACCAGGAAACCGGGGCTGCTTTTTACCGGCAATGGGAAACGATTGATCTGATTACAGAACGCACTTCCTTTTTGTACTTCGGTCGCAGCGCTATCTTCGCCTTTGACAACTTCGACCAGGGGCATTTGGGCTACCGGATTAAAAAAGTGCAGGCCAATCAATCGTGAAGGATTTTTCAGGGATGCAGATAAATCTTCCAGGGGAATCGCAGATGTGTTCGTTGCCAGTACAGCGTGAGTCCGTAACTTTGGTTCGATTTTAGCAAAAAGCGCCTGTTTAGCTTCCGCATTTTCAAAAATGGCCTCGATCACAACATCTGCCCGTGCAACGCCAATGCCATCAACATCGGCAATCAGACGGCTAACTGCACCTGCCACCTTGTCCGGCGATTTGAGCCTTTTCTTAAACAGGCTTTTTGCGCGCTTCAAGGCAGGTTCTATGTATTTCATTTCGCGATCCTGCAATGTCACTTCAAGTCCCTGCAGGACGCACCATGCAGCAATGTCTCCACCCATAACGCCGGCACCGATGACGTGCACACGACGGGCGCTAAAGGTGCTTTGCTTGCCGTAGGCCTTTAGGGTTTCGGTCAATGCAAACACGCGTTGTAGATTTTTTGATGTGTCAGTAGTTATCAGACGACCTACTTCACGCGCTTCTGCCGCCAGGATTTGCTGTGTGTCACCGCCATAGGTCTCCCAGGTATCAATCAAGGCGAAAGGTGCCGGATAATGCTCAGGGTTGACCTTTGCAGCGGTTTGCTTACGCATCTGACGTGCCAGTAATTGCCTTATGACCGGTAGATTGAATATTCTGGATGTAGCGCCGGCGCCACGCGATTTACGACCAGAAAGCACAGCGCGTCTGGCTGCCCACCTCAATTCACCATGCTGACCGACGACTTCATCAATCAAGCCTGCCGCTTTTGCTGCCCTTGCTCGTAGCATTCTTGCTGATAGCATGATCGGCATAGCCTTTAATGGCCCGCATTGCCTGATACTGCGTGCGCTACCACCAAAACCGGGGAAAATACCAAGTTTTACTTCCGGAAACCCCAGTCGGGTTGATTCGGTATCTTTTGCGATCCTGTAATCGAAAGCCAGCGCCAGTTCCAGACCGCCACCAAGGCAATATCCTTCGATTGCTATCGCCGTGGGGAAAGGTAATGCCTCGACCCGGTTGAAAAGGCGGTGAACTTCCCGAATTGAATCTGCAGCAGTCTTGGGGTCTTTGTGGTCTTTGAATTCCCTGACGTCGGCCCCGAGAATAAAGCTGCCGGGTTTGCCTGATTGAAGTACCAGTCCTGTGGGATGATCAGCTTCGAGTTGACCAACTATGGTGCTTAGCTCTGCCAACACTTCGTGTGAAAGACTGTTGATTCTTTCACCCATTCGATCAAGGGTTAGCCAGCATACATTATCGATATCAAAATCCAGGCGCCAATGCCTGAAAGTTTGTTCATTCATTCAAAGACTCCGAATTTGATTTTCAGCCCGCCGCTTAGGTGGTGAAGAAATGATTATAGCAATGCTCCTGAGTTCAGGAGTGAAGTTTTGCATAAATATCAGCAATGAAAACCGTGACACTTCAAACGTTTGTAGTGTAAAATTGCGCGCTTTCGCTGGCTGGGTATTTATCAGGCTGGCTCTTTCCTGACGGGATAGTTAAGTCATGTCACGGGAATATCCGGATTGGGTTAACCCATGGAAAGCTGCGGAAGGAAATCGCATTTACCGTGGCACCATTGCAATTAGTAAAATGGACCGGTTGGTGCCATTGTTGGCAGACCAGTCTGGACTGGCTTCATTTGAGGCAAGTTTCAGACGTGATGAGCTTGGATTTACCATTGTGAGGCTCCAGGTAAATGCAGAGCTGGTCTTGATTTGCCAGGCAAGTCTCGAACAATTTGTGCTGGCGGTTGATCGTAGTAATGAACTGGCTGTCATCGCAGAGACTGAAGAGCAGGATTTAATTCCGGGTCACTATGAAGCTGTGTGGGTTGAGTCCAGACGATTGGAGTTTTTAAGTTTTGTTCAGGATGAGTTGATCCTGGACGTGCCTCAAGTGCCGCGTAAACCGGACTTGGGGTCGGTGTTATATTCAACTGATCCGGATGGAAAGAAAGATATTGTCCGGGAAGAACCAAATAAGCCGTTCGCCGCATTAGATGCCCTTTGGCAGGGTGAACGAAAAACAAGTGATAAAGACCAGAAATAATATCAGGAGTTGCCATTATGGCCGTACAAAAAAGTCGTAGAACACCATCTACACGCGGAATGCGTCGTTCACATGATTCTTTGAAAGCGCCAACACTATCTATCGATCCGACTTCAGGCGAGACACATTTGCGCCATAACGTCACCCCCGAAGGATATTACCGTGGACGTAAGGTAATCGATTCTCCGGTGGTTGAGATTGAAGACGAAGAATAGGTTTCAAGGCTATACAGTGTTCGATAGCCGCCGGCAGCATGCCGGCGGTTTTGGTTTCCAAGGAAAGCCCGGAGCTTCAGTTTGGCTCAAGTTGATTGAATTTTTATGACCTCAATTAAGCCAATCAAACTGGCGCTGGATATCAACGGTGGAGACTTTGGTCCCGATCTTACCGTAGCTGCAGCTTGCGATGCCATCAAGCTTCGAAGTGATCTTGAGATCATTCTGGTTGGCCTTGATACCAGGCTCGAAAGCGAACTCGAAGGGTTGAGTGAATCACAATGTGCACGAATCAAAATGGTACACGCAGCCGTGGTATTGGAAAGTGGTGTGGGCCCCGTTGCTGCAATTCGTCATGGTAACAAGAGCAGTATGGGTCGCGCGATTGAACTGGTTTCAGTTGGTGAGGCCGATGCATGTGTTAGCGCTGGTAGCACCACTGCACTAATGGCTTTGAGCATTAAAATGATTGGAATGCTGGATGGCCTGAAAAGGCCTGCTTTGATGGCGAGAATTCCTTCAGCAAAAGGATTTACAAACTTGTTGGATCTGGGTGCAAATCTGAATGTAGACGCGATAGGCCTGGTGCAATTTGCAATTATGGGTGTGGTCGCAAAAGGGGCAAGTAGTGAGTTGGAGCCCAGTGTGGGTTTGCTCAATGTCGGTCATGAAGATAGTAAAGGGCATTCGGTTGTTAAAGCCGCTCACGAGCGTCTAAAAGAGTTGCCCTTGAATTATCAGGGCTTTATCGAGGGAAATGATATTTTTTCAGGCAAGGTTGATGTTGCTGTATGCGATGGTTTTTCGGGCAACCTCGTACTCAAATCCAGTGAAGAACTGGCGCGGATGTTATTTCGAGAAGTAAAAGAAGGGTTTAAAAGGTCCTGGCGGACCAGACTTGGTGCGCTATTGGCTGGGCCCGGTTTAAGAGCAGCGCTGGCGCGTTTTGAACCGGCACAGCATAATGGAGCACCTTTGCTTGGCCTCAAAGGAGTTGTGGTCAAGAGCCATGGTTCCGCAAATAGAGCAGGAGTCTTGCAAGCCATCCTGGAAGCCAGTGATAAGGCTGGAAGGAAAGTGCCGGGAAGAATTCAAACACTGATTGCGCAATACGAGGCAGAAACAAAATAATGAAATATTCAAAGATTATTGGCACCGGTAGCTATCTGCCTGAAAGAATAATGACGAATGCTGATATCGAGAAACTCGTCGATACCTCTGATGAGTGGATTCAGGAACGCACCGGAATTAAACAGCGACATATTGCTGCTGACGGAGAAACCACCGGTGATTTGGCCTATCAAGCGGCATTGAAAGCGATGGAAGCCGCCGGAGTTGAACCGGGCGAAATTGACTTTCTGGCGCTTGGAACCACTACACCTGATCTCATATTGCCCAGCACTGCGACATTGTTGCAAAAACGCCTGGGTCTTAAAGAGTGTGGGGCGATGGATATAAATGCCGCCTGTACAGGGTTTCTCTATGCTCTGAGCGTAGCGGATAAATTCATCAAAGTGGGAGATGCTAAAAAGGCATTGGTTATCGGTGCAGAGACACTAAGCCGACTGGTGGACTGGAGTGACAGGGGTACTTGCATATTGTTTGGTGATGGTGCCGGAGCGGTGGTGAT
>JBLHGQ010000072.1:0-14353 GCA_047614505.1 Rhodothermales bacterium | reverse complement strand
TGGAAGTAAATGAGGACTGGGCTGAGGCGGTAGCGGTTTATGAAAATTTGTTACAAGAGGACCCAACACTCACTGAAGCAAAGGTAAAACTCATTCCCAGCAAGGTGAGAGCAGATCTGGATCAACGTCTTATAGGATTTAACGAGGACCCTTTGAAGTTATCTGAACCAAGGGTTTTTCGTCAGGCCCAGGTGACGATTAATGATGCAAAGGGCATCCCAAACCCGGGAAGCAGGCTCGAAGAACAGATTAACCATTTGCAAACACTGTTGAAAAGGGCGGTTACTTCAGTCGATGTCGAGTTCCAGTCAGATAATGTGACTCAGGTCACCTTGTTCCGGGTTGCACAATTGGGCCAGTTTGATCGTACCTCATTGACGCTTAAGCCAGGCAAGTACATTGCTGCTGGAACACGGCAGGGCTATCGAGATGTGAGAATTGAATTTTCGATTACTGGCGAACCTTTAGATGCTCCTATTGTTGTGAGCTGCAAGGAACCAATTTGATGAGCTTGAACGACGTTATTGGCTGGCTTGCACATGACTGAAACCGGTCCTAAGTCACTGACGTCTGCTCCGGGGCTTTCTGCAACCGAGTTTTCTCCACTAAAAACGCCCGGCAGACGCCAAAAACGGTCCTTTTCACCCGGTCTGCTGATCATTGGCTTTTTATCCGTTATTGCGTCGATTGTACTGATCTATTTATTTGTCGCCCGGGCGGTCATATTCCTCCCCGAGCCTGTTACGGCAGAAATTCAGGTCAGCGGAATATCTTTTAATATTGGGAATAATTTTCTGCTATTCCGAGGCGAGCATATGGTCACGGCAGATGCTGCCGGGTATTACCATTTTGAAGAACTGGTCACGGTTTCAGAAGAACAGACTCAGGAAATTCCCATAGAACTGGGACCGCTACCAGGCAAAATCGAATTATTGTCCGAGATCGATGGCATTGAGGTGAAGATTGATGGTGAGTTGCTAGGCGTGGCGCCTGGAGTAATCGAGGATGTCAGTCGCGGTACTCATATCATAGAATTTGAAAAACATCGTTATTTTCCTTTCAAACAGGAAATCGAAGTAGAAGGTCTCGGCCGGACCGAAACTGTAACTGTTTCACTTGAACCGGCCTGGGGCCAGATGGAGTTCAGAACAATTCCAGCCGCTGTTGATTTGACAATTGATGGTGAATATATTGGCCAGACTCCGATTACAACAGAGGTGCTCGAAACCGGTAGCAAAGTAAGTCTTGTGGCCAAGGGGTACAAAACTTATGAGAAGGATATTTTTGTAAAAGCAGGCACCAGCGAAGCCTATCCCCTGGTGACCATGATTGTTGCCGATGGAAAGCTCTCCGTGTCTAGTTCGCCATCCGGTGCGAGTGTGACGGTTGCAAAGGAATTCAAGGGTGTTACTCCTGTCACAATCCCGCTTTCACCATTAAGGGAACACCGGCTGGAACTGTATCTGGAAGGTTACGAAAAAGCAGTTCGTACCGTTCGAATTGAAGCTGAGCAGTCTTCCAGTTCTTCAGTGAAACTCACACCAATTATTGGTCGTATTCAGCTAAATGTTGAGCCTGCTGATGCCGAGCTTGTGGTGGATGGTAAAACTGAAGGGGCGGGAAGCAGGGTTCTCGCATTAACTGCAAAAGAGCACAGCATTACCATACGCAAGGCAGGTTATGAGGCTCAGAATTTTAAAGTGACACCAAGGCCGGAACTGGCACAGTCACTGGATGTGAGCTTGCTGACTATTCAGCAACATTACTGGTCGACCAGACCGCCGAAGATAAACAGCCCTGTTGGCTCAGCACTGAAATTATTCCGTCCAGATGGGGCATCTTTCTCACTTGGCGCACCCAGGCGTGAACCCGGCAGGCGTGCCAATGAAGCTGAACGTCTCGTGCAACTTGAGAGGCCTTTTTATATAGGCACTCATGAAGTGAGCAATGGAGAATTTCGACGCTGGAAAGAAAATCACAGCTCCGGAGCATTCAGGGCACAGACGCTGGATATGGATAGTCAACCAGCAGTAAACCTGTCGTGGCAGGAGGCTGCTATTTTTTGTAACTGGTTAAGCCGTCAGCAAGGCTTACCCTTGTTCTATATCGAAGAGCATGGTCTGGTCAGCGGTTTCGACATTGATTCACATGGTTATCGTCTACCCACTGAGGCGGAATGGGCCTGGGCCGCAAAAATTGATGGTCAGGGCAATACAAAAATATTTCCCTGGGGAAATGATCTTTACCCACCTTCTGAACTGGCTGATAACTACGCCGATCAAAGCGCGGCGACACTTTTGAGTTTTACGTTGTCCAACTACAATGACGGGTTTGCTGTTTCAGCAAATGTTGGCAAATTTGAACCCAATGAAAAGGGCATTTACGATTTAAGCGGAAACGTTGCTGAATGGATTAGTGACTATTTTGATATTCGCCCTTCGACCACAGAAGCTGAGTTAGACCCCAGTGGCCCTGAGAGAGGAAACCGGTATGTCATCCGCGGCGCAAGCTGGGCAATGGGTTCGCGCTCGGAATTGCGATTAAGTTATCGTGATGCCGGTTCTGATGGCAAAATGGATACCGGGTTCAGATTGGCCCGATATGTTGACAAAGCTGGAATAAGACAATGAAACGCATAAGTATTTATTTGCTGCTGCTTTTATCAATGGCAGTAATCGCGCAACAGGTTACGGATTCGGCAGAAGATGCTGAGCAAGAATCTGAAGAAGTAGTTGCAGTGCAGGATGCTGAACTGACGGATGAGTCAGTTGATGAGCAGGGCACTGCTGATGACCCGGATGCAGCGGTTATTGCCGAAACAACAAAATCGATAAATGAATCAGAAAATGAGCCTCTTAGTGATGGGACCGATGAAGAGAAAACCGATTTGACTGAAGTCATAGATCCGGATGAGTCAGAATTTGAGCCGGATGAAGAGATTTCAGAAGACTACCCCGTACCGCTACCTTCGGATATCTAGAATGAAAAGAAACAACAATGAAATGTTCTATCAATTGACCGTATTACTGGTGGCGGTGATTTTTGTTCATACCATCTACGTCACCGTGGTTCGCCCTAACGCAAACGCTCTTGTGAAGCATGCAGCTGAAGTTTCTGCCGCCGGTGAACAGTACGTGGTTCCAAGGTCGTTTTTTGTGGTGATCAAAGATTTTGAGCAGGAATCCTGTTTTGTTCTAATGCTTTGGGCACTTTCAATTATGGCTTACAAAACCCGCATAACGATGCGAGAGAAAAGCATGTTGGAAATGCCGCTAATGACGATCGCGGAAGGAACCCGCATTCTGCCTGATGACGCTGGTCAGTTGGCGCGACCTTTGCAGTCACTGCCATCAGAACAGCAGTACTTTCTATTGCCTCGTGCTTTGCAATCTGCATTATCGAGATTTGAAGTTACATCGTCTGTTCAATCTGCAACTGAAGCAGTGAATAGTGTTTGTGAGGCTGAAAACAGCCGTCTGGACTCTGAATTATCGATGGTCAGGTACATTACCTGGGCTATTCCATCAATTGGATTTATCGGCACCGTTCGTGGTATCGGTGCTGCTCTTGGTCAGGCCCATGAGGCCATGGAAGGCAATATTGCAGGGGTTACTGCCAGTCTGGGAGTAGCATTCAACTCTACATTTGTTGCCTTGTTGATCAGTATTGTTGTGATGTTTTTTATCCATCAGTTACAACTGATTCAAGAGCGCCTGGTGTTGGATTCTTATTCGTACTGCGAGAACCGCTTGCTGAGATTTCTCAGGTCAGAGTAACTATGAGCTTAGCCGTACTGGAACTAAACGACCAGTTGCTGCTGATTCAGGCAGAGGGGGCTGAACTGTGCACAGAATCCGGCTTTGCCCGCTTAACGCCTGGCGGTATTGAAACCGGCGAGCCTGCAAGGGCATCAGCATGGCGCGAACCACAACACAGCTACAACCAATACTGGAACCAGCTTAACCAGACTCCACTCGCTGCCAGGCAGGCCTGGGCACGTCACCATGCTGACATTGCCTTCGCCCAACTCAAGAACCTCTGGATGGCTGCCGGGTCGCCTGACAGCCTGATTTTATTGGTACCTGCCAGTTTTAACGATACGCAGCTTTCGTTATTGCTAGGTTTAGCTGGAGCACTCCCGGCGAAAATACATGCGGTGATAGACAACGCTCTGGCCGCATGTGTGAATACCCGGCAAAACACACTGTTTGTTGATATGCAGATGCACCAGTCAGTGGTTTCCCTGTGTAAGCCTGATGGTGAAGAGATGCGGATTGCCGACCAGGAGGTTTTCCCTGATCTGGGCTTGATGCAAATTTATAACTCTGTAGCCCGTCATATCTCGCGGCTGCTGGTTGAAAGTAATCGTTATGACCCTTTACATGCATCGGATAGCGAACAGGCAGTTTTTGATGACATTCCCGCATGGCTCGCGCGATTACGTTTTGAGAATGAACTTGCCGCAACAGTTGAATCAGATCACGGGGAATTGGCGTTTATCCTGCGCAATGATGATGTCACACGGCTAATTGGAGAGCGTCTGGGAAATGTACGATCATTTCTTAATCGTCACTCGGATTTTCAAATAATACTTTCAGATTCTTCAGCCATTCTGGCAGGGCTTTCCAAGGAATTTGCCACTGCCAAAATTTGCGGCCAGAGTGCTGCGATTGATTATTGTCATTCCAATTCGTTATTGATGACGGATCGGAAGGAAGGGCTGGTCCGTATTCAGTCACTTCATTGTGGTGAGCAATTGGCCGAAACAGAAACGACTGAAGAAAACATCGCTACACATGTGCTTTATCGCAATCAGGCCATGCCCTTGAATCATCCGCTCAGCATCCGGATCAATGGCCAGGGCTTGTTGTTGGAGAATGCTATTGATAAGCAGGCAGCATTGACTGTAGTCATCAAAAACAAGCTACTGGAAGCGGTTTTTTCTGCTCCGGATCTGGACATATCTATTCCGAAAAATTGTCGGCCAGGTGAAAGCATAACCATTGGTGAGCATCAGCTCAGATTGATATCGGTGCAGCATGAAGTTTAAACAACGCCGCGGCAATCCATTTAGCCTGTCCTTTCTGGACATCATGGCTTGTGGATTTGGAGCTGTGACTTTGTTATTCCTGATACTGCGCCACAACGAAATGCAGATCGATGTGCCGGATATCAAGCTGACCGCAGAAGTTGATTTACTGGTAGAAGACATTCGTGATGCAGAAGAAGATAAAGTTGTACTACTCAACAGTCTCGAAGAAATAGAGCTTGAGGTAGTTACGGCACAGGGAATGTCGAGGCGATTTCTTACCGAACTCCAGGAAATCGAAGAAAGCATCCAATCTGACCCAGATGAAAGTATCGCCATGCTCAGACGCCAGGTTGAAGAACTTGAACGTGAAACAGCCAGTATGGAGGAAGTGGAATTTGGTGACAGGGTGCGCCAATTCATTGGTGAGGGAAATCGTCAATACCTGACCGGGCTGAAGCTCGGCGGAGAAAGAGTTTTAATCCTCGTTGACGGGTCCGCAAGCATGCTGGCAGATAGTGTTGTAAATGTAATCCGGCGAAGAAACATGGAGGAGGAGCAAAAGAAAAACTCTCCAAAATGGCAGTGGACTACCAATACTGTGGAGTGGCTTCTGGCGCAATTACCACCCAGTAGTCGCTTCCAGGTCTACATGTTTAATACAAAAGCATCACCTGCAATCATCGACAGCGAAGGTGAATGGCTTGATGCTGCTGATTCTCTTCAGTTAGAAGAGGCAGTTGCAGGCATGAAGGAGTTCTCGCCTGGTGGCGGTACCAGCCTGGAAAATGCATTTGATGCTATTTCGGATTTCGCAGAGAAACCGGATAACCTGTTTTTGCTTACAGATGGCCTGCCGACACAAGGCAAAAGTCCACCGACCAAGTACATGGTTAATGGTGAACAACGGCGCAGACACTTCATTAATTCGGTTGCAAAAATTCCACGCGGTGTTCCCGTCAACACTATTTTGTTTCCTATGGAAGGGGACCCGGAAGCGGCAGCGCTATTCTGGCAGTTGGCGATGAGTACTCAGGGCGCATTTATTGCTCCTTCAAGGGATTGGCCATGAAAAATAGGAGAAGAGAACTTAGTGAAGCAAGCCTCTCGTTTCTGGATGTAATTAGTTGCGGCTTTGGTGCAATTGTATTGTTATTGATTATTGCTCGGGTCGGAGACCCCGCAACATTGGAGGAGACGGAGCGGGATCTGCAAGGCTCTGTGAAAGAAATGCAGGAACAATTGTTCGACATTCGCGGTGAGACTGTTGTGCTTAACGAGAATTTTATATCGCGCAAAGAACAATTATCAGAACTTCGCGAAAGAATTGCCCGGCTGCGTGCCAACCTTGCCAGTGTTGAGACACAATCGGAAGATGTAGCCAACTCCAAGGTCTTAGAAGAGGTGCAATTGAAACTTGCACTGCAGGTTTTAAGCGAGGAAATGGAACGACTACAGCCACGTGATGCTGCACAAAACCAGCTCATTGGCGGAGTGCCTGTGGACAGCGAATACATCATTTTTGTCATTGATACATCAGGAAGCATGCAAATGGCGGCTTGGGACCGCTTGCAGAAAGAAATGTTGAATATTCTTAATATTTATCCGACTGTTAAGGGAATTCAGGTGATGAATGACATGGGTCAATACATGTTTTCTGCATACCGGGACCGTTGGATTCCAGATAGCCCCGAAATGCGCCGCAATATCATAAAGACACTTGGGTCCTGGGCGCCATTTAGCAATTCAAGCCCGGTTGAAGGTATTAACGCTGCCATTCAGACATTTTATCGACCGGGACGAAAAATCAGCATTTATACTCTGGGGGATGATTTTTCGGGACGCTCAATAAGGCGCGTGGTGAAGGCGGTCGATACACTGAATCAAGCCAACAGGGGTTCAGAACGGTTGGTTCGAATTCATAGCATTGGTTTTCCAGTGCATTTCCCGCCTGGAAGAACGCCTTCTGAATCAGCCATCAAGTTTGCCGCACTTATGCGTGAGTTAAGTTATAACAATGGTGGAACTTTTATTGGCCTAACCAGCCTTCAGTAATGAGAAAATAATTATGCAAACAGCAACAATGAAAATCGGACTAATGGTGGTTGGCCTCATTTCACTTGCTGCCTGTAGTTCCACTGTGGCAGTCAAAGTGGAGGGACAATTCCCAAATGTTGTGGCTGAACCCAAAAACATCAGCGCCGCATTGGTTTTCGATCAGGATTTCAGAAACTATATTGCCACGCCGAATGAGAACACTTCCATCGATATTGGCAGTTCCCAGATTGATTTGCTGGAGCGGGCATTCAAGGGCCTGTTTCAAACAGTAGAAGTTGTTTCCTCTAAAGAGTTGATTGGTCCGGAAACCGACCTTGTGATTATTCCTTCAGTTCGCCAGGTGCAACTTTCAACGCCATCAGATTCCTATCTGAATGTTTACGAGGTGTGGATTAAATACAATCTGGATATTGAGACAGCAGAAGGCGAGCCAATCGAAAGCTGGTTTATGCCAGCTTATGGGAAAACGCCCGATTCGATGATGCTATCGAGGGCTAACGCCATTACTTCAGCAACCACAGTGGCCTTGCGAGATGCGGGTGCAAAGCTGTTGCTGGATTTTTACCGTATTCCCTCGGTGTACGGTTGGATACAAAGCCGGCTTGAGCAAGAGCAACAGCAAGAGCAGGAGTCTGAATCCGAATGAGTAAAGTCTCGAAAAAAGGAATGCAAAATATTCTGCTGTTGCTTGCCGGTATGTACCTTGGTGGATGTACTGCGACCACCACTATTGATGAGTTCAGGCCCAATCCCGCACGTTTGGAAATTCAAAAGGGTGAAAAACTGGTGATATTGGGCAGGCGCGATGCCGGCCACTATGAAACTGACAGAGACTTCGTCGGTTGCGTGGCAAAGCACGTAAAAAGTGCTGAAATCCAAATTATGCCGGAAGAGATGTTTATTGACGCGGTTTACCCCTGGTTTGAACCACGTACGGCACCCAAGGGCCTGCCGAGGCTAAAACGTCTGCTTGAAGAGCCCATTATCAAAGGCAAGATTGCCAGTGAAAATGTACGGTATCTGGTGTGGCTCGATGGGACGGCGGAAACACAAGGTCAGATGGGCTCAATGAGTTGTACATTCGGACCAACCGGTGGAGGATGTTTTGGCTATACACAATGGGACAAAGTCGTATTTATTGAAGCGATAATCTGGGATCTTCAGGATCTGACTGAGAAAGGGCGGATCCGGGTTGACTCAGAAGGTACCTCATTCATGATTGGTGTTGTCGCACCCATTCCACTTTTGTCACCGGTCAAGAGCAGTGCCTGTTCGGGTTTGGGTGATAAGCTTAAGTCTTTCTTTACAGAAGATGCTGGATCTTAGTCTAATGCGTACCTGGCAAAAAATTGCACTGCTTCCACTGCTAATGTCGATTTCAACGCTGGCTATTGCTGGCCCTTCCGGTAAGGAAATCTTTGATGGTGTGGTAGCAAACACTCCTATTATGGACGATGAAAAGTTGGCCAATTATATTGGCGGCTTGGTGAGTGAGATTGTTTCAGTTTCCGAGATGAAAGGTAAAAAGTTTACTTTTACCTTGTTGGATTCACCTGATGTCAACGCTTTTGCGACCGCAGATAATTATGTTTATGTTAATCGCGGTTTACTTAACTACGTCAGCAATGAGGCTCAACTGGTGTCTGTAATGGCGCATGAGGTTGCGCACGTCACCAAGGGACATGTTAATAGCATGGAGGGCAAGGCTTCAGGTGCTCAGTTCCTGGCGGCACTGGCTGCCATGCTTTCAGGAAGTCCTGAAGTTTATAGTGCCGGTATGGAGTACGCGAATTCATTGATAAAAGGACATGGGCGTAACAACGAACTTGAGGCTGATCGGGCTGCTGCAGAATATATGGCCAAGTTAGGTTATGACCCGGAAAACATGATTGATATGCTTTCAGTAATGAAAGATATGGAGACCCTGAACAAAGACCGGGCAGCTGCACAGGGCGCTACCAAGCAAACTTATCATGGTATTTTTTCTTCTCACCCGCGCAATGATTCCCGGCTTAGGAATGCGGTAACCAATGCAAAGTCAGAAGGAACAACTGAAGCCAGGGACGCCGGTGCGGATACATACCGGGAAATGACGGACGGTATGGTCTGGGGCGAAAATTTTGCTGAAAAAGAGTCTAAGCCAAACCGGTATGCACATGAACAACTACGGGTTCGATTTGATTTCCCGGAAGAATGGTCCCATGAATTAATTGACAATGGACCAGCGGTAAAAGGTCAGCCTGAAGCGGCGGATGCTATTCTGACCATGGCTCCGCAGCCCCGTACTGCCCAAACACCTGAAGAGTATCTTTATAACCATTTAAACTCACCGCAATTGCGTGACACCAAAGAAATAGAACCCGCAGGACTAAAGGGGTTCACGGGTATTCTGGAAGGTGCCGAGGGTAAACCCGATACGAGAATAGCGGTTATTTATTACAAAATGAATGCGTATATATTTTCCGGCGAAGTAACTGATCAAGCGAAGTTTGAGGAATTCGACGAGCATTTTACAAAATCAATTGATACATTCAGACCTATTTCGAATCGTGAGCTTTCCGGTCAGGCACCCAAGAAAATGTACTATGTCAAAGCGACCAGCGCCACGACCTTCGATGCACTCGCTGAAACCCTGAAATTGAGTGACCGCGAAAAGGAAGATCTACGCCTGATCAACGGCCATTACCCGGCAGGTGAGCCAAAGCCAGGTGATTGGATCAAGATTATCCGGCAATAGACAAAAAAACCACCGCAAGGGTGGTTTCATTGTTTGGTGGAGGCGTCGGGAATCGAACCCGAGTCCGTAAGTGATTCGCCTTTGGCTCTACATGCTTATCCGATCTTTAAATTTAATTGCTGGCTACCCGACCGGCAGGGAAGACCAACGACGAGCCTGGATAAGTTTTAACGGGTCCACACCAGGCGTGCTTCTCCGCGGTCCTGTGTAGGGTGACCTCCGGGCTCCGGCGCGCACAGGCACGAATCGGGCGGAGGGCGCTATGCAGGTTATTAAGCTGCTAGTGCGTAGTTGTCATCATTGGCAACTAAAAGTTTGCAAACAGTTTAACGAGTTGCTTACAGCTCGGCATGCACCTCGGGTTTCACGACCCACGTCGAATCCAGGTCGCCCCCAGTGGCTTTCAATGAAAGCCGGTACTAAGAGGGCTATTTTACGTGAAAGTTTCGTCCATTGCGCTGATCTTCTAACTACGAATTGCTGCTTCAAGTATGATTTGGGGTATTGATCTCACAAATATGTCGGATTGGTCCATGAAAACATTATTGAGTGTTTGTTTAATTTCCTGTGTTTTGTTCCTGCCAGTGCTGGCGTTTGCGGATGTGAAATTGGAACGGTCAGTTAAAATTGAGGCGCGTGGTCTGATCTCTGTATTCGAGTCTGAAGAAACCATTGTCACGATGATTTCCGGAGAACGCGCCCGGATAGAGCATTACGACGGTGTTCCAGCACAGAATGAAAGTGAGGTGTACATAGTCGATCTGGGTGAGGAAATTGAATGGTCATTGCAGCCGGATAATGCACAACTCTCAACGCTTTCCATGGATGACAAGCGTGAGAAAGACTTACGTGACATTGAGTACATAGAACAAGTACCCCAAAGCGGCCCTGATGCACTGCCAATCACCGAGAACAGCTGTCAATGGACTGCACCACAGGTCGATATTGACCGCACAGGCGAGAAGGAACGTATTGGAGGCGTACGCGCTGAGCAGTACCTCATCACCGCTGCAAGCACTTGTAATATCACAGATTCGAGCCAAAGTTGCGATGTGACCTGGGTGCTCGATTACTGGAATGCGCGAAAGATGCCTGGTGACCGCGAGTTGGTAGACTTCAGACGTGATCTGGCGGATGAACTCGGCGCACAGGAATTACTTGGCTTGAGCCCCGTAATTCCGCGCGGTTTGTTGGAACTTTTCGAGGATGGTTGGCAAGAGGTCATTTACGAAGCGGACGGGTTAAAGGGATACCCGGTTAAAACCATCATGAGTTTGCACATTGGTGGCAAAAACTGCCGGACTCGTTCAAACGACGAAATCACCCGCGACACGGTGTGGACAAATGTCAAGAATGACAGCGTTCAGGCTACCAAGAACCAGACAGCCAGCCAGGTAGGCAATACAGTCGCACAACAAACCGCCAGGAAAGTGGGTGGCAGCTTTGGTGGTGCAATCGCGTCAGGTGTAATGGGTGTGCTTGGTCAAAATGCGGCTTCAAAAGCCCTTGAGAAGAAGGAGGAAGTGGCAGAACCTGCAGCTGTGGCTGTAGAAAACATTCCTGATCGCGTTACAGACCAGGTGCAAATTTTCCGTATCTCCAGCGAATTACTGTCAATCAGTGATGCGCGGATTTCCGAGGATAATTTCGAAATCCCTGAAGGCTGGGAGAATACAACAGCCGGCAAGGATTAGGACAAATGATTCAACCGCCAGTGGATAGTTCTCATCCTGCATCTAGTATCATTAGCTGAAGTCCGGTGCGCTATCTGCGTCATCCCGACGCAATATAAGGGCAATCAATGAAGGCAATCGACATTCACTCTCATTTCCTGCCGGCTTCATGGGAAGATCTGGGCAGAAAATTCGGCACAGCTGATTGGCCTTCAATGCGTCAAAGTGATGACGGTAAGGGCATGTTAATGCTGGGCGATCGTGAGTATCGGCCGGTGTACTCTGCTTGCTGGGATCCGATCTTGAGACTCGAAGAAATGGATCGCGACGGCCTGTCTCAGCAAATAATTAGTGCTACTCCCATTTTATTCGCCTATGAACGTCCTGTAGACCAGGCACTGTATTGCGCACAAATGTTTAATGATGCTGCACTGGAAATTTGCTCAGGTGGGAAGGGCCGTCTTCATGCCCTGGCTCAAGTACCTCTGCAGGACATAGACGCATCCTGTGCTGAGGCGAGTCGGGCGATGGAAAGCGGGCATTTGGGTGTTCAGATTGGCAACCATGTCGGGCTTAAAAACCTTGATGACGAAGGCATTGTGACATTCTTGCAACACTGTGCAGGGCAGGGCATACCGGTATTTGTGCATCCCTGGGATATGTTCGGATCAGAGCGCACTTCCCGCTATATGATGGGCTGGACTGTTGGCATGCCGGCAGAAACCCAATTATCTATTGTTTCAATGATTCTCGGCGGTGCTTTTGACCGGATATCCAGAGACCTTAAAATCTGTTTTGCACACGGTGGTGGAAGTTTTGTTTTCCTTCTGGGTCGGCTGGACAATGCCTGGCAGCACCGTGATATCGCACGTGGGCACTCCTTGCATCCACCAAGTCACTATCTTGATCGTTTTTATCTCGATAGCGCAGTTTTTGACGACGGCTCTTTGCGGTTATTAGTTGAGAAAATGTCAGAAGACCGGGTGATGTTCGGTACTGATTACCCATTTCCTCTCGGTGAGCAAAAGATGGCCAGCCTGGTTCGCGAATCAGACTCAATAAGCGAGGGAGCAAAATTGAAGATACTGTCCACTAATGCCATGAGTTTTTTTGGCATCACCGATAATTCCGGAAGCACAGAGTGATGGAGTATCAAAATTCATTGGATTTCGCGCTACTGGAAGATAATTCAGACCCGCTAAAACACTTTAGAGATAGGTTTCATCATCCTGTAATTAAAGATAAAAGTGTAATTTATTATGCCGGTAATTCACTTGGTCTGATGCCCAGGTCATCTCGCGCAGCGATTGAAACCGAGTTGGATGACTGGGCTGCACTGGCAGTTGAAGGACATTTTGAGGCCACCAATCCCTGGTTTGACTACCATCAACTGCTGACGCCAATGATGGCAGATATTATTGGAGCAAAATCGTCAGAGGTGGTGTGTATGAATAGCCTCACCACCAATTTGCACTTGCTGTTTGTATCTTTTTACCGGCCAGATAAGAAACGCTTCAAGATCATCGCGGAAGCCAAAATGTTCCCCTCAGATCGATATATGCTCGAAACCCAGGTGAAATTTCACGGCTTTGATCCGGAAGAAGCAATTATTGAAGTCGAACCCAGAGAAGGTGAATACCTGATCAGGGAAGAAGACATTCTGGCCGCTATTGAGGAGCATCGTGAAGAACTGGCTTTAGTTTTCTTTGGAGCCGTAAATTATTTCACCGGCCAGTGGTTTAATCTCGAAAAACTTACGCAAGCCGCTCATAAAGCAGGGGCCCTGGCTGGATTTGACCTCGCTCATGCTGCCGGCAATATGCCAATGGAATTGCATGATTGGAATGTAGACTTCGCTGCATGGTGCTCTTACAAATATTTAAATTCCGGTGCGGGCAATGTTGCAGGCGTGTTTATCCATGAAAAACACGGTGAAAATTTTGAACTGCCAAGATTTGGTGGCTGGTGGGGTCACGATAAGGAACGCCGGTTTTTGATGGAAAATCATTTCCAGCCGATGAAAGGCGCAGAAGGCTGGCAAATAAGCAACGCACCGGTATTCGGCATGGCAATTAAAAAGGCTTCACTGGAAATTTTCGCTGAAGCAGGAATGCATGCACTACGGGAAAAGAGCCTTAAATTAACCGGCTACCTTGAATACATTTTCAAAGATATTTTTGCCAGTCTTGCGGGAGAAGGTGTAAGCAATACCAGGCTGAAAATAATTAGCCCGACTAACCCGGACATGCGGGGCTGCCAATTGTCACTAAAACTGGTGGGTGCGGATAAAAGTCTGTTTGATGAAATTGTAGAGCAGGGCATCATTGCCGATTTCCGGGAGCCGGATGTGATCCGCATGGCACCGGTTCCATTATATAATTCCTTTGAAGATATTTACCGAACCGGCGTTATTCTCAAGACGGTTCTGTCCTCAGCGGGCTAGGTTACAACCCAACCTTCAGGCGGTTTTCCTTTTCCTGGATGCACTGCACCGCATTGATTACAGGTTCTGGCCTGCATGTCCTCGTGAAATGCACTGAATAATTTGGGCAGTTCGGTAACGATTGCTGAAACATCCGTCATACCTGGGATTTCAGCACGATGCACCATTGCCTGGCATTCAAAGCAATGCCATTGAAATGCTTCACGCATACCGGACATGCGTGGTGACTCAACAACGATTCCATAACCAGGATTTGGCCTTTGCGGCGCATGAATGGTGTGTGCAGGCATAAGAAATACTTCACCTTCGCGAACCGGGACATCGTAGATACTTCCGTTCTCGAAGATTTTCAAAACCATGTCGCCCTTGATCTGGTAAAACCATTCCTGCACCGGGTCGTCATGAAAATCGAC
>JBLHGQ010000071.1:0-14357 GCA_047614505.1 Rhodothermales bacterium | reverse complement strand
GAAGTACGCAAAAACCGGGCTGAAAACCGTTTTGAATTCGTGGTTCAGATTGACTGATCAGATTGCCGATATGGCATGAATTATAAGCCCTACCAGCCCTCCAACCAGCGTGCCATTAATCCGAATAAACTGAAGATCACGGCCGATGGCCAGTTCCAGTCTTTTGCTGGTCTCTTTACCATCCCAGGATTTCACGGTATCGCTGATCAAGCTTGAAATCTGTGCACGATTTCTTTCGACAATCACAACGATTGCATCACAAAGCCAATCGTTGATCCAGCTCTGAATATCTTCATCCTGCTCCAATTCCTGCGTCACACCGTCCAGCCAGTCACTAATTTTCTGCCTAACCGTGGAATCCGGGTAAGCAAGATCTTTCTCCAGCCGACCTGCCAACTCCCGCCAAAGGCCATAGAGATAAGTCTGGAGTGCATCATTTTCGAGAATTTTCTGCTTGAACTCTTCACCCAACTTCGTGTGCTCTGGCGAGGTCTTGAGCTTGTCGGCAAATCGTTCCAGCCAGTCGCCAAATTGGTCCCGCATAGGGTGTTGAGGATCCAAAGTCATCTCAAAAAGCCTGGTTTCAACACGCTGTAACATCTGCTCAAGAATCCGGTCATCAACAAAGCCGGGTATCCACCAGGGACTTTCCTGTTGCACACGTTCACGGATGTTTTCACGGTTGTCGTTCAACACCACAATGGCATAACGCAAAACATGTGTGAGCACGTCCTGATGGCGGCCGTCACTGACCAGCCAGGAGACGGTATGTCCCAGAAAAGGTGCCAGGCTGACGTCTTTCAATTGCCGCTTACCCAGCCTTGATAAAAATTTCTTTACACGTGTCTCACTCAATGCACCAAGTGCCCAGGAAAGAATCGTCGTACCGAGCTTGACGATACTGGTCCTGCCTTTATCAGATTGCAGCCAACTCACGGTATAAGCGGCGAGATTGACTTTTCTCAGTCTGGATCGCACAACATCCGGCTGCAGGAAATGGTCGGCAACGAAACGCGACATGGTTTCACCCAGCTCGTTCTTTCTGTTTGGAATAATCGCCGTATGCGGTATCGGAATACCCATCGGATGACGGAAAAGTGCGACCACTGCAAACCAGTCTGCCAGGGCCCCGACCATGCCAGCCTCGGCAAAGGCATGCACCCAGCCTGCCCAAGCCACGGGACTTTTGAGCGTCAGCGCAAAAAGCAGCACCATCAATAGCAGGAGATAAAGCGGTATGCGCTTCATACGACGCAAGCGCAGTTCACGTTGTTCTTGAGTGAGTGGCAATGTGTGGTTCAAATTTTGACCTTGCCAAAGATAATGTCTTTCCACATAACCCAATCACCCATCAGGCTGAACATTGGATACTTGAATGTTGCCGGCCGATTCTTTTCAAAAAAGCAATGACCCATCCAGGCAAAACCATAACCGACAAGAGGAATAAGCCACAATAATTTAAGGTCATTATTTAATATTGCTGCTACCAGCAGACCAATTACAATCCAACTTCCGATGAAATGCAGTCTCCTGCAGTTAACATTGGAATGCTCAGCCAGATAGTACGGATAAAATTCTTTGAAGCTTGCAAATTTTTTGCTCATATTTTGTTTCAAACGGCGTTATTCGTCCTTAAGTGCAGCATCCTCAGTCTCTTCATGCCAATTAAATACATTCATTTCGATGAAAATGAATGCCACCAGCCAAAGAAATGCGTCCCAGAAATCTAAAAAGTCACCTTTTACGCCCCAATATGCGGCTGCCGCAAACAAAATCAGGTAAAAGAACCCTTTGATGTATTTCCCGGCAAACAGCATTCGCGCGGTCAACTTTCCTTTAATTTGCAAATAAACCTCAACTTCAAGCAGTACAACGATGATCAGCCAGTCGCCTGCATTTATAATATCTACAACGGCGAGATTGATCGCAGCACCGGTGGCTTGAGCTGTACCAATAATTGAGGTTCCGGAAATTTGAAACAATTCCTGTCCCTGCATCGCAGTACAAGCCTGCGCAGTAATGGCGAGGTATTCATCAAGGTCATCTACATAGGAGTAATCTGAACCGACAAGGCTACAAACATCAGCCACTGAAAAAGGCAGCAGGTTGGAAACCAGGCCATATTTGACGCAGTAACCGTAAAACGCGTAAGTGATAAAGAAATAACAAATAGAGCGAATCGCTAACAAAACCCACTTCACGTTTCCCCGAAGTTTCTCATCGGAAATGATCGCTGTCTCAAGCTCAAATAACAGCAGCAATATGACCCAGGCAAACGTGTCAATGGTCGCAGAATAGGCTTCTACAACGTTTCGCCAACTGACAGAATCGCCAAAAGTTGCAGCGCTGGCGGCAAAGTCTTCCCGAAAAAATAGAAAAACATTGACTGCAAGCAGGCAATAAATGACGTATTTAAAAGTGCGAAAAACCGTTTCAGTGCTTGGCTTTTTAGTTTGAAGTGACGTCATTACGTTCATGTTTTCTGCAGGCATCACCAAATGATTTGAAAATCGCAAGAGATACCGGGCTCTCCATGACTTTCCACTCGGGATGCCATTGGATACCTAGCGTGTACCCTGGTGCATTGCGCACGGTAAACGCTTCTATCAGACCATCGTCTGCAATCGCCTCGACGATAAGGTCATCCGCTATCCGGTCAATGGCCTGAGAATGCAAGGAATTGACCTGTGTTGTACTTACTCCCGTTAAAGTTTCCAGAAAACCACCGGGAACAAAATTCATACCATGGGAGGGGCCATACATTTCATCTAATGAAGCACTCGGGTCCTCTTTGTGCATGCCATATCCTGGAACTTCATGCACCAACTGGTGCAGTGTTCCACCAAATGCAACATTCATCTCCTGAAAGCCTCGACAAACTGCAAACAGGGGCATCGCTGCTTTGATGGCGGCGGGAATCAAAGCAAACGCTTTTACATCGCGCTCTGGATCATGCCAGGTACCTTCCTTGCTGGGATCGCCGAAATAATGATGTGGCTCAACATTTGATGGGCTACCGGTCAGAAACAAGCCGTCAAAATCCTGCAGGATTTCTTCTACATCCACATCCTCAGACAGGGCCGGTAAAATTACAGGATAAACACCGGAACCCTTGAGCAATGCTTCAAGATACTTCTCCCCGGCCATGTGGAATGCATGATCGCCAATCATTCGCCGGTCTGCAATTACCCCTACCAGTGGCCGATTTTGTATTGACATGATCAGGACGTGTTTCGCTTTGGATTAGCAGCAAAAAGGCAAAGAAATTCTGAGGCCAGAGTTGCGCCTGCAAATGCTGTGATCTCACCGACATCGTAGGCTGGTGCCACTTCGACCAGATCCGCCCCAACAATGTTGATCCCTTCCAGACCTCTGACAATTTCAAGCGCCTGATGGGAGCTTAGGCCACCACATACCGGCGTGCCCGTACCCGGTGCGAAACTGGGATCAAGGCAGTCAATATCGAAAGTCAAATAAACCTTATTGTCCCCTACAATTTTCTTGACCTCTTCTGCCACCCTTGCCGGGCCATGCTCGTGGACAAAACGGGCGTCAAATATATTAAAGCCCATCGGATCATCATTGGTTGTTCGCAGGCCGATTTGTGCTGAAAGGGTGTCGTTTACCAGGCCCTCTTTTGCTGCGTAGTAAAACATTGTTCCATGATCAACCCGCTTGTTGTCATCATCATCGGGCCAGGTGTCGGAATGCGCGTCAAAATGAATAAGAGACAGTGGGCCATGATGTTTTGCATACGCCTGAAGGACCGGATAGGTAATGTAGTGATCACCTCCAAAAACCAATGCATCAACACCGGCCTCGAGAATGGTGCTGATATGTTGCTCAATAGATGGGGTAATTGACGCGGGGTCGCCATAGTCAAACTGACAATCTCCGTAATCAATAATACTAAGCACCTCCAACGGATCAATATCCCATGGCCAGAACCGGCTCCAACTCAGACTGGAACTGGCCGATCGAATGGCACGAGGACCAAAGCGTGCCCCCGGTCGGTTACTGGTCGCGGTATCCATAGGAATACCGGTCACAGCGATATCCACACCTTCAAGTTCACGGGAGTACTTTCGACGCAGAAAACTTAGCGCACCTGCATAGGAAGCAGAATTAACGACTTTCCCTTTCGAGTCTTTTGCGCTAAACGCATTATCCCAATCATCTTTGTCGTGCACGACTAACTCCTTATGCAGCAAGTATGCATCATCTCAAATAGCGAATCATTCCACTAGTGATTGCTAACTAAATTGTTGATTGCTACTTTTGCTGATGTATTATTCAAGAGAACTTTCATTGAACAGGCAAGTTATGCATTCATCGAGCCACCTGATTTGAATTCTGTGGTCAATCATGGCGATCACCTGTCCGGTGGCCGCAAGTGGAATTGGGGCCAGATCATAAAGTGGACGGTATACAGTCTTCTTTTTGTCAATTTTTTCTACTATGCGATCGAGGAATTTTATATTTCGAGGCATACGCTGTCTCTCGGTGGCAGTCTGTCGGATTGGGCGCGAGAATTTGCCACCACCATTGACGAATTGGGCTGGTTCGGTCTTTTGCTTGCCTTCGAGCTTGAAACCTATTCGCTTTCTGATGAATCCTTTGAGAAGAAAAAAGTACGCTGGACCATCCGTGTTGTACGCCTGATTTGCTACGTCATGCTGGCGCATACCCTGGTCGCCCGGTTAACAACGGTCAATGACTTTATGGCGGTGAATCAGGCCGTGGAAATTAACAATATCTGCCAGGTAGCAGATCAGGGTATCTCTTACGATTTCAGTTATGAATATACTGATGTGACAGCAGATAACTGTGCGGAAATCACCACTGATACTGTTTTCTATTTTACTGAACCTACAGTCATTGTTGACTCTGCGGGCTATGAACTCTTCAAAAAACTGGTCTATGTTGACTTGATTGATGTGATCGCATGGTTACTTGTCGTTTGGTCAATTGAATTAACCGTCTGGATTCAAAACCGTGACATAGCAGATGGTCGCCTTATGCTGGTCACACATGGTGCAAAAGTTCTGTACCTGGTGTTGTGGGCCGATGCTATATGGTGGGTATCAGTAGGGCATTGGGTCTGGAGTTGGGACCAGGCCTTGTGGATCATCGGCTTTTGGGCGATTGAGAAAAACCTCTCCGATTGGCGCGATGATATTCGTGAGGAAGAGTTTGAAGAGCAACTTGAGAAATTCTAATTCGCGCCTGCATCACTAAGCTCATTCACTGCCCGCCAGGCCTCATCAATAGCAACATGGGTGTAAGCATCTGCACCGGCATCTGAATTAGCAATTGCAATATTGCCAAAAGCCTTACGGGCAATTTCGTTTGGTGCTTCTCCTTCGGGAAAATCCGGATCCCATAAATCCAGGTAGTCATGTGCATAGCCATGCGGCCAACGGTTGACTGTTATAGCCAGAATATCCCGTTTTACATCAAAGCCACCCGGGCCAAGAATGCGGTCAAGCACAGTGCGGACTTCACGCTCAAAATCCTCGAAAGTCAGTTGCACCATCCTGCTCCGGCTCTCATGAAACTGCGCTTTTAAATCAAGCTCTCTTTTTGTTTCCGGCATACCCCAAAACATCATCACCACAGAGCCGTCATCATCCCATTCATGGCGATAATCCGGTGCGTGAACGCCTTTGACCAGCCAGGTGGCACCATGTATGCGCCCGGGACAATATGCCCCCGAAATACCCAGTTTATCGGCCGCCTTGCTGTTTCTGAGCAATACATTGGTTAAAAGTAGCGGCCGCTTGACCTGGTAACGCTGAGCTTCTTTTTGTGCCTCAGGCATTTCCGGGCATATATGGGGAATCATGACGTGATAACAGGCTAATACGCAGTGCCGCGATCGCACATTGTATGCATTTCCATCACGGACATATCTTGTTTCCACCTGACCTTGGTCATTATTTTTCGCAGACACTACAGTCGAATTCAATCGCAGCCTGACCGGTGATGCTTGTTCATCCAGACGTTCGTAATCAAAAACGGCTGAAACGATATTGTCAGCACCCGTGCCAGCGGCGACACCAGGTATCAAACCGCGCACCAATAACCTGGCAATCGAAGCGTTTCCATCGGGAAACATCGCAGACCCGTCTTGAATCTCATAATTAGGCTCTGGCATTTCACCGAGCAAATGATTGATTGGCAGTCCGATGTAGGTGCATTCAGTTACCGACAGACTGTGGGCTTGAACACCCCAGAAGCCGTCTGTTGTTTTAACGAATATTTCAGCGGCCTCTTCGGTCAGGCCACCAAACTTGCGAAGAAAATCAATGTAAGAAATGCCATGCATAAGATGACCTTTCTCTGCCGGAGACATCCCATCAGTGACATCACGGCGGGCACGGCAAAAAGCCTCGAGACTGGATCGTGATTTCTTACTTAACGGGAATTCATTTACCTTGTCAGCCATTTTGTCCAAATCAGAGCCACGCAGACTACAGTCGATAACCAGTTTGTCCTGACCGTAGGTCTCACGATCGAAGAATATCGCCGGGCCTGCTGTACCCTGAGAGCCATATTGAAAATCATTGTTGGCCAGCAAAGTTTTAATGTTTACACCGAGTTCTTCGAGCAATGCATTGACAGTGTCATTGAATTCAGAATATTCGAGATTAAACACGCCGCCCCAGGCCAAACGCATTTGGCCTCCCTGATGGAATTCATTACGCTTGGCGTGGCCGCCAAAATCATCGTGGTTTTCGATAATCAGAATTCGGGATTCCGGTCCATGCAGCTTGCGGTAATACCAGGCCGAGGCCAGGCCGCTGATGCCACCGCCCACTACAACAAGATCGTACTCTTCTCCGGTTTCTTCTGCAGATTCCCAACCAGAACCTTGCTGAACCAGAGTATGCGCTGTTTCGAATGAACCCTTATGCGATCCACGCATGCCAGTTCGAGTCGGCGGATAGTAAGTCGACTTGGTCTTCACAGATGCCGGACTGACCGCAGGGCCCAGTATGCCCAAACCGAGTGCTAACAATGATGAATCATGAAGAAAATCACGCCGGGTAATATCACAATCCATACCCAGGTCACGATCAGATTTCTTCATATTGATTCAGACGCCCAGAGACTGCGCCGTCAGGTCCAGACATCTCCAGGCTTTTTCGACCAGTTCATCGACTTGCGCTTCACTGATAACCAAAGGTGGGGAAACGATCATTCCATCACCCACAGCGCGCATCACCAGACCATTTTGGAAACAGAAGTCGCGGCACCGGGTGCCGGCATTGAGGTCCTCATCAAAGCGGATTCGATCAGTTTTATCATTGACAATTTCGATTGCACCGACCAGACCGATACTTCGCGCTTCACCACAAATCGGGTGCTCGGCAAGCTTTGCAAACGCCTGATTGAAATATGGGCCAATATCATTACGAACGCGCTCTACGATATTTTCATTCTGCATTGCATGGATCGTGGCAATTGCAACAGCGCAAGTTACAGGATGACCTGAATAGGTGAACCCATGGGCAAACTCCCCGCCGGTTGAACCGACCACGTTCGCTATCCGGTCACCAACCATTACGCCACCAAGTGGCAGATAACCGGAGGTAACGCCCTTTGCAATCTGCATCAAATCAGGCTCAAAGCCCATCCGTTGTGAACCAAACCATTCGCCCAGGCGACCAAAGGCAGTGATGACTTCGTCGGCCACCAGCAAAATGTCATATTTTCTGCAAATGCGTTGGATTTCCGGCCAGTAATTTTTCGGTGGGATTATTACACCACCCGCCCCTTGAATGGGTTCACCGACAAATGCCGCAACATTATTGGCCCCAAGCTCCAGAATTTTTTCTTCCAACAACCCAGCCTGCTGCAAACCGAAAGCTTCAGGAGTCAGATCACCACCAAGGCCAAAATAGTAAGGTTGTTCGATGTGATCAAAACCGGGTATCTGCAGCCCGGTCTGCTTGTGCATCGCACCCATGCCGCCCATGGTGCCAGCCGCAATGGTGCTGCCGTGATAGGCATTTTTGCGGCTGATCATCACTTTCTTGGCTGGTTGTTCAACCAGGTCCCAATAGCGCCGAACCAACTTGATCATCGTGTCGTTGGCTTCGGAGCCTGAGCCGGTAAAAAACACGTGATTAAATTGTGGCGGGCTGACTTCACTTAACAGTTCAGACAACTCAATAGCAGGTGGATGGGCAGTTTGGAAAAAACTGTTGTAGTACGGCAGTTGCTGCATCTGTTTGGTGGCTGCCTCTACAAGGTCCTGCCTGCCGTAACCAAGGTTCACACACCATAGACCTGCCATGCCATCGAGAATCCGGTTTCCATCGGAGTCGAAAATATATACGCCTTCGCCCCGGGTAATGATCCGACTGCCTTTCTGACCCAGATCATTGTGGTCGGTGAAGGGGTGAATATAGTGGGCATGGTCGCTTTGTTGCCAGTCGCTGGTTGATTTAGTCGGGCTTGCGGTGTGTTCGTTCAAACTCATTTACAAACTCCTGAGGTATGCAGAGGCAGGTCAGATGTGTAGCTTCTCGCAGTGGTGAATATTTGTCCACTCAAGGTTTGAATTGCCACATCTGCCCCTGCTTTTGATAAGCTAAGTCACCTTTAAAGAGATGGCAATTTATGTACCGCTTTCTGCTGATTTTCAGTGTCATTTTGTGCCCGGAACCTGTTCTTGCTAACCCGACTGGCGAGAGCACATTTTTGATTCATAATGTCATCATCATTGATGGCAGCGGAGATGCCAGGCGGCCAGGGGCAGTTCGTATTCGTGATGGAGTGATCAGTGAAGCTGGCCTGCTGATACCTCAAGTTGGCGAATTGCTTATCGATGGTCAAGGCAAAGTGCTGGCACCCGGCTTTATTGATACTCATAGTCATGTTGCATCAGAAATAAAAACAAAAAGAGAAGCCTTTGCAGCGGTTAGCCAGGGAATCACAACCGCCATTGGAGGTCAGGATGGTTCTTCGCCTGATTCTCTTCAGGCGTACTTTGATCAATTCAACGAGAACCCGGGTGCCATCAACATTGCTTTCTACTCCGGTCACAATTCTTTGCGAGAACGGGTCATGGGGAATGATTTCAAACGGACCGCAAACGATGGTGAAGTCGAATCCATGTCCGAATTGCTTGAGATCGATATGAAGGCAGGCGCGCTTGGAGTGGCAACTGGCCTTGAATACGAGCCTGGAATTTACTCTGAAACTTCTGAGGTTATCGCTTTGGCCAAAGTAGCGGCCCAATATAACGGCCGGTACATGAGCCACATTCGCAGTGAAGACCGTTGGTTTCTTGAAGCAGTGGACGAAATCATTGAAATTGGCCGGGTTGCAAAGTTACCTGTGCAAATTTCTCACTTCAAACTTGCCATGAAGAGCCTGTGGGGACGGGCCGACGAAGTGATTGCAAAACTCGATGCTGCCCGAGCAGAAGGCGTTGATATTACAGCGGATTTATACCCTTATGAGTATTGGCAATCCAATATTATGGTGCTGGTCCCTTCACGTGATTTGAACGCCCGCTCGGAGTTTGAATTTGCTTTGGCTGAAATTACGCCACCGGAGGGTCTGTGGTTTACGCAATTCGATCCCCAACCGGAATATGTGGGTAAAAAATTATCAGAGATCGCGCAAATACGATCTCTGGACCCTGTCACCACACTAATGCAAATGGCAGCAGAATCACGTGCAATGGAAAACCATGACCTTCAAGGCGCGGATGCCATTATCGGTACCAGCATGACCGAGGAGGACATTCTGGCGCTGATTGCCTGGCCTCACACCAATATTTGCACGGACGGTGGATTGGACGATCTCCACCCACGTGCGATTGGCACTTATCCGAAAATTCTCGGGCGTTACGTCCGCGAAAAGGGTGCGCTGGGCCTCGAGGAAGCCATACACAAGATGACCGGTCTGGCGGCGCATCATGTAGGGCTGAAATCCAGAGGATTGATCAAAACCGGCCAGGCAGCTGATCTGGTTTTGTTTGACCCGGATACGATCCTGGACCGCGCCACACCAATTGAGCCAAAACTGGCGAGCGTCGGCATAATGACGGTATGGGTCAATGGGTCAATGGTGTTTAACGACGGCACTGTCACCGGTAATCACCCGGGGCAGATCATAAAACGTGGAGAGTAATGCAATGAGTCTGCCGGCGCCATATCTGCTGTTCCTGGGGACCGCACAAGGAAACCTGGAAATAAAAACAGCCCTGGGCCTTGCTCAATGGCGCCCGGACAAATGTCTTGGTCAATGGCATCTGCCTGGCTGCTCAGTAAGCACCGGATTGGTGGATATGAACCCCGCACAAGCAATAATCGCTGGTGCACGTAGCCTGGTGATTGGTACGGCGCCAGCCGGTGGTGTGCTAAGCGATGACTGGATACCAGCGCTTGTTCAGGCCATTGAAGCAGGGCTGGACCTTGTAAGCGGCCTTCATGTTCGCCTGTCCATGGTTCCCGAACTTCGGCAAGCCGCAGAGCAACATGGCCGGCAATTAATTGATATTCGATTGCCCCCAAAAAACATCCCTGTGGGCACTGGACGCAAACGCAGTGGCAAAAGGGTATTAACCGTTGGAACTGACTGTTGTGTTGGTAAAAAATATACTGCCCTGTCGTTGCATCAGGCCATGATCGAGAAAGGAATGAAAGCAGATTTCCGTGCCACCGGGCAAACCGGCATCATGATCGCAGGCGGCGGCATCCCAATGGATGCGGTAGTCTCAGATTTTCTATCCGGTGCAGCCGAGATGCTTAGCCCGGATAACGATTCAGATCATTGGGATGTGATCGAGGGACAAGGTTCACTGTTACACCCGGCCTATTCTGCCGTAACTCTTGGTTTGATCCATGGCTCTCAACCTGATGCGATGATTCTCTGTCACGAAGCAGGCAGGACCGAAATTGATGACCACCCCGGATTTGAAATTCCAGCATTGCATGATTGTATTGAGCAATATCAGCAAGCGGCGGCGCTAACCAACCCGTGCACACGAGTGATTGGAATAAGCATCAACACCTCATCACTCCCGCAGGACGAGCGCGAATCGTTTCTGGATCAACTTGGCCAAAAGTCCCGCCTGCCCTGCGTTGATCCACTGCTGACGGGCGTTGCTCCATTGCTCGAGGCGTTGATATGAAGCTTTCAATATTCACCGATCAGTGGGAAATGAACAGCCCTTTTGTCACTTCGAAAGAATCCATTTCGCACATTGAAACCATTACCGTGTGCCTTGGTTCCGGTGGCGTCTGTGGGCGGGGTGAGGCTCTGGGTGTGGACTATCTTGGCGAAACGCCCGCCACCATCATGGCGCAACTTGAAAATGTACGCAGTGAAGTTGAAGCGGGTATTGGATTAGAAGAAATCAATCAACTACTGCCTCCCGGCGGTGCTCGCAATGCACTTGATTGCGCTGCCTGGGACCTGAACGCCAAACTGTCTGGAAAGCGGGCATGGGAGATGCTTGAAGCGCCTTCAGAACCCGTAACCACGGTATATACCCTGAGTCTGGATACGCCACAACACATGGCCGAAGAAGCACTGCGGCATGCGCAATTTCCAGTACTTAAACTGAAACTCAACCAGCACGCTGTGATTGAAAGTCTAAAAGCAATCCGTGAAGCACGGCCGGATGCCAAATTGATTATTGATGCCAATGGTTCCTGGTCGAGACACACACTGGAATCGATTTCGGATGAACTTGTTGCCTGTGGTGTCGAAATGGTTGAGCAACCATTGGCCATTGGCAAGGATGCACAATTAGATGGTCTGGATTATCCAGTGACTTTATGCGCGGATGAATCCTGCCAGAGTACCAGAGACCTGCAATCACTCAAGCCGTATTACCAGATGGTGAACATAAAGCTGGATAAGTGCGGTGGCCTGAGCGAAGCAATGAAAATGGTGCAATGGTGCCGGGAAAACGATATGAAAATGATGGTCGGAAATATGCTTGGCTCATCATTAGCCATGGCACCGGCATTTATCGTCGCCCAGTATTGTCGCTACGTTGATCTTGATGGCCCACTCTGGCAAAAATCCGATCGAAGCAGCCCACTTGAGTTTGACGGCGCTTTGATAACTAGACCGAATTCAAGCTTATGGGGCTAAGAGAAGTCGTTTATTATCAACGATGAACGCGAAAAAACAACATTAGTGCACGGGTTACTCGAAACTACATATCAAGAACGCGTTATGTAGGAAAATCCCCAATTATCAGTGCATGCGCACGCTTATTTCTGGGCATATGCTTATAATGAAACTAACAACTACAGGAACTTACCGATGAAAAACATAAAAACCTATTCTTTCTCCGACCATATGTTAGTCCCTGCACACTAAATGTAGTTATGCATGTAAGTGATTGCAAAAGGCACACATTGTGCTAAATTATGAGTATGCGTCACTTTGTTTGGAACTCAGAAAAGAATACCCAGTTGATACGGGAACGAGGAATATCATTTGAGCGTGTGATTTTTCATATTGAACGAGATGAAATTTTAGATGTTGTCAAACACCCAAACCCATCCAAATATCCAAACCAACGCATGTTCATATTGGACATAGGTAACTACGCATACCTGGTTCCATTTGTCGAAACTGAAACTGAGATATTTCTAAAGACCATAATTCCGAGCAGAAAGGCCACTAGAAAGTATCTTGAGGTGAAAATGTAATGAGTAACAAGCTAAATAGTGAAGAGAAAGAAATCCTTGAGTCTTATGAAAATGACGAATGGGTTTCCGTCTCAAAACCAAAAAATATTGCCAAATATAAGGCGGCAGCTAAGGCCACTTTCAAGAAAGACAAACGAGTAAATATTCGCATATCAGAATTGGATCTGGAGTTATTGCAAGAAAGAGCCCTCATTGAGGGGCTGCCTTATCAAACATTGATGTCCAGTGTTTTGCACAAGTACGTAACTGGTCGTTTTGCAGAGAAAAATGCATAACAAATCATTAAACACGGACGCCAGCGATGCTGGCACCGGTTAATTCAATCGTTATGCATACTTTTACTAGAATCCATCAATCGGACAATAATATGAGAATAGTAATATCACTACTGATCCTTTTTATGGCCTTTTCTGTCCAGGCGCAGACGGAAACACCACAGTCGGGACATTTGGACGGCTCTGAATTTCAATACACCTACGAGGATGGTTCAGAAGTCGTGCTGACTTTTTACGATGGCCTTGTGAAATTTGAATTTCTTCAAGGTCCATTGGCAGGAGAGAAGGATCAAGACCTGCCATATCGTTCCAGAGTCATAGATGAGAAGGTTTACTTCATTGATTGGCACAATAAGGCAGTCGGGAGTTTTGTGACCCTCCATATCGATGTGCCCCGTAGTCGTTTATTTGGTTCAGCGTTAATTTGGTACAACTCCGACAAGCCAATCGAATTATTTGATGCAGCTGTGATAACACGGGCCGACTTAAGAGATGATGCCTAACAAATCGTTCAAATACACTCCGCCAGTAAGCTGGCTCCGTCGGACGCTGCTTCGCAGCGCCGTTTAACTCAAACGTTATTTGCACATGTACAAAGTGGTACCATTTAGTGGTACCATGTATTCATGAATCGGAAACATCGGCGCACTCTCCAGAAAATCTATCGCCGACCCATTAGCGGCACCATTCCATGGTCCGACATCGAATCACTTTTTGGTTCGCTGGGCGCTGAGATTTCCGAGAGGGCTGGTTCCAGGGTAGCAGTTGTCCTGTTTGGTGAAGTGAGGGTATTTCATAGGCCCCACCCTTCGCCCAACACAGATAAAGGTGCCGTTGCCAGTATTCGTAAATGGTTAGAGATGTATGAGGTTAAACCGTGAACATAATGGAAATTGATGGCTTTAAAGCCAAGATTGAATACGACCCCGAATTGGATCAGTTTCGTGGGGAGATTCTTGGGTTGAATGGGGGCGCTGATTTTTACGGAAACTCGCCAGGTTCATTGCGCCGTGAGTTCAAGCGATCTCTAAAGGTCTTCCTTGAGGTGTGTAAGGAAAATAGCATTTCGCCCACCAAAGAGTTTTCTGGCAGATTTAATCTTAGAATTCCGCCAACCCTTCACGGTGAGATCGCCAATCAAGCTGCAGCTGAAGACAAGAGCATCAATCAATGGGTCTCCGAAGTGCTGAAAGAATCAGTGCATGGCTAAGATGGCAAATAACAAATCATTAATGAAGGAAGCCAGTTTCACTGGCTCCTCATAACTCAAACGTTAGGTGAATACAGGTTCACTTGAAACGCACTCGATATTATACATACATTTATATGGCTAAATAGCCATACACTGTTATAATTGGACTATGAGCAAAGCCAATTTCACTTGGGATTCTGA
>JBLHGQ010000070.1:0-14825 GCA_047614505.1 Rhodothermales bacterium | reverse complement strand
GAGTTTTTCATTTTATTCAACCAGGGTCAATGCGCCAAACAAACCGGCATCTTTCCACGCCCGATCTTTTTCTTCACCGGGGGCGGATTCGGAGCCTATAAAGATTTCACGCAATAGGCTGCCGTCGTTATCGCAATAGGCAATCATTAGCCCCATTAATTTACCGGCTGTCAGGGTTACGGGCACATTGTTGTCAGCGCCATCCTGATATTTGTCGGTATAAATATCAATTGCCAGCTCCCAAATAATCTTGTTTCCCTGTTGTTGCCAACGGCTTTGCACATGGTGAGAGTAAGAATGTGGAAGTTTATCGGTGCCAATATCAATTGCCTGATTATCCAATGAAACATGGTAGGCAAAGGCATTGTGGTTGTATTGGTGGTCGCCGCCTGAGAAATCCTCATCGAGAAATATCTCAAGACAGTCATCGTCCCAGTACTGCACCAGCGGATCGCGGTGAGTATCAATCAGAACATCGTCTACGAATTCGCCAAGCACATAGATTCTTTCTTGCGTCCAGACAACTTTAAATCGCCCCTCGAAATCTTCTGCAGTGTATTCAGGCCCAAGCCAGCGATGATTCAATTCTGCCCACTGCGCTTGTTGCCAAATGGCTTCATCGGCAACACCATCAATTGAGGGTGGATTCGACGCTTTTGGCGCAAAGTACTCAGTTCGTTCGGCGGCGTGGTTGGAATCAGCAACAAGCGATAAGGTATATGCAAGCAACAGTAAGGGCGCGAGTCGTAACTTAAGACAATTATTATGTTTGATCATATTGTTCTCCGGCCAATTTATGTGCGACTGCAATTGTTCGTGCAACCACTTCATCAAGTATTACTTCTGAAAAACCAGCAAGACTGAGGCCGATTCGACCAGCCCAAGGCCGGGTCCAGGCGTCAGGGATCCGGGCGCCGGTCAATCCGAACAATCCGCCTACAGTGGCACCATTACAGTCGGTATCCCAGCCGGCTGTAACTGCATTGCCGATTGCCTTGCTGAAATTGTTATTCGCAGAACAAAGTGCCCACACTACGAGTGCCAGATTATTTAAACAGTGGACGGGCGACATGCCTGCATATTCCTCGTGCAAGGCATCCACTCCGTCTTCCTGCTTTGAAAGTTCCTGACCCCGCCGGACGGCGAGAGCCGCCTTGCTATCAAGTGGGATTTGTTCCAGTGCCCAATCCAAAGCTTCAGCAATGGTTTCAGTGGCAGGGATAGAAGCACCCAGGGCTGCGATAAATGCAGCTGCGTGAACGGCTTCGCCGCGATGTGACAGTGAGGCGTCCCGAATGGCCAATGTTGCCGCCAGGGCAGGTCGGCCCGGGCAAACCCAGCCATAAAGATCAGAGCGTATTTGCGCCCCGATCCATTCGTTATATTGATTGTCTGAGCATTCGGAAAGATCAAAGCCTGCTTCTGCACCATTTACAAACTCATCTGCCATATGATTAAGCATGTATTTATAGGCTGAACGTTCTGCAGTCCATGTTGTGCCGGCGGGCAACAAATTAAGCCAGGCACGTGCAACGTCAGTAGTGTTAAATTCGATGCCTTTGTCCTCTAATAACAAAAGCGCCAACATTGTGTAATTAATATCGTCGTCAGGTTCGGCGCGCTCGATATTTTCACGGCAGCAGGCACGCTCAAGCCGATCAACAACCGTTCCTTTGATAAGAGGTACGTAGCCCCGCAATGGAAGCGCGTGTGCTTCCTCAAGATAAGCGGTGATCCCTTGTCTGCCTTGCTGGAAGGATAGAACCTCCATGGGTTTGCCCAATATACAACCGGAAACACGGCCCGCCCATGCCGAGCGAATAAGGCCGGGATTAGGCTCAATTGATGGCATTGGGAATTGTTCTATTTTCAAAATTCATAGCGTGTTCCAGATGGAATGTTTTCATTTAGCAACCACTTATCAAAATATTCTTCATGCAACTGCTACTGTTACCTTGCCCGGTGAATGATAATCGCTCTTGACAGCGCTGTCATCTTGTATTATAAATGTCGCCATTGACAGCGTTGTCATGAATTTTATTTTCGCACAATCATCGAATTTAATACCGAGCTAGAGGGCTTAGACATGCAGAAAACAAGTTTCCAAAGGACACCATTGGCAAGAAGTGTTGCTGTGGCACTGAGCACAATTGCACTTTCTCAAGCTGCATTTGCGCAAGATTCACAGGACGCAGACAGCGGGATTTTGGAAGAAGTTGTCGTAACTTCGAGTATTCGTGGTTCGCTGATGGCATCCATGGATAGAAAACGTAACGCCAACGGCGTCGTGGATGCGATTACTGCCGAGGACATGGGTAAGTTCCCCGATACGAACCTGGCAGAAGCCCTGCAAAGAATTCCAGGTGTTTCAATTGACCGCAGTAATGGTGAAGGTTCCCAAATTACGGTTCGAGGCATGGGCCCGGAATTTAACCTGGTCACTTTAAACGGTCGTCAAATGCCGTCTGCTGGCAGCCGCTCATTTGATTTTGGCGATATTGCAACTGAAGGCGTTAGCGCGGTTGAGATTTACAAGACTGCAAAAGCCGGTCTGCCGACAGGCGGCATTGGTGCCACAGTAAATATGATCACGACACGACCACTCGATGCTCCTGGCTTCAAAAGTGTTCTGAGTGTTAAAGGCGTTCATGAATCTTCTGCAAGCGATGGTGCCGGTGACAGCTTTACACCTGAAGTAGCCGGCGTTTTCAGCAATACATTCGCTGATGATACTTTCGGTATCCTGATTTCAGGATCCTTTCAGGAACGCAATAATCGTGAAGAACAGGCGAGTGTGGACAGCTGGATACCAAATCGCCCGGTCGGTGCTAGTGCTGTCGTACAGGACAATAACCAAAGGGCAGACGGAATAACCTGGTCTCCACAGAATGCTGGTTATGGCTGGGCGGACATCGTGCGTGAACGGACCAATGGTCAGTTGGTATTGCAATATGCGCCGACCGACCGATTTACAGCAACTCTAGATTACACATACACTGAAGTCGATTTTGAAAAAGATTCCAACAGCTATGGCATCTGGTTTAACGCCGGCGACGCCATGCAAAGTGCAACCATCAACGAGCGCGGTACTTTCACGCAGGTTTCAGAAGGCGGCGGCGATTACGCTACAGGTATTGGGCGCGACCATACCATCAAAGAGAACAAGTCATTAGGCTTAAACCTCGCCTGGCAGGCTACTGACAGTGTCAGTTTTGAATTGGATATGCACGACTCCTCTTCAGAAATTCGTGGAGGTGGCCTGGGTAGCTTACCCGGCAGCTCAGCGAATTTGATTATTGGTAACACTTTCTGCGACTGGTGTGGCTTTGTACCTGGTGTGGAGCCATCGACAGCAACCATTGGCACCAAGACAGCTACTTATGGACCTGGAGGCATACCAATCTGGGACGCGAGCTTTATCAGCACGGCGACCGGACTTGCGCAATCTGAATTATTGAACAGTGATATTGGATCCTTATTTGGCCAAGCGTTTGATACCGACGTTAATAATGACATTACCCAGGTTCAGCTAAACGGCAAGTGGGAAAATCTTGGTGGTGGCGCGGTCACTAGCATTAATTTCGGAGTATCCAGTACCGACCAGGATTTCAGGAGTCGGGATGCTTATTCCGGACAGCTGCCGGCGGGCTTCTGGCTTACCTCTGCTACCCATTGGCCCGACGATATATGGCAAAGAGGAAGTACGGCAGGGCTGGACGGTTTTTCAAATGGTGGTAGCTTTGCGATTCCATATTATTACACGCTCGGTTTTGACGCTGTTGTAGATGGCTATGAAACATTGGGAGCTAACGATTGTTGTATCGCCGGTCTTTATTGGCCTGGTTGGGGACCCAACTTCCAGGACGATGGCAGAGGAAGGTTCTGGTCCGGACCGATATCGGGTGATGCGATCGTGGGTGAAAAGGTTACCTCGTTTTATACCGAAATGGTGTTGCAGGATGAATTCAACGGCATGCCTGTGAACGTCGTCGCTGGCCTTCGTTATCAGGAAACGGATGTCGAGTCGCAAGGCCTGGAAACACCGGCAACCGATATTATATGGGTCGGCGGCAGTGAGTTTATATATGAGTATGCCAACGAATCGACTTTCTCCAACGGAAGCAGTACAACAAATCAGTTTTTGCCCAGTCTTGATGTGGACATGGAAGTCAAAGATGATGTGATTACACGGTTCTCATTCAGTCGCTCATTGGCACGCCCCCCTATTGGTGCACTGAATTCGACCAGGACGTTTGAAGGCAATCCGAAAATCAATAACAGAAAAGTCTCGGTGGGTAACCCGGGTCTGGTCCCGTATCTGTCAGATAATTTCGATTTATCAGTCGAGTGGTACTACGATGAAGGAAGCTATGTCTCGGTGGGTTACTTTAAGAAAATCGTAGATAACTTCCTCATCAGCTCAACTACTCAGGGTACGTTTGCTGGCCTACTTGATCCATATGCCGGACCGCGGGCATTGGAGGCGCGGGCTCAGCTTGAAGCCGAAGGTATTGTTGCGACGGATTCGGCCTTGTTCACAAGAATCAACGAAAATTTGGGAGTAGATCCGACCACAGCCATCAGACCGGTAGCGGGCGATCCATTGGCGGTGTTTGATATCACGAGCACCACAAACGCACAGGAAGCCAACATATTTGGTTGGGAGTTTGCAGTCCAGCATTTGTTTGGCGACAGCGGCTGGGGTCTGGTAGCTAACGCTACCGTCGTCAATGGCGATGTAGATGCAAACAGAGATGTTGTTGATCTGCAATTTGCATTACCCGGTTTGAGTGATTCTGCCAACCTGTCGGTTTTCTATGAAAATGATCGTTTGTCGGCACGTGTAGCCTACAACTGGCGCGATGAGTTTTTGTCGGGTTTTGATCAACATTCATCACCAATATTTAACGAAGAATACTCGCAGATTGACGCTAATTTCTCTTGGCTTGCATCTGATAATCTGACACTGTTTGTAGAGGCGCTTAACATTACTGAAGAAGTTCAGCGTGTGTTTGTTCGCTACTCTGACCAGTTCCTCAGAGGCAATCAGTATGGCGCCAGATACAATATCGGCGCACGCTATAGCTTCTAAGCTTGACAGGCAAGTGTTACAAAAAGCCGCTGTTACCAGCGGCTTTTTTTGTCCAGGGACTTTGATTGGTCTAACGGAGTCAACGAAAAAGGCGGCTTGCAATGTGTAAATTTATAATGCTTAGTCCATTGCCTGTATACGGATATTTGCCCTGAAATGAGCATTAAAAACAAACAGGCAGTCAATCACATCGTCATCGTTGGCGGTGGTAGTGCTGGCTGGTTAACTGCAGGATTGCTTGCTTGCGAGCATATTGGCAATTCTGATTCAAAAGTTAGCGTTACCCTGATTGAATCTCCGGATGTCAAAACCATTGGCGTAGGTGAAGGTACCTGGCCGACCATGCGCTCGACTCTGCAAAAAATAGGGATTTCAGAAACAGAATTTTTGCAGGAATGTTCGGCTTCATTCAAGCAGGGCACAAAATTTGTCGATTGGGTGAGCGGCGATCAATCTGACTATTACTACCACCCTTTTACCTTGCCAGCAGGCTATACCGACATCAACCTGGTCCCCCACTGGCAGCCACAGAAGAGCAAGGTCTCTTTCGTCAATGCAGTAAGCGTACAAGGACACCTGTGCGACAACAATCTGGCGCCAAAACTGAACACCACGCCTGAATACGCCTATGTCGCAAATTACGCCTACCATCTTGATGCGGGAAAATTCGCAGAACTACTGCAAAGGCATTGCACAGAAAAACTTGGCGTCAAACATGTGATTGACCATGTCACTGATATCAACGGTGCAGTGGACGAAAATATCAGATCCGTAAGTACCCGCTTGAATGGTGAAATTGCCGGCGATCTTTTCATCGACTGTACCGGAATGGCTTCATTGCTATTAGGCGGACACTATCAAATACCGTTTGTTGACCTAAAACCGGTTCTGTTTAATGACACTGCCCTGGCAATCCAGGTCCCTTATGCAGCCGACGACAGTGCAATTGCTTCACAAACCGTATCTACCGCTCAATCGGCGGGCTGGATTTGGGATATTGGGCTAAGTTCCAGGCGCGGGATTGGCTATACGTATTCGAGCAGTCACTCAACTGACGAGCAAGCAGAATTGGAATTGAGGAATTACCTGGCACGCACTTGTGGGACATCGGCTGACTCCATAGAATCGCGAAAAATTTCGTTTAAGCCAGGTCACAGGGAAAAGTTCTGGCACAAAAACTGTGTCGCTGTTGGAATGGCTGCCGGTTTTCTTGAACCGCTTGAAGCCAGTGCCCTGGTATTGGTGGAGTTGGCTGGACAGATGATCTCCGAAGATTTACCGGCCAATGACGAGGTAATGGACATCATTGCCAGGAGGTTCAACGATAAGTTCCTCTACCGCTGGGATCGCATTATTGACTTTCTCAAGTTGCACTACGTATTGAGTAAACGTTCCGATTCAGACTATTGGCTGGATAACCGAAACGAAGAGGGAATCCCAGATAGCCTGAACGAGCTTTTGGCACTGTGGCAGTACCATGTTCCCTCGCGTAACGATTTTCCACAAAGTGACGAGGTGTTTTCCGCCGCAAGCTACCAATATGTGCTTTTCGGTATGGGATTTGAAACTGAATCGAGAATGAGTTTCCGGCATTCCGAAAATGCAGACAAGGCTCATCAACTATTTGTGGAGAACAACCGGCATGCCAATGAACTGGTCAAAAGTCTGCCGGGCAACAGAGACTTATTGGCCAAAATTGATCAATATGGTCTGCAGAAAATTTGACCAGGGCGAGGCCTTTGAATTTTTTTGAAATACACCAGTGAGAGATGTCATGACCAATCATGTTTTGTTAGACAACATTAGCCACCAAGACCTTAGGGTGAAGTCAAGGTATGAAAAAAACCATGGCTATGATGTCAGCCTGACGCGCACATTTTTGGTTGAGTTCAGTCAGTTGCAAATGGAATACCCGATATTGTTCACCAAAAACCAGGACACGGGTCACTTTGAGCCAATGGCGATGCTTGGGTTTTCCGAAAATGAAAATTTATATTTGGGAAACGGGAAATGGGATGCCAGCTATATTCCTTTGACCATTCAACGACAGCCGTTCCTGATTGGATTCCAGGAGACGGTTGATGCAGGAATACCAAGCCGGAATCCGGTTGTACATATCGATCTTGATCACCCGAGCGTGAGTTCTTCAGGCGAAGGAGAACGGATATTTCTTGAGCACGGTGGTGAAAGCCCGGTGCTGGAACGCATGAGCTCAATATTGATGACTATTCATAATGGTCACGAAATCAATCAATCGTTTTCCAAGCTGCTGGTAGGCCTGGACTTGATTGAGTCGCTGGCACTGGAGATTGAGTTTAACGACGGCTCAAAACAAAACCTGAAGGGTCTGTACACTATTAACGAGGACAAACTGCGTGCTTTAAATGCCAACGCTTTGGAAGTGCTGCATACAAAGGGCCACCTTCAGGATGTGTATATGATCTTAGCGTCCTTGCCCAACCTGGCCAGGCTCATTGAAAAAAAGAACCAACAGTTGACCTGAATTGACTCAAGATCTCGCCAGTATCAAAGTGCTTGAACTCTCGAGCGGAGAGAACATATTCGAATGTGTATCTTCTCTAAACGCACCTGTTGTTATAAAGGGCCTGGTGGCTGATTGGCCAGTCGTACATAAAAGTCAGCTTTCAAACCAGGAGCTTGATGGGTACCTGCGTCAATTTAATAGCGATGCTCCAGTTCAGGCATTTGTCGGTAATGCCGGAACGGATAGTCGAATTTCATACACTAAGGATTTATCCAGCACTAGTTTTAAGCAAGTCCAGACAAAACTGGCATGGGTGCTCGATCAGATTCGCGATCGCGAGGAAGAAGATTCAGGACCAGTCTGCTATATGGGCTCAACTGCATTGGACTATTGTCTGCCGGGTTTCAGTCGGGAGAACTATCTGTCCCATAGTGACATCGACCCGAGCATTAGAATCTGGATTGGTAACCGCACGAAAGTTGCCGCACATTTTGATACGCTGGACAATGTTGCCTGTGTTTGTGCCGGTAGCCGACGCTTTACACTTTTCCCGCCTGATCAGCTGGACAATCTTTATGTAGGACCTATTGATTTCACGCCGGCCGGACAGGCAATAAGTCTGGTAGATGTCAGCAATCCAAATTTCGATCAATATCCAAGGTTCGCAGAAGCCCTGAATCACGCTCAAACAGCAGTATTGGAACCAGGTGATGCGATATTCATCCCGAGCATGTGGTGGCATCACGTCGAGAGCCTAAGTAATTTCAATGTATTGATTAATTATTGGTGGCGTGAGTCACCACTTTTTATGGGCGCACCCCATGATGCGCTGCTGCATGCCATTTTGAGTATTCGAGATCTACCTCAGGAACAACGTGATGCATGGAGAGGTATTTTTGATCACTATGTTTTCAATACGCAGGACAACGGGCTGGATCACATCCCTGGCGACGCCAAAGGTGTACTCGGCCCATTGGACGAAGATGCAGCACGCAAACTCAGAACCTTGCTTCGGAATAAATTAAATCGTTGATACATATGGAAAATGATCAATTTCAAACATCTCCGGGAGCCGATGTTTCGTGAGTAAAATTAAACAGATTGTGATTGTTGGAGGCGGAACTGCCGGCTGGATGGCTGCGGCTGCACTGTCCAAGACTTTTGGCAGGAATATCGAAATCACGCTGATTGAATCAGATGCTATTGCAACGGTCGGTGTGGGCGAAGCAACCATTCCGGCAATCAAGAATTTTCACCTGTTACTTGAACTGGATGAAGCGGAATTCATGCGCGCAGTTCATGGTACTTTCAAGCTGGGCATAGAGTTCGAGAATTGGGGCAATCTTGGTGAGCACTATTTTCATCCATTCGGGCCTCCGGGAGTTGACGCCTGGGCTGCCCAATTTCATCACTACTGGTTGAAAACCAGGCAGCAAGGTGTACATAGTAGACTTGGGGATTTTAGTCTCGAAACCTCAATGGCAAGAGCTGAAAAGTTTGCCATCAAAACCGATCCCGCAGCGAATTATGCCTATCATTTTGATGCCGGATTGTATGCCCAATTCCTTCGGCAATTCAGCGAGAAGCTCGGCGTGGACCGGACCGAAGGAAAAGTCGTCAAAGTAAACTCCAATCCTGAGTCTGGATTCATCGAGTCGGTCACACTTGAATCCGGTCAGAGCATCAATGGTCAGTTGTTTATCGATTGCAGTGGATTTCGGGGTCTTCTGATTGAACAGGAGTTGAAAACCGGCTGGGAAGACTGGTCCCACTGGCTGCGATGCGACAGCGCCGCCGCCGTCCAGACCGAAACCGTCAGTGCAGCGTCACCCTATACACGTTCAACGGCCAGAAGTTGTGGCTGGCAGTGGAAGATTCCACTGCAGCACAGAGTAGGTAATGGTTTGGTATACAGCAGCAAATATATGTCGGATGAAGAAGCAAAAAAGATGCTACTGGACAATATCGATGGCAAGCCATTGGCCGATGTTAGAACACTTAAGTTCAGGACCGGAAGACGACTAAAGCAATGGAACAAAAACTGTATTGCCCTGGGTCTGGCGAGTGGTTTTATGGAGCCACTGGAATCTACCAGTATTCACCTGATTCAGAACAGCATCATCCGCCTGATTAAGCTGTTTCCGGTCAATGAAATTATCCAATCGGAAGTGGATCAGTTTAACCACGATGTCAAAATTGAAAATGAGTACATTCGTGATTTCATCATTTTGCATTATCACGCGACTCAACGTGGCGACACTCCATTTTGGACCGATTGTCGCGACATGGAAATTCCAGAGACCCTGGCGCACAAGATGCGTCTGTTCAAGGCCAATGGGAGAGTCTTCCGGGAGCAAAATGAACTGTTTGCAGAGCGCTCCTGGGCAGCGGTCATGCTAGGACAGGGCCTGATACCGGATGGCTATCATCCCTTTGTTGACAACCTTAGCGATCAGGAACTGAATGACTTTATGGCACAAATCAGGGCTTCTGTAATGAAGATTGTTGGTCAGCTTCCCACCCATCATGAGTTTGTTGATCAATATTGCAAGGCGCCCGGGCTGCGCAGCTGAGCGCAGCTTGCAAACACCTTCCCGGAGTAAACTTTGATGTTCTTCAAGCCGAAAAATATCGCATTGTTTTTGCTTTTTCAGACATTTGCCCTTTGTGATCCCTTGCACGCCGGTACTGATCTGGTTTGGGCTGTTAATGTTGGTGGTCCGGAATATGAGGGCATCGATGATGAAATATTTCCGCAGCGTATGGTCGTTGACTATGTGCGCGTCTAAAGTTTTAACCTAACAGCAGGATCTTTTTGATGGCACAACTTATTCCCGTAGAAACCTTCGACCTGATTATTTTCGGTGGTACTGGTGACCTGGCAATGCGCAAGTTGTTACCGGCCATGTATCACCGCGTACGTGACGGTCAGATTTCTGAAAATAGTCGCATCGTGGCAGTAAGTCGCAGTGATCATACACGTGATGATTTTTGTGGCCTTGTCGATGACGCCCTGCAGGCAAATCTGAAGGAAGGAGAGTATGAAAAGGCCCAGTGGCAGGCTTTTCAATCCCGACTCGAGTATGTGCAGGCAGATGCGCTTGACGATTCAGGCTGGGCTGGATTGTGCGAAGTATTGCGAGGTCATGAAGATAGAACCCGGGTAATTTACCTGGCCACGGCTCCTCAGCTTTTTGGCCCAATAGCCAATGGCCTTAGCAGCAATCAGCTGATTGACGAGCGCAGCCGAATTGTTCTCGAAAAACCGGTTGGTCATGATTTCGAATCCGCCCGCCGCATCAACGACGAAGTCGGCCGGTGCTTTGCTGAAAACCAGATCTTCCGTATTGACCACTACCTTGGTAAAGAAACGGTGCAAAACCTGTTGGCCCTGCGTTTTGCCAACTCCCTGTTTGAACCTTTGTGGCGCCGTGGCGTGGTTGACCACGTGCAGATTACCGTTGCCGAAGACCTTGGTGTGGGTGGTCGTATCGACTTTTATAATGGTACTGGCGCCTTACGTGACATGGTGCAAAATCACATTATGCAATTGGTTTGCCTGATCGCGATGGAGGCGCCCAGCAGCCTTGACCATGATTCAATACGTGACGAGAAATTGAAAGTTTTAAGAGCTCTTAAGCCGATTACTGCCGCTAACGTGAAATCACATACTGTGCGGGGGCAATATACTGCCGGTGCGATTCGCGGCCAGGCTGTTTCAGGCTACGCAGAGGAGCTCGGTTCTGAGGAAAGCACAACAGAAACATTTGTCGCCTTGAAACTTGAGATTGAGAATTGGAGATGGTCAGATGTTCCTTTCTATCTGAGAACCGGGAAGCGCCTTAAAGCAAAACATTCAGAAATCGTGGTGCAATTTCAACATGTGCCACATTCGATATTCTCAGATCTTAGTCACGAAATTGAGCCAAACCGGCTGACGATCCGTTTACAACCGGATGAAGGGGTCAAGCTTGCATTGATGGCCAAGGAACCTGGCCCCGGCGGCTTTGACCTGCGGCCGGTTGCACTGGATTTGAGTTTTGAGGAGGCGTTTGATATTCGCTATCCGGACGCCTATGAGCGTTTACTCATGGAGGTCCTGCGCGGAAATCCGGCCCTGTTCATGCGCCGCGATGAAGTGGAAACTGCCTGGCAATGGATCGATCAGCTACTGGCTGGATGGCAGGAACGTGATCAAAAGGTAGATAGTTATGTCGCTGGCTCCTGGGGGCCGGCAGCGGCTTCTACGATGCTTGATCGCGATGGCCGGGCCTGGCAGCCGGATACCTGATGTCAGTTACCGAATGGTTTTTTGATTCCCGCCTGCTTGCCTCTCAAGCAGCTGCAGCAAGACTAAGTACCGTACTGTTGAAAGACCTGCGGGCGAAGGATGAAGTGACTTTGATTGTTAGTGGCGGCTCAAGTCCCAAGGAATGTTTCAACCGACTCTCGGACATTGACCTTGATTGGGACAGAGTACATGTTGCGATGAGCGATGAAAGATTTATCCCGGCTGATCATCCAGACAGCAACGAGGGCATGATTCGACGGGAACTACTAGCCGGAAATGCTGCTTCCGCATCAATTGTTGCGATGTTTCAGGAAGGAATTTCGGTGGCTGATCACTGCAAGCATCTTGAATACGACTTAAGAAAATTGCCGCGACCTTATTCGGCGGCATTGCTTGGCATGGGGGAAGATGGCCATTTTGCCTCACTGTTTCCGGATTTCGACCGGCTTGAAGAGGGTCTCGACCTGAAAAGCAAACATATGTGTATGCCGGTACATACTGCTGCCAGCCCGCTTCCCCGAATCACAATGACTCTTTCGGCTCTGCTTCAAAGCAGAGAGGTACTGTTATTGTTTTTTGGCGACGAAAAGCGGAAGGTTTATGAGCAATCCAAACAAATTGGTAGTAAATATCCATTGGCCAGTTTGTTGCAACAGAACAAGACACCAGTTCATACGTATTGGGCTCCCTAGTGACCATTTTGAAGATCAAGGATAGATTCAAATGAATCCCGTAATAGAAGCTGTAACCGAACGCATTCAGAAAAGAAGTGCTGTGTCCCGTAAACACTATCTGAACCGTATACAGGCTGCTGCTGCCAGTGGTCCTTTACGTAAGGGTCTATCTTGCAGCAATTTGGCACATGGCATGGCTGCCAGTGACATAGAAAGTAAAAAAGCACTGGCAGGAGATGTGGTTGCGAACATTGCTATCGTTTCGGCTTACAACGATATGCTAAGCGCGCACCAGCCATTCGAAAAATATCCGGAAATGCTGAAAAAAGCGGCACGTGCGCATGGTGCAGTAGCCCAGTTTGCCGGCGGCGTACCGGCAATGTGTGATGGTGTTACACAGGGTCAGGATGGTATGGACCTTTCTCTGTTCAGCCGGGATGTGATTGCTTTGTCGACCGCAGTTGCCTTGTCGCACAATATGTTTGACGCAGCATTGTGCCTTGGAGTGTGCGACAAAATTGTTCCCGGACTGTTGATTGGATCCTTGTCATTTGGTCATTTGCCCACCTTATTTGTGCCAGCGGGTCCAATGGTTTCCGGTCTGCCCAACAAGGAGAAAGCACGCATTCGAGAGGAATATGCGGCCGGGCGCATCGGGCGTGAAGAATTACTGGTAGCTGAATCGGCTTCTTATCATTCTCCCGGCACTTGCACCTTTTACGGGACAGCCAATAGCAATCAAATGATGATGGAATTTATGGGTCTTCAGTTACCGGGAGGCTCTTTCGTTAACCCTGGAACGGAGTTAAGAGATGCTCTGACATGCGAGGCCGTTAGCCAGGTGCTGAAAAACACACGCCTGGGCGATGACTACCGGCCAATAGGTGAAATTGTCAGTGAAAAATCAATTGTTAATGGCATTATTGGTTTGCTCGCTACGGGTGGCTCAACCAACCATACGATTCACATGATTGCTATTGCAGCTGCTGCAGGAATCAGTATTGATTGGGACGATTTTTCTGATTTGTCTGGTGCAATACCTCTTCTTGCACACGTTTACCCTAATGGTTTGGCTGATGTGAATCATTTCCATGCCGCTGGCGGCCTGGGCTTTGTGATTCGCGAGTTATTGTCTGCCGGCTTGTTGCATGACGACGTTAAAACCATTCTCGGAGATGGTCTTGGCCGTTTCTGTGTTGAGCCGAACCTGAACGGTGAGCAACTTGAATGGCAGGAGGCACAGCCTGCAACACTGGATGCCGATATATTGCGCCCGGTTAGCAATCCCTTCGACAAAGAGGGTGGCCTGCGACTGGTGGCAGGTAATATCGGTCGCGCAGTGGTCAAGGTGTCGGCAGTCGCGCCTGAACACCACAAAATTTCAGCGCCGGCCCGGGTATTCCACTCACAAGTGGCTTTCACCGAGGCGTTTAAAGCCGGACAGCTCGATTCAGATCTGGTTGCAGTTGTGCCTTATCAGGGGCCAAGCGCCAACGGCATGCCGGAGCTGCACAAATTGACGCCTTATCTCGGCGTGCTTCAAAACCGTGGCCATAAGGTGGCTTTGCTAACTGATGGGCGTATGTCGGGAGCATCGGGCAAAATTCTCGCTGCCATACAGGTAACACCCGAAGCTCTAAAAGGTGGCATTCTAGCCAGAATTCGTGATGGTGATTTGGTTTCAATCGACGCTGAGCAAGGTGCATTTTCTGTTCAAGCCACGGGCGAGCCTTTGGAGAGCAGGAAAGTGATCGTTCCTGATCTTTCAGGAAATTACCATGGTATGGGCAGGGACCTGTTCGGAGCATTCCGCAGCCAGGTATGCGGCGCGGAGTCTGGTGCCAGTATTTTCAATGGTTCTTCCAATAATTCAATTTGAGTAAGCCTTAATGACAGCAAGCGAAATGAAAAACCAAACACCTTGTCTATTGGTAGGTGATATTGGCGGTACCAACGTTCGTTTTGCACTTGTCGATCCGCACAAAGCCGGCTTCTCGAGCAAAACCACCTATCAATGTGAGGATTTCCAGTCCGCTGATCAGGCCATTGGCGCTTATCTTGAACAGATAGGAGCGCCGTTGCCGCAGGTCATATGTATTGCGGCTGCCGGACCGGTTGTAGATGGAAATGTTCTGTTTACCAACAATAGCTGGAGTCTGGATACCAGTGAACTCGAACACGATTTTGAAGGTGCCAGTGTTCGTCTATTGAATGATTTTGAAGCCTGTGCATTTTCGCTACCCAATCTTCAGAAAAAGGATTGCCTGCGAATTGGGTCACTAC
>JBLHGQ010000069.1:0-15085 GCA_047614505.1 Rhodothermales bacterium | reverse complement strand
CATTAACGGTCCTCCCTGTGTACCGGGGAAAACCATCGAATTAAGCTTCTTTTCAATCTCATCGTTGGCCTGCGCCAAGATAAGGCCGCCTCGCGGACCGCGCAATGTTTTATGTGTTGTTGAAGTGACTACATGCGCGTGAGGCACAGGGTTAGGGTAGATACCGGCGGCAACCAGGCCGGCTACATGCGCCATGTCCACCAGCAACCATGCCCCCACCCCATCTGCGATATTGCGCATCCGTGCCCAATCCACTTTCCTGGAATATGCAGAAAACCCGCCAATGATCATTTTTGGCTGATGTTCGTCGGCCAGAGCCTGCATCTGGTCATAATCTATCAGGGCTGTTTCTTTATTTATGCCGTACTGAACAGAATTAAATACCTTTCCGGAGAAATTGACTTTTGAACCGTGAGTAAGATGTCCGCCATGTTCCAGATTCATCCCCAGCAAAGTGTCGCCCGGCTTAAGTAATGCAAGGTAGGCAGCTGCGTTTGCCTGTGACCCTGAGTGCGGTTGCACGTTGGCGTAGTGCGCACCAAACAACCGTTTTGCTCGATCCTGGGCCAACTTCTCCGCAATGTCGACAAACTCACAGCCACCGTAATAACGGCGCCCCGGATAACCTTCAGCGTACTTATTGGTAAGCACAGATCCCTGAGCTTCCAAAACCCGGGGGCTGGCATAATTCTCAGAAGCGATCAACTCGATATGCAACTCCTGCCGCGTCTGCTCGCCCGCAATTGCCGCGCTTAGCTCTGTGTCGAACCCTTCGATTTGAAAAGTGCTGTCAAACATATTTTTCCTTGTAATTGATTAAATAAATAAGTTTTGAGTCGAAACAGATAAACGGCTGGATATTCTATCATCGCAAGGTGAATCGAAATACAAAACCACATCAATAACCATTCACAAAGATGCAAGTTGCTTCAAGTAATCCGCGTCCGGTCTGGAAAACTCAGCCAGACCAGGCGCGAATACGCGAGGCTGGTAATTGAGAATTTCCCTGGCTGTTGTGTCATCAAATACAAGGTCAACACTTTCACGCCTTATCATTTCCGGACGAATACTCCGTAACTTGGGGACTAACCGGCAGACATATGCAAGTGCGGTAAACATACGCCGGGGAACGCTGATAATTCGCACAGGTTTGCCCAGACCCATAAATATCGCCTCAACCATTTCCCGAAAACTCAATGTGCTTCCTCCGCAAAGTGGAACGTCCAATGCCAGCGGTGAATCGCTAAGTAATGTAGCCACTGCGGCCTGCGCGAGGTCATCGGCATGTACAGGCTGTCTTAAACCCGCAGCATCGCCCGCAATCGGAATGAAGCCGAATTTTCTGATCCATTTGGCCAGCCAACTCACATTTCCATCCATTCCGCACCCATAAATCAATGTAGGCCGATAGAGACTGAGTGGTATGCCATGAGATTCGCAGCTGTTTGAAAGCACAGCTTCATCCATTAGTATTTGCTGCATATGACGTTTTTCTTTCCGGTCATGCGACTCCAATTTGCTGAAAACACTGCTGGTGCTGAAAATTACCGCCCGTTTCAAATGAGGGCACTGATCTATCAGTTGTGTAGCAAGGGTAATGGGACCGGCCGAAATCAGCATCTGCGCATTCGCTGTTGCGCCTGAATGAAGTGCTTCCAACCTGACCCATCGTACTCTTTCGAACTCAGGAAACCACCTGGGTCGGGGGTTTCTGCTAACTGCAATTACATCAAAACCAGCGGACAATAGCCGGGGAATCGCAAATACGCCTATTTGACCACTCGCTCCCAATAACAAGACTCCGTCCCTACTCATTTTCTCAACCACACTACGGGCCAAAGCAATATAAATCTTATCCATATGGCCGTGTAAACCAGCCACCTGACTGGCAGCCAGTGATTAGTGGCCTGAAACTTGCTGAAAAACCGGCTCATGCCATGATGTTTTTGGCGATGAACCCAAAGCGGGCGACTTTTACTTGATACACCCTGTTCATGAACTGCACTGGCGGAAGGGACAAACAGGCAATGCCAGCCACCCTGCCGAAGACGATACATCAAATCAAGATCTTCGCAGTGCAAGCCATAGGCTTCGTCCAACAAGCCTACTTCCAACAAGGCACTATGCCTGATCAACATACAGGCCCCGGACACAGCTTCAGCCTGGCATGTTTCAACCGGCAAGCTTCCTGGGTTGACGGTTACGCCTTGAAAAACAGGAATCCAACGACCCAGATGCCAAAGCCCGCTTAATGTCATCAATGAGTTCCAGGGGTCCGGGAAACGTCGTAGTGACGCCTTCTCATATTTACCAGTTTTGTTGGCAATGTAGGGTGCCGCAAGGGCCGCCCTATCATCATTGTTTAATGCGGTCAGCAGCCGATCCAGGCCATCATGGTGGATAAAACAATCTGGATTGATTATCAGAATGTAACTTGAGTTGATATTCTCAATACACGCATTTACCGCGCGGGCGAACCCGATGTTGCTAGGGTTATCAATAATCTCAAGCCCGGCTTGATTACTATACAGCCCGCGAAGTTGTGCAGCACTACCATCAGTAGACGCATTATCAACAAGCATGATTACCGGTTTGACAGAGCCTGACATCAAGGCCTGAATGCAGGCTTTCAAAGCGTTACCGGCGTTGAAGTTGATTACGATGGCAGTGACAGCCATGATGACTTAATTTTTACCCAACAATCGCTGCCACCAGCTTGGTTGTCGGCGCTGCAACTCAGCTTTCAAAGCATTTACCTGTGCATCGAGCTCAGCAAGGGCCCCGCCGGCAGCCATATTTTTTCTGATCTCATGGTGATAGTGGGTATATACCGATTCTTCGATGTCGTCAAACAGACTGAGTGAGCCAGAAAGGTCAGGCAGATATTCCTCGCTCGCTGCACACAACGCAATAAAGTAGGTGGGGGAATGGAGTATCTTGCCGTTTGAAACATTTCCTTCTGAAGTAAAAGTTTGCAGATCAACGTCACCCACACCTTGCAAGTCCCATATCGCTGAGTGAAACATCAATTTTTGACCAAATAGATGACAAACTGGAAACTTTACGGAAATCACTCCTACAAGTTCCTCACGATATAGTTCCTTGATGTGAAACTCATTTTGATTCCCCTGCTTTTCTGAATATTCTGCTTTATCAGGGGAAGACAACATCAAAAAACCCTCCGGTTTCAAAACACGATGAAACTCGGAAATCAGAGCTTCCTGTGCAGATAGATGCTCAAGGGTTTCGAAAGAAATGATGACATCAAAGTGATCGTCATTGAATGGTAACTGTGTACAGTCTGCAGTGCGGAATTCAAGATTATCCTGATTCGAGTATCTGACACCAGCATGTTGAACTGTCTGCTCATCAACGTCCACACCGATGACAGACGCAGCATCCTGTGCTAACAGCGACGAACCGTAACCCTCGCCGCAGGCAGCATCAAGCACATTGGCACCCCGGCACAATCGTGCAGCCAGTGCATAACGGTGAAGATGTTCATACCATATTTCACGTTCACACTCTGGAGTGAATCGCTCGCCGGTAAATTCAAGATTATCAACCACAAGAAAGCCCTGGTCTGCCTGGAATGAATTTTAGCGCATTGTGCCCATGATGCGTGCAATTGCCGTATTTACCACCTGCCGCCTTTGTGACAAAGGGTCGTTTAGAATAAATTCCGCAACAAGTTCATCATAGGACGGATGTTTGTTCAACAGTCTTTGCATGGAATCAGAATCCGGTTTCATGCCTAAGGGAGAAAATGAGCTGCCGCCGTGATGCGCGACATAGGCATTGTCACATAGGACATTAATCATGCCTACGGCATGTGCACGCATACTAAAGTCGTTTTCCTCTCCATAGCCGCGCCCGAATGTTGCTTCATCAAACATTCCAATATTTTCAATGGCGGTACGGGAAATAGCCATACAAAAGCCTACCGCTGTAGGTAATTCCGGATACTCCGGTGGTCCCGAATTGCTGATCGCTTTGGCAAGCTGAGCCAATTCTTCCGGCACAGGCGTTGCCAAGCATAATGTTGGAATTGAAACGATTTCACCATTGTTGGACCATGGTGTGGCAGTGGCAATTTTTGAATCGGAATTCAGGCAGTTTGACAGTGCTTCTACCCAACCAGGTGTTACAACGGTATCAGAATTAAGCAATATAATGTTACCCGGTTGATCTGCCATTCCTCGATTGACAGTATAAACAAATCCCCGGTTTTTCTTATTGCACAGTAGTGTTCTGCCCGTTCCGGCATTTTGCCAGGCTTCGAGAAATCCCTGCACCCGCACGTCCGTTGATGCATCGTTGATAACGACCACTTTGACATTCGGAGAACAATCTTCAATTGACTGCAGACAGGTCCTTAGATGTTCAAAAGCATTGAAGACCGGAACAATGACAACAGACTTCATTCCACCCACTCGTGGGGCATTTGCACAATGCCGACTTCGATACTTTTACCATTCACCTGGAAGACCCGCTCCAACTCATCAAATACTCGCAAGCCTTCAGGGTCCATAGCCAGAGCTCTGAGATGATAACTACCCGGTAAAAGTTGCGGCGCTATGAATCGAATTCGAAAACGGAAGTGATTTTCATCAATCTGTACCGGCTTAACCCCTTCCATATCTGATGTCACACCATAAACAGGTGTACCATCTATTCGTATAATTCCAATGTGAACAACCGGCGATCTGAGATCAGGTGAATAAATAATTGTTTCTACAAGCAGATCATCGCCCATATTTACCATGCTGTCCTGATTTCCGGAAAGCTCTGGAAACCCAAGTTCTTTAAGCTGATACCGGCCGCCGTCTCCCAAGCGGGTATCCCGCTGAACTTTTTCTTCAACGCTTCGACTCTCATGCCAGGCAAGATATGATTGTGTAACCGGGAAAGCTTCACCATATTGTTGAACTTTGCCATCACTTAGCCACAGTGCCTTGTGACATAACTTCTGAACGATATACATGCTGTGGGAAACCATTAGCAAGGTCCCACCCCCGGACAGAAAATTTTCCATCCACCGTATGCATTTTTTCTGAAAAGATTCGTCACCAACCGCGAGAACTTCATCAGTAATTAACACTTGAGGCCTGGCTGCCGTCACTACAGCAAACGCCAACCTGACGACCATGCCTGATGAATAATGTTTAACAGGCTCATGAATATATTCCCCAATATCGGCAAAAGACAGAATGTCGTCCATTCGTTCAGCAAGTTCAGAACTGGAAAGTCCTAATAAGGACGCCTTCATCCGTACATTGTCCAGACCGCTAAAATCCGGTTGGAACCCGGCACCCAATTCGAGCAATGCAGCCACGCTAGTGTTAACTTCTACACTACCTCGGGTGGGCTGAATTACACCAGTCAGGATTTTTAATAAAGTAGACTTTCCGGCGCCATTTTCACCAATAATACCCAATGACTGGCCCCTAATTACTTCAAGACTCACATCGCTTAACACTTCAGCACCTGTGGCAGGTTCACGACCTAATAATATTGATCCGAATGCCTGCATCCGTTCCCAGGGTTGATGAATCCTTGGATAAATCTTTGAAACGCCATCCAGCCGCATTAAGGAGCGCATTATAGAAAGTCCTCGAAATGGCCGCTGAATCTTCGAAAAAACTTTAACCCTATCCATGCCAAAGCAAGAACTGTAGTTGTGGCAATTGCTTCTTCTACACCCAGGTTAATGCGTCCAAAAAGTAGAAATTCCCGCATCTGAAATACAAACCAGGTCATAGGGTTTAGCGACATAACGTTCGCGATATTTTCTGGGAGTTGTGACTGGCTATACAAAATAGGGGTGGTAAAAAACCAAAAAGTCATTAGAGGAGGAAGAATCTGAGCCGTGTCCTTAATGAATACCTGTAAAGCACTAAACATCCAGGCAAGCCCAACAGCAAATACCCACAAAAGCAGCATGACTGGTATCATCAAGGGCAGGAAAAGCCAATGAATATCTGTACCAATCAGTTGTAGAACAAGAAGAATTGCCAGGTATCCAGCCACATGCATAATAAACGTTGCAGTAACGGTCGCCATTGGTAATTGTTCAGTTGCAATAGCAACTTTACCAATCAGGGCAGCATTACCGGTAATAGAATTACTGGCTTTTAATATTGACTCGGAGAATGCAGTCCAGGGCCAGAAAGCAATGGCAAGATATGGTAAAAAACCCACTTCGGTATCCGGAATGCGTGAATGAAATATTTTGGTAAATACAAACCAGTAAACTCCAAGCAACATTAGAGGTTGAAGAATCAACCAGGCAAAACCAGTTAGATTTTCCAGATATGCGGTCCTGATTTCGCGAGTCACCAATTGCCAGAATAAAGTATGTCGCACCATGCCTTTAATTATCCACTTGAATAGGAATTGACTACCCAGCCGGAAGTTTGGCTCGCCAGAACGAAGTTTACATCATCAATGAGTGTCGCTGTTTAACTAAACCCAATCATCATTTGCTTTCACCATCTTCGCCAGCACCAAGCGTCGGTGCCAATTCCAGATTTTCACCGAAATATCTTTTGACCATTATTTCTAAGGCGCCATCGGGAAACTCCAAGGGATCACTGAGAAGTTTCAATAAATAGGTATCGTGATAATTCTTTTGATTCTTAGAACGTGCCTCAACCACGAGACGTTCTTTGACACGATCAAATTCCAGTTTTCGTGGTTCCTTTCTCCCATTAAAACGAATAATGTGAAAACCAAATTCAGATTTAACAGGCGTGCTTATTTCACCTGGTTCAGTCATTCGAAATGCAACCCGCTCAAATGACCTTACCATTTGTCCCCGAACAACGGAGGGGAAATGGCCCTTATTCGCATCTTTGCTGGGATCCTCTGAAAATTCAATAATCATCTCATCATAAATGCTGGGATCTAAATCCAATTGAGATTTAAGAGATTCAGCCAACTTACTGGCTTCGTCCTCATCACGCTGTTTAGTCGAAATGAGGATATGGGAAACATCTATAACTTCCTGAGTGTAAAACTCATCCTGTTTTGCCAGGTAAATTTCATAAGCCAAAGCATCGAAATCAGCCTCAGGTGCATTCCTATTTAGCTGCTCGTTTCTAATGAGAGCCAGTTCCTCTTCAACAGCAAGTTTGAGTCTCTCCTGAACAAGTGGATCTTGATCAATGCCCACTCTATAGGCATCTGCAGCCATAATTTTATTTACCATCAATGTGGTCAAAAGCGTTTCGACCTTATTTCCGTCCCGGATAAATCCAAGTCGAAGATTGTCCGGAATTCTGTTAAATGCGCCATCAATTTCATTTTGGCTGATGACATGCTTTCCCTGATACGCGAGAATTTTATTTGGATCATGCCCCGACAGTTGATCTTGTTCTGCTTGGGCAAGTGTAGTAATCGGGTTAAGAAGACCAAGAAATAATGCCAAAAAACAATTTTGAACAGAAAGTCGCATAGTAATGCCCTTTTAAGAAAAACGAAAAACTAAGACACGGGAAACACAAAAAAGTTGAACTTGATTTACTTTAGAAGTGGATTTTAACTGTGCCATAAGCAAAGGGGCTGCGATGCAGCCCCTTGCTTTATTACTGAACTATCAATAGACCGATATTTTAGAACTCTAGATTATTAATCGACGCTAACTGAACCTTTATGATCAAACAAGCCACCATAGTTGGACAATACACCGCCCACATTACCATTGGTGAATTTGGCAGCCCAGAATCCTGTAACAGGAAGACCGGTTAGATCACCACCGTCATTAGCCGACAGTACGTTAATGTCACCATCTTCATCTGACAGATCGAAGCCGATTTTCGCCCAACCACTCTCATTTGTCGTATTGACGGTATGAGTGTTGCTGGAACCAAAAATGTCGCTATCGCCGAATTGAAGAACGCTGGTTTCATGGCAAATTTCAAACGCTACGCCCGGTGTGGAAGTTCCCGGAGGAGGCGGAGGAGAAACGATTGGCAAATCATCACCAGGTGTAGGTGTTGAAGCTGCATTTTCGTTAGCATCCCAGATATCGAAGCTAACTTCTTCACAAGCTTCACCATCAAACTCGGAAGTGAACGGATCAGATGGGAAATTCTCCGTAACCTTAACACCAGTTTTAACATCACAAGCTGGTGGCACGGTAACGCCTGAAATTCCATTTACTGAACCTAAAGAAGGATCACCAGTTGGATTGACTTCCCACTGACCGACTAGATTCGGCGTTTGCGGATCACCATCATGGTCATCAGCATAGGCGCAGCCCGGATCTGAAGGATTATTAGTGTTAATAAAGAAGGTATTTTCAACTTCATACCAAGCAGAATCCACATACCAACCCTTAGTTGGGAAAGTAATGACCCATTCGGATTGAGCAGCAGCAATACCACCAAGAGAATATTCATTCATGATCGCGTCATGCATGAAGATAGCTGAAACTGCGTCAACACCACGACCGTAAGAGAAGGTATCGGTATCGCCGTTGCCATCATTAACGTGGGCACTCCAGTTATCACCTGAATTCAGGTTTGGCTCTGATGTACCTGGCTCAACATGCAAGTCACCTTCATTATCAAAATCACCGATTGCCCGTGCATTGTATGAGAACAATGTACCCTGACCAACGTTGACGACAGAAGCACTACCAAATAAACCACCAGATAATTCATCCATATCCGCTGAATTATCATCAAGCCACAAACCGTCAACACCAGCAAGAGTACTCCACTGGTCATTCAACATCTGGCAATCCAAAGGTACCTGATCACCATTCTCGTCTTCTACATGGGTCGCTGCGGTTTCTGAACCGTATGGACGTGTTTTCGAGTCGATGTAGAATGGATCATCCCACATTGCACCCATTTCGATGATTTCCATGTGACCTTCCATGGCGCGTTCAATTCCGCCCGATCCGCCATCGGCGTTTTCACCGGTGTAATCGAAATCAAGGAAAACCTGCTCACCAAACCCATCATCATCGCTGTCATTCGCATACAGATAAGGAACCGTACAAGAATTATCACCAATAATCAGGGTAGGTGTGCCGCCGTCATTAATGACAGCCCCTGACCATACATCGTATTCGGAAAGGTAAAGGTTAAAATCAAGTACTTCGCGAGAGTTCTCACCCTCTTTAAAACGAACCTTGACCGCTTTCGCACTACCTGTGGTGTTAACCACTGACATCAACGTAGCGTTACCAGCATTAACTGTATAGTAAGGATAGATCAGCACTTGGCCGAGACCATCCGGATTAAGGAAAACGTCATTATCATGCGAGGCGCTTGCGGTACCGACGATACCGGCAGCACCTGCCAGACCGGCCAGCACTGCAGCTGTTAAATTCTTTCTGTTCATCACAACACTCCTAATTGTTATAGCACTCCAAATGTGCTTACAGGGCTTTATTCGAAGCCGGTTTTGCGCGAGTAAACCCATATGCAACGGGTATACAGCATAGTTTTCCGGTCATTCGTGGCGTAATGTTACGTTAAGCTGCCCGTCAAAGCAACATTTACAACCTAATTAAATCATTGATATGGATCACCGTTGCACACATTGCGGCTTATCGACTGTAGATCAAGATTTCAAAGTAAAATCAAAGCTTAAGATCAGTTCTGCGGATAAAACCACCACTGACCGTCGATGTGAACCCATTTTTCCTCTACAGGTGTCTTACTTTTCCATTCCGCCACGCCCCTTAACGCCCCAACAACCGTATAACCCACAGTCATTCGTACAGTACAGGCATCGCCCTCACATACATGGTCAAGGTATTGAGATGATGTATAAAATACCTTTCTCAATCGAAATTCAATTTCGAAGTCCCGCTCAGAAACTGAAGAACGGTACCCTGGCGAGGAGTAGCTGTAGGCCTTAGCAAAATCGTTGGCCAGCATTGCATCCCAACGCGATTGAGCGCGAAATTCCAGACCATTGTTTTTAACAGGTGTAGAGGTACAAGCGACAAGCAAAACTGCGGCAAGTAAACAGGAAACCCGTAGCAGGGTTGATAAATTAGGAAAGAACGTCATTATTGTTGTCCTTTTGCTTTTTGCAAAATATGGAACTTGATTGGCGGAATATTTTTAAATTCCTTTCTAAGGTCATTACTGATCTGCTCAAGGTCTGTGGAGCTTTGAATTACTGTTGGAGTAATCATCACCAGCGTTTCAGTTCTATCATTGGTCTGGTTTTTGCTGCCGAATAGTCGCCCCAAACCCGGCACCCTACTCAAAAAGGGAACACCGCTTTGTGAAACGCTTGATGACTCCTGGATTAAGCCCCCAAGGAAAACAGTTTGGCCGGACTGCACGGCTACCTGGCTCGTTACCGACTTGGTATTGATTGGCGGGTTGCCAGAGGTCGAGATGTCTTCATCCCGCTCACCCGCGAAACTAACATCCTGAGTAATGTCCAGGTAGACCAATCCACCCGGATTGATTCGTGGTGTTACGGTAAGCGTTACCCCGGTGGACACATATTGCGCACTGCTAACCACATTGTTCGTTCCGGTTGAAATGCTGGAAGACTGAACCGGAATCTGAGTTCCGACCGTAATGGTTGCCTGCGCATTATTTCTCACCAACAATGACGGAGCTGCGAGTGTTCTTACGTCAGACACCTGATCCAGCGCTGCAATGGTCGCCCTGACGAAGCTCTGACCACCGCCACCGACCCGGGAGATGTTCGAAAGGAAGGCGCCGCCGAGTGTCTGAGTTGTGCGCTGTATATCACCAAATAAATTAACGCCAACGTCAGGAATATTTGCGGCTTCGTTGCTCAAATACCAATTCACGCCAAATTGCAATGTATCGTTTAGAACCACATCAATTATTTGTGCCTCAATCAGCACCTGCAATGGCTCTTCGTCGATTCGTAACATGGCAGCCTGGATACTGTCGTATTGAGCCTGCGTTGCCTGAATCAACAATGAGTTCGTTTCCAGCACCGAAGTAATGCGGATTTCACCTTGTTCGGTGGTCACTACACTACTACCCGAACCGGCTCGTTGTTGGTTAGCACCCTGCCTGTTTTGATTAAAGTCGCTGACCGATCCGGTCTGGGCCGGCTGCAGCCCCGGCGCCAGATTGCCTCTCGAATTCGAGTTTTGCGATGAAGTATCACTACCTGCCCCACCAAATAATTGCGACAAATAGTTAGCCAGCACTGTCGCTTCAAGATTTTTAACGCGGTAAACATAAAGCTGGGTTCCAGCACCGGCCGCACCGCGATCCAGTCTTTGGATCCATTCTTTCGCTTTCTCCAGGTATTCCTCTTGTGGAGTGATAACCAGTATGGAACCAAGGCGTTCAAGAGGAATAAACCGGAATAACCCAGCCAATGGTGACTCAGCACCAATACCAAAGATGTCAGTCAACTCGGTGGTAATGGAGGCAACATCCACAGTCTTGAGAGGGAACACACCAACCGACATGCCAGATAGCCAATCGACATCAAAAATTTCAACTGTCTGCAAATAATTACTCAGTTCTTCGCCAGTTCCTGCGAGGAAAATCATGCTGCGCATAATATCTACACTGATGATCGCGTTTTCACGAACATAGGGCTCGAGAATCTTGGCCATTTCTGAAGCCGAGATAAATTTAAGTGGAACGACCCTGACTTCATATCCATATACGTCAGATGAGCTCCCTAGTTGTGGAACCAGGTGCCCGCGAATCGCGTTGGAAACCGGCAATATGTGGTAACGCCCCTCAGAGTAAACGAGTGTTGCGCCATTCCACCTCAGTAGCAATTCAAGAATCGGCATCAGTTGTTCGCGTGTAACCGGACGGGAAGTCGAAAATGTGACCTCTCCCCCAACGCCGGGTCCAATAACAAATGTTTCCTGTAATATTTCACCAAGTATGGTGTGCACCACAGACTGAACAGATTCCGCTTCAAAATTGAGAACGATTTCGCCATCTTCAGAAACCGCTTTTGCCGGCAGGTTTGCGGCATCTTCATTGATAAATTTACCACTACCCGGATATCTTTCAATATCCACGACACCACCACTCAAGGCCTCATCTTCACGGTCAAAAATACCGTCCGAGTCGCTTTCGGGATCTGCACCGGTGCGGTTCAGGCGGTCAGATGGACTATACGTGGGACTGACAGTGCCGCAACTGTTCAGAATCAATAAAAGGCAAAACATAGCAATGAATTGCTTCATGAAGCCTGCCTCTGTGCGCCGGATATTTTAGAACCGGAATTAACCATCACCACCATCTCCATTATCCTTATCTTCTTTGTCTTTTTGACTATTACGATTAATCATGTCCTGAATCGCGCTTTGATATGCAGACTGGCCGGAACCACTCGAATTACGCGTCCTGTTGGAACTGCCTAGATCCCCGTCCCCTTCTTCGGCCTGCCTGCGCAATTGCTCGCGACGTTCCGCTATGCGTTCCCTGATCTCTTCTGCTCTCGACAATGGTTGAGAGTCGGTGGCCTGGTCACCGGAAGCGGCGGCCTCTGAGTTTTGAGCTTTACCACCCTGTTCTGGCTTTCCTTGCGAACCGGCGTTATTGGCTGCAACCACCGGCTCAAGTTTTAGCGGCTCTTCAATTTTTCGTGTATTGACCAGCAAATCCAGCTCGAGATTGTCGCCGTCCCTGGACTCCAACACGACACTTCTCGGTTTTATTTCAGACACTTCCCAGCCGACAAATTCACCCTCAAGTGATTCACCCTCACGGGCTACCAGAGACTCCCCGCCAGAAATCGGTCTGAGCATTGCCAGCTTCTCCTTCGGGGTGATGATGACTCCGGTCAATCTGACTTCAGGTGCACCAGCGATTTCTGCAAGATCACCAAGACCATCACCCTCCACATCAACTTTCAACGAGGGGCGCCTTGATTCGTCAAAAACAGGGCGCTCGGTCACTTCCCGATAGCTGGCAATCGGGCCCAGATCGCTGATCATCTGATCAGCTTGCCCGCTTTGCGGTGTAGTCATATCAGCGGCCAAAACACCTGAAGATGCAGGTTTGCTCCAGACATAAACAAGAACGCCCGCGATAAGCAATGTAAGACCGCAAAATGAAATCAGAGCCACACCCAGTGGGTTGTTTTCCAGCCAGCTCATTGATTCAGGTATCCAGACATATTGAATCGAATATCCAATGATTCTGCAATTTCTACAACTGTCCCGCCTGTTCTTCTTCGAGCCCGTGGCCGGATGATATTCAGTTCGTCAACGATTACCATCGGAACCTCCGTTTCCAGCCTATACATAATTTGTAATAGATCAGCCGGCTGACAACGCATCCGTACATTGACCGTCACTTTCGCATAACGTTCCTGCACCCTTGACCTCACCGGTTGCCTGCTCACAATCTGGCAATCCTGTTCTGCCTGGGTTCGGACCATTTCACCCAGACGATCTGACATGGCAGCTGCAGCTTCATTGAAATCCTGTTCGTTCAGGAAAAGGCTTGCATCTTTTCTAGAACTTCGAATCGACTGTAAGCGATCCTCTGTGCTTTCCCGCTTGGCTGCCACCGATTCGAACCGCGCCAATTGTTCTCTTAAGTCACCTAATTCAGAAGAATATTCTCCATGTCGAATGAAAAACCAATGAAACATAAGCAAATAAACCATGATCACAGCAATGACCAATAGCAATATGGCAGTCATTTTTGAATTTCTCTGATCTGGGAGCAACTGCATTAGCTGCCATCTCCAATAACCAGCTTGGCGTTAATATCAAAAACTTCTTTCTGAGTGCGGGTATCAAGCCGGGTGGGACCACGAAATGCCGCGTCACTGAAGTTTGGTGAAGTGTTTACCATCTCAATTAATTGCTGGGCATTCTGCGATTTGCCCTGCATCTGAACAGAGTCCACGCTGATAATCAGCCGATCAAGAAAAGTATCGTCGGGCAATATCCGGGTAACTTCAGTCAGAACTTTTACAGTTGGTAATGCAGCAGATCGCTGCTCCTGCATAAACCCGGCCGCCTCTGAAGCATCTGCAATTCGATCGCGAAGCTCCTGAACCAACATCGCCTCTTCGCGCACCTCATCAATTGCGTCTTCTACTTCTGTAATCTGGTGCTGCCTCAACCAGATCGATTGGCCCATCACAAAGATTAATAGAATCGCTGACGCTGCAGCAGTCATCATGTTAAGCCGCGACCGGCGGTTAACAATCCGGTGACGAAGGTCATGAGGCAACAGATTTAACCCTGCTGGCAAACCATCAAATTCCACGTCGACTCCCGATGGTGCAAGCCCAAGTGGCCCAAGCCGCTCAATTTCACTAACAACTGCAGATTTTTGAGTAACAACAAGATCGATACGTAGCTGGGCAGCATCACGCTCCCGATGCAATATCCGGTAATCAAAAAACACTTCATTGGCCTGAAAAGGCGTTTGTCTGTCCATTTCAAAGCTCAAGGCCTGACGAAGGTTTGCCTCAGCAGCTATTGGCAAGATCACCTCTTTTCGCAGGACTCGGGAATCTGGTAGCAACAGGTCACGGGACACTTCAGCCAGGTCTCTTTCGCTTAACAGGTCGTGAAGCTGCTGTCTTTGTAACATCGGGTCCGTACCAAGCGACAACACTTCTATGTGCTGCATCAAGTCTGCTTCATGAACGAATACGTCGAGTTCGTCGTTACTAAGCCTCACCAGAATCCGGCGACTTGCATGCTGCATTCTCGCCTTCAGCGTACTTGGTAACAAATCACGCAACTCTTTCAACCACCAACGGAAAAAATGACCGATCTGGCTGCCACGAAAGCGCGTCCTGATATTCTCAATATGATTTTCGATTGCTGTTGCCATGGATGTCTTCAGTGGTAAAACCCTTCGCGCCATCGCATTATCCGAAATGGCATGCCATCACGGCTGCCTCCGAGGCGAATGGTCGTATCGAGTTGCTCCCAGACCCCATTGGGCATGGTCGCTTTTGATTGAATACTATACGTCAGGCCTCTGCCCTGTGCCATGACGACCTGACCGTCTGCCAATACGACACTTTGTGTCTCCCCAGGTTCCATTAGTTGCCTTTCCTGAACAAAACTAACCGCATCATCGAGGTTTATGTCCGGTATCGCCAATAATGCTTCCACCGGGGC
>JBLHGQ010000068.1:0-15359 GCA_047614505.1 Rhodothermales bacterium | reverse complement strand
GAAAGCATACGCATCAGGGATGATGCGGACGAGCCTACATGGATGTATACACGGCGTCTTTCAAAAATAGTTACCGGGTGCTCGACCTATCCAAGACCGGTGCTAACCGAAGCAATTCGCGATGGCAATTGCTCCGCAATCGCACCATCGCTCCTACAACAAGTGCACCATCGCTCCTACAACAAGTGCACCATCGCTCCTACAACAAGTGCACCATCGCTCCTACATTCAGAAATCGCACCATCGCTCCTACGCTTCGACAATTCCTTGGTGCTAGCTGAAACCGAAATCTTTTAGTAAGGGCTTGACCGTACGTGTTTAGTGTTGTACTGTTGTATAACACCTACACATAAACAACCAAGGATCGAAACAAATGAAATTTTTACGGATACCTGCTCTCGTCGCGATCACAGCTCTGGCGGTTACCGCCTGCAATCGTGATACGGGAGGCGTAAGCCAGACATCTTCCAATCCATTGCTGTCCCATGTACCGGCTGATACACCCTACGTATTTGCAAATATTGAGCCGACACCTGCAGACGTGATCGATTCATTCATGTTGCGCCTTGCCCCTTCTTTACTGACCGCGCAAACACTATTGAATGACTTCAAAATTGAAATCAACAGCGACGATGACGAACATCAGGAAGCCCGGTTGCTCAGCGCAATCCTGGCTGAATTTGACGGCAAGTTGAATCGCGAGGGCCTGGATAAACTAGGTCTTTCAATGGAATCGCATAAGGTCATTTACGGCATGGGCGTTTTCCCGGTTGTACGGATAGCTCTGAGAGACCCGGCTGCATTACGCGCAGCTATTGGTCGGGTAGAAGCCTCTTCGGGCATGGATTTCGGTGGTAATAAACTTGGCGAAACCGAATACTGGAAAATTGCCGGTCATGGCAAGGGACAGGGCGCGGTCTATATTGCCATTCTCGAAGATCATGCGGCATTTAGCATGTTTCCCACCGCCGCAGAAGCAGAATGGTTACCGGCGTTGCTGGGCCAATCAATGCCAGCTGAGTCAATTGCCTCTAACAACGCACTGGACCGTCTGAATAAAGACAAAGGCTATAGCAACTACGGTTCGGGATTTCTTGATCTTCAGAAATTGGCCGATGAGGTACTTAACCCCGGTAGCAAGACCGTTACTCTCGTCAACAGCATTGGTCACTACGACCCCAGCGAGTTTGGTGAAGTCTGCCTGGCAGAGGTCAAAGGAATTATTGCCAAGGCACCTCGTATGGTGATGGGCACTACAGAACTGAGTAGTAACATCCTGGGCTTAAGTTACCAGTTGGAACTGGAATCCAGCCTCGCTGGCAAACTGCTGGAACTGGTGGCTGAGGTTCCGGTAGCCGACAACAATCCCGATAAGCTGGTCAGTGCTTCGCTTGGCATCCAGTTTGGCAAACTGCGTACATTTGCGATGGAGCAAATCAATGCCGTAATTGCGAATCCCTACCAATGCGAAAAACTTCAGCAATTGAATACTCAGGCAACAGTATTGGCCGAACAAATGAATGTCCCGGTTATGCCTTTTATCAATAACCTCAAGGGTTTCAGATTAAGTCTTGATGAGGTGGATTTTGAGGACTTCAACCCGGAAAAAGCCAAAGGAATGTTCTCACTGGAAGTCGAAAAACCTCAAATGCTGATCGGAATGGCGCAAATGTTTGTGCCCGGCATGGATGGTCTGGAACTCGAAGCTGGTGCGGACCCGGTTGAATTACCACAGGAAATCCTGTCTTTTTCTTCCAATGGAATGCGTATATTTGCAGCCATGAGTAAAGACGCAATTGGTGTGGCCAGCGGTGAGCACGGGATGGAAGAACTGTCGGCATTTATGGAAGCAGATTCTGACAACAAAAATGTCTTCTTTTCAGTTGACTACGACATGTCTGCGCAGCTCGAATTGCAGCGCAAATTACAGGCGGAATATACTCCGGCAAGCTACGGTCATGAAGGAAATGATGAGATTCAAGAGCTCATCAGCAACATTCAGGACTCTTATATACAGTGGCTGGGGCGCAGCCGGACTGAAATCAGCTTCAACAAAGATGGATTGCAGATAGACAGCAATATGACCTTTAAATAGCAATCAGCGACACGCAAGAAAAAGGGCCGCATTGCGGCCCTTTTTTATTGTGATACTTACTAATATCGAAAGTGTTTGATTTTCTCACCCTGTTGACCCAGCTCTGTCATTGCCTCAATACCTAACTGCAGGTGCAAACCAACCCAGTTTTGAGTGACTTTCTTGTCTGAATCTTCAGTTTTGACGCCGTCTGGTGTCACGGGCACATCTGAAACCAGCAGCAGGGCTCCACGTGAAATCTCGTTTGAATGCCCAACAATAAAAAGTGTCGCAGTTTCCATGTCAATGCCAATGCAGGTCATGTCCTTGAGCTTTTGATGAAAGACCAGATCATGTTCCCAAACGCGACGATTGGTGGTGTACACCACGCCAGTGCGGTATTCAACGTTGTGCGCACGAATTTTTTCAGAGACAAATTTATGTAATTTGAAAGAAGGTAAAGCGGGAACTTCCGGTGGAAAGTAATCGTTGCTGGTACCTTCACCTCGAATGGCAGCGATCGGCAAGATGAAGTGTCCTATTTCACTGGACATTTTTAGGCCGCCGCATTTCCCCAGAAATAGAACACCCTTGGGGCTAACGGCACTCAGGAGGTCCATGATGGTCGCGGCTTGACTCGATCCCATACCAAAATTGATAATTGTCAGACCGGCATTATTGGTGGCTGCCTGCATAACCCTGTCCCGGCCATACACTTCACAATCAAACTGTTCGGCAAACCAATCAACATAGGTCCCAAAATTGGTTAAAAGAATATACTCACCAAACTTGTCCAGAGGCATGCCCGTATAACGGGGCAACCAGTTCTGTGCGATCTGTATTTTTCCTAACATTCAAGACTCCGGATTGGGACGCATTGAAGCGTCATTCAGAAATGATATCTTCAGCCATTATCACCCAGCTTTAGAACTTCACGGGCAAGTGGAACGGTTATTCTTCGTTTTGAAATAAATGCAGCCTGCTGCAATCGACCAACCATATTTAAAAGACTCGCCAAATTTCGGGGGCTGTGGCGTATCAGGTAAGCACCCACTTCGGTGGGAAGCTCTATTCCAAGTGAGGCGGCAAAGCGATCCAACACAATCATCTTATCCTCTTCCTCAAGCGTTTGCAGTTGCATCCTCAACCCACCTTGCAAGCGGGACCTTAAGTCCGGCAATTCAATTGTCAAAGCAGAAAGTTTTTGACTGCTGGTCAAAACAATGCGTCCCTGCTTGGAACGTATTCTGTTTAGACAATGGAAAAGTGCCTCTTCCCAGGTATTGTCCCCGGCAATGTGATGCAAGTCATCGATGCAAACAAGATCTATGTTTTCAAGACCATCAAGTAATTGCTGTGACCCTTTAGGCATTGAACGTAAACCAGTGTAAAAAGCAGTTAACCCCTGTTCCCGCGCTGCAAGGCATGCGGCGTTGAGTAAATGTGTCTTGCCGCTCCCTTGAGAGCCGGACAGAAATAGAAGCCTATCTGGTTCACTGATAAGCCCTTTCAAAGATTCCACTACCGGTGCATTCGGGCCAGGCACATAGTCTTCAAATCGATTTTCCCTGCTGGGCTCCAGCTTTAATGGAATCTGCGGTGAAAACAGCATTCAGGTGTCAATCTCCAGCACACTATCCTTTTTATACAGCGCACTGTTCCGATAGCTATCATGCGCATGGTGGACAAGCACATTCATCGCTGCAGCGGCGGGCAGGGCAAGTAAAATGCCCAGAAATCCAAACAATTGCCCGCCAGCCAGAACAGCAAAAATAACAATCACTGGATGTAATCCAATTTGATCTCCAACCAGTCTCGGCGTCAGGAACATTCCTTCAAGCATCTGCCCCCCTCCAAAAACCGCCAGAACCATCAATAAATGAAAGGCATCGTGGAACTGAAACAGGGCAGCGGCAGCAGCCACAGCCAGACCAACGATTGATCCCAGATATGGAACAATACTGAGCAAGCCAGCACCCATTCCAATTAGAAATGCCATATCAATACCAATCAACCACAGACCAGCCGTATAAATAACGCCCAAGGCAACCATCACCATCAATTGTCCGCGGACAAATGCTGCGAGAACATTGTCAACCTCAGATGCAAGTTTTGAAATTTGCTCCTCGAGTTTGCGCGGCAATAGATCGTGAATACCGGTGATCATCAAATCCCAGTCACGCATCATGTAAAAAGCCACTACCGGAATTAGCACGAGATTGGTAACCAGCCCAAGAATTGCCTGCCCGCCACGGCCAAGCGTTTCAATAACATTGAAAGCCGCGCCACTAATTTCTTTCCAGTAGGATTTAAGGGTCTCTGTGATATGCGCAGCATCCATCGCTGTGGCGTCGAATCCTAACTGGGCTGCCAGCCAGGGAATTGCGGTTACTGATACCCAGTTGAGATAGGCCGGAACCCGGTCAGCAAACTGTCGAAACTGATCCACCAGCAAAGGCACGATAATGACCAGCAAAATTGCAAATGCGGCAATCATCAAGATGAAAACGATGACTACGGCAAGAGTCCGGCCAACTTTCCAGCTGCGAATGTTGATGTTTTCCAAACGGTCGACCAATGGGTCTCCGAAATATGCCAGCGCAGCAGCAGTTGCAAATGGCGTGATAACCGGGGACAACAGGTACAGTAACCAACCAAGAACAACGAGCACTGCCAGCATGAACCAACCCTGTGACTCAGTTAACATCAGTTCTGACCTCCCGCTTCGACCATGGACATTGAATGACTCAGAATGTATTCATTTTGCGCATCAGCAGGCATCAGCAGCTCGTCCCTTTCAATCGCGTTTCGAAAATATTGCGGTAGCGCATTGAGATCCAGCATGAACCGAATCATACCGTTGTGCACTTCAAGTAGGTTAACTGCTTCAACCACGTCAAGACTTTCAAGATATGCAAGGCAACTGGCATAATCAGAAGTGTCACGAATTCCAACTACTTTAATTTCTGTTTGCCATTGACCCTGCCCTGAAAGCGCAATCGCATCTCTACTTGCAACAAAATCCGTCAAGCGGTGTAAACCGTCGACCAGAGCGAAAGACAGGTCTGCGTCACGAATTCTCCAACCAGACGTTTCATCTCCATCGCCAAAATTCCATCGAACATTCCACTCAGGCCCTTCACGCCGGGCAGCAACGATAACCACATCTCCAAAGCCGCCCTCCTTACTGGTAAGCTCATCGGTAAATCCACCCCAAAGTAGTTGCAGGTCAACGGTTTGTTCCTGTTCCTCATCTAATTTCGGCCACGCCAGTGGCAGCCCGCGCAAATTGGCAATATCCTTTAGCGCATTCCAGGCGTATTGGTATTCCACCGGCATGAGCCTGCGTCCCAGTCCATCGTCAACCACAATCCAAATCTGCACCGGTTTGCGATCTGCCCGCCACCGCGGCAATCCCAGTTCCTGTACGATCCGGTCAACCGCTTCAGGAAGAAAGTTTGCCACCAAACGACGTCCAGAAGACTCAACCCCATCCGGCGCAATCACTACATGCTCACGATAGTAAAAAGAAACCAAAATTCGGTTTGCTTCCAAAAGCGCAGAATCCAGCGCTGGATGAATGGGTAATTCGCGTTGGCCACTGTGTTTTTGTAAAACCTGAATCAGGGCCGAAGGTACCGCCTGCAAACGCTCTGAAGCACCCTGGTCACGTACTGCAACTTCGCCCGAATAAAGATCCTGAGCCTGCACATTAAATGCCAGTGTCGCCACAAAGACCTGCAAAATTCTAAATAATCGGCTCATTTATATCGTGGAGAAACCCTGCTATGAAAATTTGGTGAAGAACGGCTTTGCCGTGACTAAATACGATACCATATGCCGCTGCAGACACGAACTCCGAGTAGCCCCAGTGGTTCAATCAGATAATCCAGTAAACGAACTTAATTACAAAGACGCCGGCGTTGATATTGATGCCGGGAATGATCTTGTCAAGCTAATCAAGCCTCTGGTGAAAACCACCATGCGCCCGGAAGTTTTAACCGGACTCGGAGGGTTTGGCGGGCTATTTCAACTCGACATGAGCAAATACTCACAACCGGTTTTGGTGTCAGGAACCGATGGAGTTGGAACCAAGCTCATGCTTGCAAGGCAATTGGGCATTCACGACAGCATTGGTATCGACCTGGTGGCAATGTGTGTGAATGACATTTTAACCTGTGGTGCTGAGCCTTTGTTTTTTCTGGATTATTTCGCAACAGGAAAATTGATTCCAGAGCATGCACGATCCGTTATTGCCGGAATTGCCGAGGGGTGCAAACAATCCGGCTGCGCACTGATAGGCGGTGAAACTGCAGAAATGCCTGGTATGTATCAAGGTGATGATTATGATCTGGCCGGCTTCACCGTTGGTGTTGTTGACCGTGAGAATCTGATTGATGGTGCTCATATCAAAGCTGATCACGTAGTTCTTGGTCTCGCCTCTTCCGGGCCACACTCCAATGGATATTCGCTGGTTCGAAAAGTCCTCGAAGTCTCAAAAACAGACCCTGCAATACCTTTTGAAATGAATGATGGATCGCAAAGCACACTCGGTCTTGCGCTTTTGGCACCAACCAGAATTTACGTCAAACTGATCCTGGAACTTCTCACAAACCATAAAATTGATGGCATGGCGCATATCACAGGCGGAGGCATTACGGAGAACATCACACGTATTCTGCCTGACGGGCTTGGTCTTGACCTTGACCTGTCGGCCTGGACCCCACCCGCTGTATTCCAATGGCTGCAGACAAAGGGAAACATCAGGGAAGAAGAAATGCTGCGTACTTTCAATTGCGGCATTGGCATGGCCCTGGTTGTTGCGCCCGAAAATGTTGAGTCACTAAAAATTCAATTGGCAACAATCGGAGAAGCAGTGTTTGAAATCGGTCTGGTTACGGATCAGATCAACAGTTCTTCCGAACATCCACGGGTGCGGTATCACCGCTCATGACTAAGCCGCCTCTTGCGGTAGCAGTATTGATTTCCGGCACTGGAAGTAACCTTAAAGCGCTGATTGATGCAAAAAATGCCGGCCAGTTAAGGCTCGAAATTTGCCTGGTGATAAGTAACAAGGAAACCGCTCCGGGACTTGATCATGCACGCCTGGACAACATTCCGTTTCGCGTCATCACTTCCGGTAACTGTGATGACCAGGATGCAGCAATCGCTAACTGTCTGTTGGAGCACAGAGCAGAACTTATCATTCTGGCTGGATATATGCGGATCGTCGGTGAATTGTTGGTAAACACATTCATCGGCAGGATGATTAACCTTCACCCCTCACTATTGCCAAGCTATCCCGGACTTAACACTTATCAGCAGGTCATTGACGCTGGTGACTCCGAACATGGCGCCAGCATTCACTTTGTTAGCAACATACTTGATGGCGGTCCGGTGATTTCACAGGTCCGTATTCCCGTACTCGATGGTGATAATCCTACGACACTTGCTACAAGACTTGCCCCCACTGAGCACAGACTGCTGGTCGCCACTGTTGAATTATTTATGCAAAGACGTGTCGAAATAAACTCACATGGTGTGCAACTTGACGGCACAATCCTGACTCAGCCCTTACAACTCGTTTCCGGTAACACATTTGATTAAATTTTTTGAAACACTCCGCTGGAGATTACTCATTCCGGCTCTATTGTTTAGTTTTTCGGACGCTGCAGCCGCTGGTATTGCCACGCCTTTTGAAGCTGCTTATACGGTTTATATCGACGGAAAGCCGCGCATGGAATCGGTCATGAAACTTGTCAAAGACGGCAATGTATGGCTACTTAGCAATACGGGCAAGGGTACAAAGGGACTCGCAAAGCTACTCGGTGCATCGAGTGAAGAGCGCAGTATCGGCCGAATTGAAAATGATCAGTTCCGAACACTTGAATATAGTCAGCACACGAAGATCATGGCTAAAGACACGCAATGGTCGGCAAAAATTGATCCTGATGGCCTTGAAGTATCGACCGTTCACAAAGATGGAGAAGGCCGTTATAAATACTTAGCTGGTGCCGTTGATCCATTGTCGTTGACCATTGCTTTAAGAAGCAGCCTTACTCAGGGCCTGTCGCAATTCGTCATGCATGTAATTGATGAAAACGAAATGGATCATCATAAGTTTCAGGCCGGCAAGCTCGAAGACTTGCAAACTGCTTTGGGATGTTTTAAATCTGTAAAAGTGACAAGAGTCAGGGAAAACAGTAGTCGCTATTCCAGCGGATGGTACGCTAAGGACCTGAATTATTTACCCGTCAAACTGCTTCATGGCAAAGAAGGCGGCAGGGAATTTGAGATGAGAATTACTCAGCTTCGTATTGACGGGCAAGACATTGCAGGTATAGCCACCTGCAGTTCCTGAAAGAGTTAGGTTTCGGGTAGAAATCGCTGTATGAAACTATTGTTAACCTGTTCCATCCCACTTTGACTCTTTGCTTGTCTATAATCAGTTCAAGACACCTTGAGAAAAAGTTCAATAGGGATAGAATCATGCGACTTACTTTTCTGATTGCGTTATTACTACTGGCAGCAGGCTGTCAGGTAAACCCCGTCACTGGAGAGCGGCATCTGCAATTCTATGGCAGCGACTGGGAGCAACAGGTTGGGGCCAGTATGTATTCGCCTCTGCGTCAGTCTCAAGGTGGTGACTTCAAGGTTGATCCTGAACTGACAGCCTATGTCCAGTCGGTTGGCGAAAGGCTTGCGGTACAAGCGAAACGAAAAGACGAACTACAATTTGAATTCCATGTTCTAAATGACTCCACCCCCAATGCATGGGCCTTGCCGGGCGGCAAAATATCCATTAACCGCGGCTTATTAACCGAACTGAATTCCGAGGCTGAGTTAGCAGCCGTGCTTGGTCACGAAATAGTCCATGCAGATGCGGCTCATGGAGCACGTGCACAGTCAAAAGGAATGGTGACTCAGATTGGCGCTATCGCCGGCATGATATTGATTAGCAGCAAAACCGATTCCAGCGCCGGACAACAGGCTGCTGCAATTGTTCCGGCACTGGGCGCGCAACTAATCACTTCAAAATATGGGCGCGATGCTGAACGTGAGTCGGACAGGTACGGCATGCAATACATGTCAGAAGCAGGCTACGATTCCCAGGGTGCAATTGACCTTCAAAAAACCTTCGTCAAACTGTCAGAAGGGCGAAATAATGACCGTATGAGTGTCTTGTTCGCCTCACACCCTCCTTCGCAGGAACGGGTTGATCTGAACACCCAGACGGCCCAGACTTTGCCTTCAGGTGGGGAAATGGGCACAGAACGGTATCAGCAAAAAATGGCTTATCTGAACAGTATTAAGCCTGCCTACGATGCATATGACACAGCAATCAAAGCTGCTGTGAAAGAGGACTATGATGCAGCCCGGAGTGAGCTTTCAAAAGCACTAAAAATTGAACCGCGTGAATCAATTTTCCACGCACTAGATGGTGATCTTTATGCTGAGGCAAAGCAAAATGCACATGCACTTCGCGCATTTAACAAAGCAGTTGAACTGGATGATTCATTCTTCTATCCATTACTAAGGCGTGGCGAATTACGACTGGATATGGGCGAGCCTCAAGCCGCAAGATCAGATTTGGAAAATAGCCTGGCAATGCTGCCGACAGCACAGGCGCATTATTTGCTTGGAAATATGGATCGTAATTCGGGTCAAATCGAGTCAGCTCGCTCGCACTACGAACAGGCCTCTCAATCTACATCAGAAGCAGGACAGAATGCGCAGCGGGAATTGGTATTGATGGATATAGACAGCAATCCCGGGCAATTTGTCGCTACCGCTCATGCTGCCGATGAAAAAGGGCAGATTTATTGCCGGATCGGTAACAAAACGAACGTTGAACTGACGGCCATTATCGTATCAGCTACATTTCGTGATGACGCAGGTCAGGCAAAGCAGGCACAACAAACTTATTCTTCTACCCTAGAAGGGAGCAAGCAGGACAGCATCAATATGGGCTGGACTACAAGCAATACACTGGACCTGGATAACCGTGTCCGCTGTGATGTTCAAAGCGCCCGCGTTGTGCAAAAGTGAATACCTTAGCCACCGGACATCTCTGAAGTCAGACCAGGCGTTTGATTATGGCACCTAGCTGTCCGAGCTTTTCCTCAATAATCTCGTAACCTCGGTCAATATGGTAAACACGGTCAACAATCGTGTCACCGTTGGCCACAAGACCGGCCAATACCAACCCCGCTGAGGCACGCAAATCAGTTGCCATGATTGGCGCTCCAGTTAACTTCTCAACGCCACGCACTATTGCACTGTTGCCCTTAAGTCGGATGTCCGCACCCAGTCTTTGCAATTCCTGTACGTGCATAAAACGATTTTCAAATACCGTTTCAGTAATAATGCTGGTGCCTTCGGCAACAGATGCCAGGGCGGTAAATTGCGCTTGCATATCAGTGGGGAAAGCCGGATAAGGTGCAGTTGTTATATCTATAGCACGCGGGCGTTTGCCTTTCATATCCAGTTCAATCCAATCATCGCCGCAAGTGATTTCAGCGCCACATTCACTTAGCTTATCAAGCACGGCGTCCAGATCACCTGGCCTGGCGCGGGTCAGCCGCACCCTGCCCCGGGACATTGCCCCGGCGACCAGGAATGTTCCGGTTTCAATTCGGTCAGGAAGCACAGAATACTCTGCGCCCCCAAGGCGTTCCTGACCCTCAATTCTAATTACCTTTGATCCAGCGCCTTCAATTTTGGCACCCATTGCGATCAGAAAGTTAGCCAGATCTAAAACTTCAGGCTCTTGTGCTGCATTCTCGATAATCGTAATACCATCGGCCAGCGTTGCGGCCATCATCAGATTTTCAGTACCGGTGACTGTCACGATGTCGAGCACAATGCGCGCACCTTTCAGTCTTCCTGCGCTGGCGATAATGTTGCCGTTTTGGACTGAAACGCTAGCTCCCAACTGCTGCAAACCTTGCAGGTGAAGGTCAACAGGACGTGAACCGATGGCGCAGCCACCGGGTAAAGCAACGACGGCTTTGCCAAAGCGGGCGACCAAAGGCCCCAGCACGAGAATTGATGCCCGCATCGTTTTTACCAGATCATATGGTGCTTCATAATGATTGATACCAGCCGGATTAATTTCGATCCGCATTCTTTCATCTACGGCGAGCTCTGCACCCATTCTGCCAAGCAATTCCATTGTGGTGGTCACATCCTGCAAATGCGGGACGTTGCTGATGAAGGAAGGCTTGTCGCCAAGCATGCTCGCAACCAGGATGGGTAACACCGCGTTTTTCGCGCCGGAAATCCAAATCTCACCGTTAAGCGGCACACCGCCGGTTATTTGAATTTTTGCCATTATTTCGGATCAACCGGCAATTCAGTAGTTAGACCCAGTGCATGAATCTCATTGCCCATTAAGGAACCCAGAGTCGCATAAACCATGCGATGTCTTGTCAGTGTTGGTTTTCCGGCAAAAGAAGGGCTGGTAACGACAGCTTCAAAATGCACACCGTCATCGCCATTGACGACAACTTGTGCATCCGGAAGACCGGCACAGATCATTTGCTCTATTGTCTTGCTATCCATAGACTATGGAACCTCTGTAATAAGGGGAAGAGTTCAGGCAAAATCTTTTGCCATCTTCAACTCTTGTAGGTCGACATCATAATGGAATACAGGACTGTAAAGAACATACATGATTCATCATTCAACAGCTTTAGGATTTAAGCATCTTTAGATGCTGATTTCGCTCTTACAACTCACCGGTGGTTTCCTGCTCATGGTCTGGGCCGCCGATCGGCTGGTCGCGGGGGCTTCTGCGGCAGCGCGAAATCTGGGTGTTTCGCCGTTGATTATCGGTTTGACCATTGTAGGTTTCGGCACTTCAGCACCGGAACTGGTGGTTTCGGCGGTAGCAAGTTACCGTGGAAATTCAGGGCTCGCACTTGGAAATGCGCTGGGTTCCAATATTGCTAATCTTGGCCTGGTGCTCGGCATTACAGCCCTGATTTACCCTCTGCGACTCGAGTCTGCTGCACTAAAGCGTGAGTATCCCCTCCTTCTACTCATCATGCTTGCATGCCTGATTATGCTGCTCGACCTCCGCTACACTCAGTTAGAAGGTTGGATCATGCTTGCCGGTCTGGCGGTACTGATTAGATGGCTGGTTCATCTTGGCATGCAAAGGCCAGCCACTGACGCTCTGGCCGAGGAATTTGAGGCGGAGATCGCAACTGATGTACCCACTAAAGTAGCTGTTTTCTGGTTGAGTGTAGGCTTGATTGTGCTTCCGATCAGCTCGCAATTTCTGGTCGAGGGTGCTGTCAGCATAGCCCGTGGACTTGGCGTAACAGATGTCGTTATTGGCCTGACCATTGTCGCATTCGGCACCAGTCTGCCCGAACTGGCAACAGCTGTTACCAGCGCCCTGCGCAAGGAAGATGACCTTGCGATTGGCAATATTATTGGTTCAAACATGTTCAATATGCTGGGTGTACTTGGAATCGCGGCGGTCATCAGCCCGGTCGAAGCAACACCCATGTTGTTGGCACGCGACTTCCCGGTAATGTTCTTGATGACCGGACTGCTGTTCTTGATGGCTACTGATTTTCGTGGCCCCGGCCGGATCGGGCGGCGCTCAGGACTACTCCTGTTGACTCTTTTTGTTGGCTATCAGACGATGGTCTGGTTGCAGGCAGGGGAACTTCTGTCCTCATAATAGTCTTTTCAGCACAATTCCGGATCGTTTATTTAATGTGCGCTTAACCCCATTGCGAGCCTGAAAGGTTAAAATAGACTCATGGATACTGATGCACTTAAACGTCACGCGCTGGCTGTCATTGAAATTGAGACCGCCGCCATCGCAGCACTACAGGACCGGATTGATGATTCCTTTGTAGCTGCTTGCAAGGCCATGCTGGAATGTCGCGGCCGGGTAGTTCTGTTGGGTGTGGGCAAATCAGGACACATCGGCGGCAAGATTGCGGCCACGCTGGCAAGTACCGGCACGCCTGCGTTCTTTGTTCACCCGGTAGAAGCCAGTCACGGTGATCTTGGAATGATCACCAAAGACGATGTGGTAATTTTGTTGTCGAATTCTGGCGAAACTGATGAGGTAAAAAGGCTGCTGCCATTACTCAAACGCCTCGGCGTTGTGATTATCGCGATGACCGGAAACCCAAAATCCACGCTTGCAAATCACGCTGATATTAATCTGGATGTTTCGATCGAAAAAGAGGCTTGCCCGCTGGGGCTCGCGCCAACCTCAAGCACCACTGCTGCCCTGGTGATGGGCGATGCACTGGCGGTATCTTTGCTGGAAACGCGTGGTTTTACACGTGATGATTTTGCCCTTTCCCATCCGGCAGGAGCTTTGGGTCGCAAACTTTTCCTGCATATTCTTGATGTTATGCATTGTGGCGATGAAATGCCCCGGGTCTCGCCGACCGCCAGCGTCAGCGAAGCCATTGTGGAAATGACCGGCAAACGGCTTGGCCTAAGCGCGGTAGTCGATGATAACAACAGGGTATTGGGCGTGTTTACCGATGGTGACTTACGACGTGCATTAGACAATAATCTTGATCCACACTCGACCCGGGTAGAAACGGTTATGACCCATGGCCCCAAAACCATTCGTCCGGATGCTCTAGCTGCTGAGGCAGTGCAACTCATGCAAGTTCACAAAATCCAGGCACTACTGGTTGTCGGGGATTCCGGAGAACTTGAAGGTGTACTTAATTTTCACGATTTGCTTGGTGCAGGAGTCGTCTAGTGCCCAGCGTTGACCCGATGTTGCTCGAACGCGCCCAAAAGATTCGCCTGCTGGCTCTTGATGTAGATGGAATACTTACGGATGGAACGCTGTATTTCGACAGCTCCGGTAACGAACTTAAGGCTTTTAACACAAGTGATGGCCTGGGCCTGAAAGCGCTGCAAAAGTTTGGCATTCAGCTTGCCATTATCACCGGCAGGGAATCACCGATGGTGACCCAAAGGGCAGCACAACTGGGTTTTGATTTTGTCTACCAGGGTAGTGATAACAAACTGTCCGCCTACATGGATATATTGAATAAAACCGGACTGGAAGCAGATCAGATCTGTTATGCCGGCGATGATTTCATTGATTTGCCGGTATTGCTTCGGGTCGGACTGGCAGTGAGTGTTCCCATGGCTGATGATGAAGTGAAAGACCGGGTACATTGGGTTACCAGCCGTTCAGGTGGTCAAGGTGCGGTACGTGAAATCTGCAAGCTGATCCTTAAGGCTCAGGGCCATGATCAAAAATTATTGCAAGAGTTTATTGACCAATGATTCAACGAAAGACCCAATGGGGCATTCTGGTTTTATCAGTGCTCGTTGCAACCAGTTTCTGGGCCAGTCGAGGACAAAAAGACCGGTCAGTGCAACCCACCAGGGGTCTGGATACAAAGCTCGATTTCGCTCTACAGGATTTTGAATACCAGTTTTTCGACGTTGAAGGTCAACCTTCTTTCAGCTTGATCGCTCCAACATTATCTAATAACGCAAGTACTGGTATCAGTGAAGTCCAGCATCCAGTGTTTAATTTTATTGATCAAGAAAATTCCTGGGAAATAGTTGCAGAATCTGCCACCGTATCGGCCGACAAAGAGCACATCCTGCTTAATGGGGATGTGCATATTAGAAGACCTGCAACTGGTATGGCTGACTCCCTGGACATCAGCACCGCTGAGCTTATGATCGATGTGGGCCCGAAAACCGCCAGTTCAAAAATGCCAGTGCACATGATTGAAGGAAATAACATCATGGAAGCAGTTGGATTCAGGGTTAATATGAAAAGCAACAGGTTCCAGTTGCAAAATAAGGTAAAGCTTACTTATGCAGTCATTCCGTAATTTTCTGCCCACCAGCAAAATCGTTTTTGTGCTGAGTTGCATTTGGGCACTTTCACCCGCACTGGCTTTGGAATCAGACCGGCAACAACCACTTGAGGTCAACGCGGACTCTACCGACGGTATGCTGGGTGATGGCGTAACTACTTTAAGCGGGCACGTGGAAATCAAGCAAGGCACGCTATTGATTCGTGCCGATCAGGCAGAAGTAGATACCAGCGACGGAAAAGTACGCCAGATAACGCTTAGCGGCAACACTGCTTTTTTGCAGCAGGAAATTGAAAATCAAGGTCTGGTAAAAGCCTGGGCACTCACTATTGAATACAAGGTTGGCAGTGGCATGGTGATATTGGCCGGAACCGCTCATGTAGAACACCCGCAATACGAAGTCAGCGGCGAATTACTGCGCTACGATCTGAACCTTCAACATTTTGAGG
>JBLHGQ010000067.1:0-15397 GCA_047614505.1 Rhodothermales bacterium | reverse complement strand
GTTCCAGCAATACGGGTTTGGCAGCCCGGGCAGCATTCTTAAACGCCATCGATCCGGCAACTTTAAAAGCCATCTCATTAGAATCAACGTCGTGGTAAGAGCCGTCATACAGCTCCACTTTGAAATCAACCATTGGATACCCTGCGATCACGCCGTTTTGCATGGCTTCCTGGATACCCTTATCTACTGAACTGATGTATTCCTTCGGTATTGAGCCACCAACGATCTGGTTATCAAATTCGTAGCCACCACCCTGCTCGGTCGGCATCATTCGGATTTTGGCGTGACCATACTGACCACGACCACCGGACTGTTTAACGAATTTGCCTTCTGCCTCAACTGCAATGCGAATTGTTTCACGGTAGGCAACCTGAGGACGCCCGACATTGGCCTCCACTTTGAATTCACGTTTCATGCGATCAACGAGAATATCGAGATGCAGCTCACCCATCCCGGAAATAATGGTTTGTCCGGATTCATCGTCAGTATGTACACGGAAAGATGGGTCTTCCTGAGCCAATTTTTGCAAGGCCATACCCATTTTTTCCTGATCGACCTTGGTCTTAGGCTCTACGGCCACAGAAATTACGGGTTCCGGGAATACCATACGCTCAAGCGTTATTACCGACTGAGGGTCACATAAAGTGTCACCGGTGGTAACCGCCTTAAGACCAACTGCTGCGGCGATATCACCGGCACGCACTTCTTTGAGTTCTTCACGTGTATTGGCGTGCATCTGCAAAATTCGACCAACACGTTCTTTCTTACCCTTGACCGGGTTATAAATGGTATCGCCTGATTTCAGAACACCGGAATAAACACGGAAAAATGTCAGGGAACCGACAAACGGGTCAGTTGCAATTTTGAAAGCAAGTGCTGCAAAGGGCTCATCATCACTGCTGGATCGCTTACCTTCACTTTCGTTCTCAAGAATGCCTTTGATGGCAGGAACATCCAACGGAGAAGGCATCAGGTCAATTACCGAATCAAGTAAGGACTGCACGCCTTTGTTTTTAAATGCGGTACCACAAAGACAAGGCACGATATCATTATGTAGTGTTCCTGCACGTAAACCGAGAACGATCTGTTCGTTATTGAGCTCACCGGTTTCCACATAGGCTTCCATCAGATCTTCTGAAGCTTCAGCCGCCATCTCAACCATATACTCACGTGCAGCTTCGGCTTCTGCCAGCATTTCTGCAGGAATTTCACGGGTCTCATGTTCGGAACCCATGTTCTCATTGCTCCAGTAGATCGCTTTCATTTTGACGAGGTCGATAATTCCCTCGAAATTCTCTTCTGAACCGATAGGTAACTGAACAGGAACCGGGCGTGCACCAAGGCGCTCTTTAATTTGGCTCACAACGCGCGTGAAGTCTGCACCGGTGCGATCCATTTTGTTGACAAAGCATATGCGCGGCACTTTATAGCGGGTGGCTTGACGCCAAACGGTCTCAGACTGCGGCTGAACACCGCCGACGGCGCAAAACACTGCAACCGCACCATCCAACACCCGAAGTGAACGCTCTACTTCAATGGTAAAGTCAACGTGGCCAGGAGTGTCGATGATATTGATTCGATGTTCCGCGTACTGACCGTCCATACCGCCCCAAAAACAAGTGGTGGCAGCCGAAGTAATGGTAATTCCACGCTCCTGTTCCTGCTCCATCCAATCCATGGTGGCATTGCCATCATGCACTTCACCGATTTTGTGTGACACACCGGTATAGAACAAGATTCGCTCGGTAGTGGTGGTTTTCCCGGCATCAATATGGGCCATGATGCCAATATTGCGATACCGGTTAATTGGTGTGATACGTGACACTATCCTATCCTCAAATTCCAACTACCAGCGGTAGTGGGAAAACGCCTTGTTAGCTTCAGCCATGCGGTGAGTCTCTTCACGTTTCTTTACTGCAGAACCGCGTTGCTCAACTGCTTCGAGAAGTTCACCTGCAAGTCTCTGCGGCATGCTTTTCTCGCCGCGCTTACGCGCTGCGTCAATAATCCAGCGCATGGCCAGCGTCTGACGACGTTTTGGCCGCACTTCAATTGGCACCTGGTATGTTGCACCACCGACCCGGCGGGATTTAACTTCCACCATCGGGCTGACGTTTTCCAGCGCCTTTGCAATTAATTCAACAGGTGTCGCACTTTTATTTTTTTCTTCAATGGTAGAAATCGCACCATAAACAATGCGTTCCGCAACTGATTTTTTGCCACTGTGCATAACCATGTTGACAAAACGTGTGACCATTTCACTACCAAACTTAGGGTCAGGCAGAATGTCACGCGTGAAATTTGAATGTTTTCTCGACATTAAGTTTTCCGTTTTTCTCTGTTAAGCAATACTTAATTCTTGGGGCGCTTGGCGCCATACTTTGAACGACCCTGTCGACGATCACCAACACCAGCCGTATCAAGACTTCCGCGCACCGTGTGGTAGCGAACACCAGGAAGATCCTTAACTCGTCCACCACGTATCAATACAACACTATGTTCCTGAAGGTTGTGACCTTCGCCACCAATATAGCTGGTAACTTCATAACCATTGGTCAGGCGGACACGAGCAACCTTGCGCAATGCAGAATTCGGTTTCTTGGGAGTCGTCGTATAAACACGGGTACAAACTCCACGTTTTTGCGGACAACCTTCAAGAGCCGGCACATTACTTTTGTAAAGTTTCGGTTTACGCGCTTTCCGCACCAATTGATTTACAGTCGACATAAAAAATACCTTGTTCAATAAAAATAACAGACAGGACCCACTTCCTGTTTGTCGAAGGCCGCGAAAAAATGCAGTCTTCCCAGCAACGTTAAACGCCCAACTCTGGTTTCTTTAAACCTGAATTGGACGCCATGATTCCGGCCCACGCGCCGGCGACATCGGCTCTTCAAAACAGACCCAGCCCAAGACGTCATCCCAGTCTCTGATCTGCCTGACCTTCGATTGCGAAGGATTGCTACTACTTAGCCGGACGATTATGACAGGGAGCAATAGCTTTAGCAATATTTATTAGAAGAAAAAGGACTTATTTTGCCTGACCTGTTGCACTACAAAAAGAAGGCCCGAAATAAGGGCCTTCCTGTTCTTGCAATTTACCTAAATTGAGAATTAAACCTATGGCTGAACTTCACCTGCATCTTCAAGATTCTCGAGATCTTCAGCTGCAACTGCAACCGCTAAGGCAACCAGATCTATTTCAGGCTCCTCTTCCATAACCTTTTTACGGGTTTTGTGATAAGCCATGCCTGTACCTGCCGGAATTAATCGGCCAACAATTACGTTCTCTTTCAAGCCACGAAGGTGATCAACGGTTCCTCGAACAGCAGCCTCGGTAAGTACCCGGGTCGTCTCCTGGAATGATGCCGCTGAAATAAACGACTCAGTCGCCAGAGATGCTTTGGTAATACCCAGCAATATTCTCTGATATGTCGCTGACTTTCCGCCTTCTTTCTTGGCTTCGGAGTTGGCCTCAAGTATACGTACAAGATCAAGCTGATCACCGCGCAACAAACGCGTGTCACCTGGCCGTTTAACTTCAGCCTTGCGCAACATTTGTCGAATGATGACTTCGATATGTTTATCGTTGATCTTCACACCCTGTAAGCGGTAAACGTCCTGAATTTCCTTGACCAGATAATCGGCCAAAGCCTGGACGCCTAACAGGCGTAAAATATCGTGAGGGTTTGGCTCGCCGTCAACAACCGTTTCGCCTTTTTCTACTCGCTCACCTTCAAATACAATCAGATGACGCCATTTTGGAATCAACTCTTCGTAGGTTTCAGCATCGTCCTGGGTAATTACCAGACGCTGCTTGCCTTTGGTGTCCTTGCCAAAACTGACAATTCCAGATACTTCCGCCAATATGGAAGGTACTTTAGGACTACGTGCTTCAAAAAGATCAGCAACCCTTGGCAGACCACCGGTTATATCACGGGTCTTGGACGATTCCTGTGGGATTCGGGCAATAATGTCACCTACCAAAACCTCTTGTCCGTCCGTAATTCCGACGATAGAGCCTGACTGCAAAAAGTAATGTGCCGGGATTTCGGTTCCAGCGAGATAGAGCTCTTTGCCTTTCTTGTCCTGCAAGCTCACCATCGGCCGCAAATCTTTGCCGGCTGAACCGCGCTGTTTAGGGTCAGTAATAATAAGACTGGTCAGTCCGGTAATTTCATCCACGGTTTCATTGATTGTGACACCTTCAATAAAGTCATGAAATTTAACCACACCTGCTACTTCAGTCACGATCGGATGGGTATGTGGATCCCAGTTGGCAACCACCGCACCAGCGTCACAAGCCTGTTCGTCCCGATATGAAACGATCGCACCGTAAGGAACCTTATAACGTTCACGTTCACGATTGTGCTCATCCAGTACGGAAAGCTCGCCCGAGCGTGAAACAGCAACCAGTTTCTTGTCAGCATTTTCAACCCATTTCAGGTTGTGCAAACGAACATTACCCGCTGATTTGGTTTGAATATGATCAACCGCCGCAGCCCTTGATGCCGCACCACCAATATGGAAAGTACGCATGGTCAACTGAGTTCCTGGTTCACCAATAGACTGTGCTGCAATTACACCCACTGCTTCACCGGCGTTCACTACATGGCCACGGGCCAGATCACGGCCGTAACAAGTGGCGCATACACCATGCCTGGTTTCGCATGTAATGGTTGAACGTACAAGAATCTGATCAATGCCTGCATCTTCGAGCAATTCAACACCATGCTCATCGAGCACTGTATTACGTTTGAATACCAGCTCATCTGTTCCCGGCTTGTACGTGTCTTCAGCCACTACACGGCCAAGAACCCGTTCACTTAATGCTTCAACCACATCACCGCCTTCAACGATCGGCTGCAAATGGACACCTTCCTCAGTACCGCAATCAACATCGTTAATCACGAGATCCTGAGCAACATCAACCAAACGTCGCGTCAGGTAACCTGAATTCGCGGTTTTTAGCGCTGTATCGGCAAGACCTTTACGGGCACCATGGGTAGATATGAAGTATTGAAGTACATCCAGTCCTTCACGGAAGTTAGCCGTGATGGGCGTTTCAATAATAGAGCCATCAGGTTTTGCCATAAGGCCACGCATACCAGCGAGCTGCCTGATCTGGGCTGCAGAACCACGAGCACCGGAATCGGCCATGATAAAGATAGAGTTCATGGAATCCTGCTCCACGTTCTTTCCATTCCTGTCTTTAACAACCGTTTTACCCATGCGAACCATCATGGCTCGTGCCACCTGCTCGTTGGTGCGAGACCAGATATCCACAACCTTGTTATAACGCTCGCCTGCCGTTACCAGGCCAGAAACATACTGGTTCTGGATCTCAACAACTTCGCGTTCCGCGTCTTCCAGAATGCCTTTCTTTTCATCCGGCACCTGAAGATCATCAATGCCTATTGAAACACCGGCAATGGTTGCGTAATGGAAACCTGTGTACATCAGCTTATCTGCAAAAACCACTGACTTCTTGAGGCCAAGACGGCGATAACAGGAATCGATTAATGCAGTAATCTGCTTTTTCTTGAGTGCGCGATTCAGCAAATGGAAAGGCATGCCGATTGGCCGGATTTCCGCCAGCAAAGCTCTGCCTACGGTCGTATCAACCAGATTGGTCTCATGCCGCTCTTCGCCATGTTCGGAAATGATGGTCTCGTCTATGCGCACTTTGATACTTGCATGCAGTTCAACTGCTTTGTTCTCGTAGGCACGATGCACTTCCTCGATATCCGAGAAATACATACCTTCACCGGGAACTCCAACCAATTGACGGGTCATGTAGTACAGACCTAGTACCACGTCCTGTGTAGGTACGATGATCGGCTCGCCATTTGCTGGTGACAAAATATTGTTAGAAGACATCATCAACGTACGTGCTTCGAGCTGTGCTTCTACAGACAAAGGAACGTGAACAGCCATTTGGTCGCCGTCAAAGTCAGCATTAAACGCTGTACAAACAAGCGGATGCAACTGAATAGCCTTGCCTTCAATCAGCACCGGCTCAAAGGCCTGAATACCAAGTCGATGCAAAGTTGGCGCACGGTTCAAAAGAACCGGGTGTTCACGAATCACTTCCGAAAGAATATCCCAAACCTCGGAACGCTCGGCTTCTACCAGCTTTTTGGCCGCTTTGATTGTTGCTGCCATGCCCCTTCTTTGTAGTTTGCTGAAGATGAACGGCTTGAACAACTCAAGAGCCATTTTCTTGGGCAGACCACATTGGTGAAGCTTCAGTGTCGGACCAACCACAATAACTGAACGACCAGAGTAGTCGACTCGTTTACCCAGAAGATTCTGACGGAAACGACCTTGTTTACCCTTGATCATATCGGCCAGCGATTTCAGTGGCCTACGATTGGTACCCGTAATAGCACGACCACGACGACCGTTATCGAGTAATGCATCAACTGATTCCTGAAGCATACGTTTTTCATTACGCACAATAATATCCGGCGCGTTGAGTTCAAGCAGTCGTTTCAGACGGTTATTTCTGTTGATCACACGACGATAAAGATCATTGAGATCAGAAGTGGCAAATCGTCCACCATCCAAAGGCACCAGTGGCCTCAGGTCAGGTGGCAGTACTGGAAGCACCGTCATAATCATGAATTCAGGACGGTTACCGGAAGCGATAAAAGCTTCAACCAATTTGACGCGTTTGGAAAGGCGTTTCAGCTTGGTTACTGATCGCGTCGCAGAAATATCTTCACGTAATTGAAGCACTTCTTCATTGAGGTTAATGCTACGCAGCAAATCATAAATTGCTTCCGCACCCATTTTGGCGTCGAACTCATCGCCATATTCCTCAACAGCATCCAGGTACTGGTCATCAGTCAACAACTGACCTCTCTCGAGTTCGGTCATGCCGGCATCAAGCACCACATAGGATTCAAAATAAAGGATGCGCTCAATATCACGCAAGGTCATATCAAGTATCAGACCAATACGGGAGGGAAGCGACTTCAAAAACCAGATATGCGCAACCGGACTGGCAAGCTCGATATGTGCCATACGCTCACGACGAACCTTGGTTAACGTAACCTCGGTACCGCATTTTTCACATACAACGCCACGATGCTTCATGCGCTTGTATTTACCGCACAGGCATTCGTAATCTTTGATAGGCCCAAAAATTGAAGCGCAAAAAAGCCCGTCTCTTTCCGGCTTAAATGTGCGGTAGTTTATTGTTTCAGGCTTTTTGACTTCGCCAAATGACCACGAACGAATTAAATCCGGGGGCGCAAGGCCAATTCGGATGGCGTCAAATTCCAGCGGCTGGCGCTGGCGATTGTATAGATTAAGCAGATCTCTCACCGTTAATCTCCTATGGGGTCTCTTCGAGTTCGATGTTAATACCAAGTGAACGAATTTCTTTCACTAGTACGTTGAAAGATTCAGGCATTCCTGCCGTCATTTCGTGGTTTCCATCGACAATGTTTTTGTACATATGATTTCGGCCGCCAACGTCGTCCGATTTCACTGTAAGCATTTCCTGCAAGGTGTATGCCGCGCCGTATGCTTCCAGCGCCCACACTTCCATCTCTCCGAAGCGCTGACCACCAAACTGAGCCTTACCGCCTAATGGCTGTTGGGTTACCAGGCTGTAAGGCCCGGTTGAGCGTGCATGCATCTTGTCATCCACCAGGTGGTTGAGTTTAAGCACATACATGTAACCTACAGTAACCGGACGATCAAAAGCGTCGCCGGTACGACCGTTGTACAGTGTTGTTTGACCACTCTCCGGCAAATTCGCCAGTTTTAGCAAACGTTTGATCTCAGCTTCAGGTGCGCCATCGAATACCGGTGTCGCCATTGGTACACCATCAACCAGGTTATCAGCCATCGTTTTGACTTCTGCAGCAGTAAATTGATTCATATTTACCCTGCCATCCTGGTCGCTGTTGTAAATATCGCTCAGGAACTTACGGATGTCGTCAGTTTTTGCCTTCTCATCGATCATGGCTTTTATACGATGACCCAGACCTTTTGCTGCCCAGCCCAGATGCGTCTCAAGGACCTGGCCAATATTCATACGGGAAGGCACACCAAGCGGATTCAAAACAATATCCACAGGCGTTCCGTCTTCCATATATGGCATATCTTCCTGCGGCACGATCATTGAAATCACACCTTTATTACCGTGTCTGCCAGCCATTTTGTCGCCTGGCTGAATCCGGCGTTTAACCGCCATGTAGACCTTGACCATCTTGAGTACGCCCGGTGCCAAATCATCACCGCGAGTAATCTTGCCCTTCTTTTCTTCGAATTTTTCATCGAATACTGTGCGTTGGTCGCGCAACTGATCAGCCATTTGCTCCAGAAGCTCATTGGCTTGTTCGTTGTCGGTCCGCAATTTAAACCAGTCATCGTGATCAAGTCCGGACAAGACCTCGGCGTTTAGTTTGCTGCCTTTCTTAATGCCCTGTGGGCCTTTATCAACGGTTTTACCGCTTAAGGCATTCTCAATACGCTGATAAATAGAGTTTTCTACGATTCGCAACTGGTCGTCCAGATCCTTTCTGACCTGACGAAGTTGATCTTTTTCAATAGAAACTGCCCTGTCATCTTTATCGACACCATCACGGGTAAAGACCTGAACGTCAATTACAGTGCCATCCATGCCGGATGGAACACGTAAAGATGTGTCCTTAACATCAGATGCTTTCTCGCCAAAAATAGCACGCAACAATTTTTCTTCAGGTGTAAGCTGGGTTTCGCCTTTGGGTGTAACTTTACCCACCAGAATGTCACCAGCACCTACTTCTGCGCCAATGTAGACAATTCCGGACTCATCCAGCTTGTTCAGATTGTGCTCTCCTACATTGGGAATGTCCGAGGTAATTTCCTCAGAACCCAACTTCGTATCACGGGCAACACATGTCAGTTCTTCAATATGAATTGTGGTAAAGCGGTCTTCCTGAACGACGCGCTCGGAGATCAGAATAGAATCCTCGAAGTTGTATCCGTTCCAGGGCATAAACGCCACCAGCATGTTCTGTCCAAGCGCCAACTCACCAAGGTCAGTTGAAGGACCATCGGCCAGCACATCACGCGCCTCAACCGAATCGCCAACCTGTACCAGTGGACGCTGGTTCATGCAGGTATTCTGATTGGAGCGTTGATATTTGGTCAGGTTATATATGTCAACTCCGGGATCACCGGCAGGTACTTCTTCTTCGTTAACCCGAACCACAATTCGGCCGGCATCAACCTGATCAACAAGCCCACCACGCCTGGCAACTGCGGTAACACCTGAGTCAGTGGCTACCGTACGTTCCATGCCGGTTCCAACCAAAGGCTTTTCAGCTTTTAGTGTCGGCACAGCCTGACGCTGCATATTGGAGCCCATCAATGCACGGTTTGCATCATCATGCTCCAGGAATGGAACCAGCGACGCTGCCACAGAAACAATCTGCTTTGGAGAGACGTCCATATAGTTGACTTCAGCAGGGTCTGTAAGCGTAAATTCCCCCTGGTGACGACAAGGGATAAAGTCATCAATAAACTTGCCCTTGCTGTCCAGTTCTGCATTCGCCTGGGCAATAACATAGTCGCCCTCTTCAATCGCCGACAAGTACTCAACATTACTGGTTACTTTGCTATTGGCGACTTTCCTATACGGCGTTTCAAGAAATCCATAATCATTGGTACGGGCATAAACTGCCAAGGAGTTGATAAGCCCGATGTTCGGGCCTTCAGGGGTTTCAATTGGGCAAACCCGACCATAATGAGTCGGATGCACATCGCGCACTTCAAAACCAGCCCTCTCACGGGTCAGACCACCTGGCCCAAGAGCAGATACACGGCGTTTATGTGTAACCTCTGATAAAGGATTGTTCTGATCCATAAACTGGCTGAGCTGACTTGATCCAAAAAACTCTTTCACTGCCGCCGCTACCGGCTTGGCATTAATCAATTCCTGAGGAGAAAGATCCTCGCTCTCTGCGACAGAAAGACGCTCACGAACAGCTCGTTCAACCCTGACAACACCAACACGAAACACGTTTTCTGCCATTTCACCAACACTGCGAACCCGGCGGTTTCCAAGATGATCAATATCATCCACTGTGCCTTTGCCATTGCGAATGTCGATCAACACTTTCAATACAGCCAATATATCTTCGCGGTTAAGAACACCGGAACCTTCAATTTCATCACGTCCAACGCGACGATTGAATTTCATGCGTCCAACGTTGGAAAGGTCGTAACGCTCTTCGGCAAAGAAAAGATTCTTGAACAGGTTTTGGGCTGCATCTTTGGTCGGCGGCTCGCCCGGACGCATCATGCGATAGATCTCAACCAAAGCCTCGAGTTCAGTTGTTGACGGGTCTATGTTCAGGGTGTTGGAAATGTAAGGTCCCTGATCGAGATCATTAACATAAAGAATCTCAATTTTCTTGATCTTTGCTTCACGCAAAATGACCAGCAATTCGTCGGTGATTTCAGTATTGGCATCTGCGAGAACTTCACCGGTCTCGGTATCCACAATATTATGTGAAATGATTTTGCCAATCACGTAATCATCAGGCACTTCCATCGCCTTCACACCCGCCTCGGAAATCAGTTTCACGTGGCGTGTGGTAATACGCTTTTCGTTGGCAACGATAATCTTGCCCTTCTTGTCCTTGATATCAAATAATGCGGTCTCTCCGCGCAAACGTTCAGGGATTACTTCGAGTTTTGCACCTTCTTTGAGCAATGTGACCTTGCTGGTTTCAAAGAAAGTGTCGAGAATTTCCTCGTTAGTCATGCCAAGAGCACGCAACAGGATCGTAACCGGCAATTTACGGCGACGGTCAATACGAGTGAAAATACCGTCCTTGGGATCAAACTCAAAATCAAGCCAGGAACCACGGTACGGAATCACACGCGCCGAAAACAGCAGCTTTCCACTTGAGTGGGTCTTACCTTTGTCATGATCAAAAAACACGCCCGGTGAACGATGCAACTGAGAAACTATGACTCGTTCAGTACCATTAATGATAAAGGTACCGGTTTCGGTCATCAGCGGCAGGTCGCCCATATAAACTTCCTGCTCCTTTACATATTTGACAGGTTTAACTTTAGCGGAACTTTCCTTGTCATAAATGACAAGCCGGACCTTTACACGCAAGGGCGCACCATAGGTCATTCCGCGTAGCTTACATTCGCGTACATCAAAGGCAGCATTGCCAAGCATATAGCTGACATATTCCAAGGCTGCATTGCCAGAATAGGAAACGATCGGGAACACGGACTTTAATGCACCGTGTAAACCACGCTCGCGACGTTTATCAGCAGCAACATCAAGCTGCAAAAACTCCGCATATGATCTGATTTGTGTCTCAAGCAGGTACGGAACTTCCAGTACCGATTGCCGTTTGCCAAAATCTTTGCGGATACGCTTTTTTTCTGTGAAAGAGTACTTCATGATCGCAATTGCCTCGCTGTAACCTTGCCGGGGTTATTTATTTCTGGCTCTTAAATTAGAGCTGAACTGGCCTTGCCAACAGGTTCAACGAATGTCATATCCGTCAAACCAACAGGAGCAGGCCGAGGACTTGCGTCCCCAGCCGTATCCATTAAGTTTCCTGCACGCAGGAAAACGATTTACTTAACCTCGGCTGAAGCACCTGCTTCTTCGAGTTTCGTCTTTATTGCTTCAGCTTCGTCCTTTGAAACACCTTCCTTGACGTTACAAGGAGCGCTTTCAACCAGGTCTTTCGCTTCTTTCAGGCCTAAACCGGTAATTTCACGAACTACTTTGATCACTGGTACTTTCTGTGCACCGAATGAGCTCATATTTACGTCAAACTCGGTTTGCTCTTCAGCGACTGCGGCTTCTCCACCAGCGGCTGGAGCAGCTGCGGCGGCAACAGGAGCTGCGGCTGAAACACCAAATTTCTCTTCCATGGCTTCGATCAGGTCTACAACATCCATCACGCTCATGTCAGAAATCGTTTGTAAAATATCTTCTTTTGAAACGGCCATTGTCGTCTCTCCATTTTGTCGGGGTGGCCCTTTGGGTCACCGGTTAATCATTAAAATCAATCCAGGATAACTATTCTTTACTTTCAGGCCGCCTGCTTGGCGTCCCGCACAGCTGCAACAGTACGTACCAGTTTGGTATGAGGCTCCGCGAGCGTTCTGACGAACTTCTCTATCGGTGCTTTCATCACGCCCATAAGGATTGCAATTGCCTGATCGTAAGTCGGCAAGGAAGCCATGCGGTCCAGTTCGGACGCGTCATAGGCCTTTCCACCAACTGCGACAAGTTTTGCAACCAAATGGCCATGGGACTTGGAATAGTCCTTGACCAGACGTGCAGCAGCACCCGGATCCTCCATACTGAATGCCAACAAAAGAGGTCCTGTCAGCGAATCCTGTATGCATTCAAACTCGGTACCTTCTACAGCTCTGCGAACCAGTGTATTTTTGGCCACTCTGAGAAAAACGCCGCTTTCACGTGCTTTAACACGTAATTCAGTCATTTCCTCAACAGTCAGGCCGCGATACTCCGCCGCGACAGCAGCTAATGCAGCGTTGGCTACATCAGCCACCTCCGCAACAACTGCCTTTTTTTGCTCAATACTGAGCGCCATTGCTTACCTCCTCGAGTCTTGTGGCCGAATATCGACCGATCTCGTTGACTCATGGCGAACCTTATGTCCGCCACAGAACCCAAGCATTTCTCACTTGGGGTTCTTCAGTGGTTACCCCGCTACTCAATTGTGCTTTTACAACCCAATTGAGTAGCGGGGGCTCCACCATCTGCGTAGGCTGCGCCCGATTCCCCGGAACGCTTTTAAACCAGATACCTTTCATTGGTATGCCGGCACCTACGGTCTTTGACGGCTTCTTTTTAACCGGTTACCCGGAAAAATCAGCCCGCCTTTTCACCGGCATCGCCGGTAAAATCTTAAATTCTGACTAAAATTTAATTTGGGTATGGTCTACAACCAGACCAGGACCCATCGTTGTAGATAAAGCCACTTTCTTAAGATACTGGCCTTTCGCTGACGACGGCTTCAATTTGACCAATTCACGCAGCAAAGCATTGAGATTGTCCTTTAGGGCCTCAGTCTCAAAATTAGCTTTACCAATAGTGGTATGAATAATGCCTGCCTTGTCAGTACGAAAACGTACCTGACCGGCCTTGGCGTTTTTTACCGCAGTTTCAATATCAACCGTAACAGTCCCAACTTTAGGGTTCGGCATCAAACCACGTGGGCCCAGCACCTGGCCAAGCTTGCCAACGACACGCATTGCGTCCGGAGAAGCAATCACCACATCAAAGTTCATATCGCCACCTTTGATCTGGTCATGCAAATCATCCATGCCAACTACATCGGCACCAGCTGCTATCGCCTTATCAACATTCTCACCCTGTGTGAAAACAGCTACACGAACAGTTTTTCCTGTTCCATTGGGTAAAACACTTGAACCACGAACATTCTGCTCGGATTTCTTCGGGTCGACACCCAACCTGATTGCAGCGTCAACAGACTCAACAAACTTAAGTTTGCTACTCTTCTTCAGCAATTCCAGTGCCTCATCAATCCCGTAGATCTTTGTTGCATCAACCAGCTCAGCGATGCTGCGCAACCTCTTTCCATGCTTAGCCATCAGACAACTCCCTCAACGTCGATACCCATGCTACGTGCTGAACCTGCAATCGTTCGCACTGCTGCATCGAGATCTGCTGCGGTTAAATCAGGCTCTTTGGTCCGCGCGATTTCTTCCAACTGGCTGCGGCTAATTTTTCCGACCTTTTCCAGGTTAGGAACACCGCTGCCCTTGGGAATGCCAATAGCTTTGCGTAAAAGTACGGCAGCAGGTGGCGTTTTAGTAATAAAAGTAAATGTGCGATCCGCATACACCGTAATCACTACAGGCAATGGAATACCTTGCTCTTCTTTCTGTGTTGAAGCATTGAATGCTTTGCAGAAATCCATGATGCTGACACCATGTTGGCCCAAAGCAGGACCCACTGGTGGGCTTGGATTGGCCTGCCCTGCAGGAATCTGCAGCTTGATATAAGCCAGAACTTTCTTAGCCATGTTTTATCTCCCCGGGTTCAATCGCCTGGCCATTAATGCTCAGGCTCCCCGTCAATGTTCATTGACCCCTAAAGGCCACTTAAAAAATCAGGCTTTCTCCACCTGGTGAAATTGAAGCTCCACCGGTGTAGAACGCCCAAAAATCAATACAGCCACCCGCAGACGGCTTTTATCGTAATTCACTTCCTCAACAACTCCGTTAAAGTCATTGAACGGACCGTCTACAACTCGAACCATTTCACCAGGTTCGAACAAGACTTTCGGCCTTGGCTTGTCCACGCCTTCCTGAACCCGATTTAAAATCGCATTCGCCTCGCGTTCAGTGATAGGTGCCGGACGGGCTGAAGTACCACCAATAAAACCCATTACCTTGGGTACATCTTTTACCAAGTGCCAGCTGTCTTCGTTCATTTCCATTTCCACCAGTACGTAACCGGGGAAAAATTTCCTGTCTGAACGCCGTTTCTGGCCACCTTTCATCTCGACAACTTCTTCGGTCGGCACCAGAACCTCGCCAAAAACATCCTGCATTTCAGCGCGTTCAATTCTTTCCTCAAGTGATCGCTTTACCTGTTTTTCGAAACCAGAGTAGGCATGCACTACGTACCATCGTTTAGCCATGGTTCAAGCTCCACCACTGAGTAGGGATCTAATCAGGGCACCTAGTACAAAATCAATTCCAGCTAATAGAAGAGAAATCAGAAACGTAACAATAATAACCATCATGGCGGTTTGAACCCTCTCCTGATGGCTAGGCCAGATTACTTTGCGCCGTTCAATGTCAGCTTCTTTCAAGAAGCGGAAAAAAGCGCCGCCTTTATCTGACTGGGCTGCGACAAACGATGCCGTCAATGCCACTGCAATCAAGCCAGCGACACGCACAGCTGTAATGGCCATGTCCTGAAAGTAGTAATACCCACCTATTCCGCCCAGCAACATGCCAATAGCAAGCAACAACAACAAGCTGTCAAGTATGGGTGAATGAATTTTTTCTATTTTTTGGTTCATATTTCAAGGTTCAACACATTATTGTTACCAGTATCCATTCTCAATCCTGGCAGGCCAGGAGGGACTCGAACCCCCAACCTGCGGTTTTGGAGACCGCTGCTCTGCCAATTGAGCTACTGGCCTATCGGTAAATCTTCAAGATCAGAAAAGCTGGTCAGCCAATACAGCTGCCAGCTTTCTGACGATCAGTTAATTTTATTTTCGTACTACTCGTGGATCTTGGCGACTACGCCAGCACCAACGGTTCGGCCACCTTCGCGTATCGCGAAACGTAAGCCTTCTTCCATCGCTATCGGGTTAATCAGCTCAACCTGCATCTGGACATTGTCCCC
>JBLHGQ010000066.1:0-15423 GCA_047614505.1 Rhodothermales bacterium | reverse complement strand
CCGCCACAAGGCTGCGTGCAGTGACGATTTCCAATGGCAGCGACTCGAGTTTTTTCACATGCTGGATCGCAATCTCAGCATCTTCAGGCCGGTCGCTCATTCGATACAAGACTTTCAGTGCGTTCCAACTTGCAGGTAGTGCAGGGTTGAGAAACGTGGCGTGCTCAAAGGCAGCAATGGCTTCGGGTGCCTTGCGTTGAAAGATGTGACAGTGACCACGCTCCTGATACAAGCGCGGGTAACCCGGATGCCAGGTCTCGAGTGTGGCTAATGTTTCCAGGGCCTCCGGGATACGCTGTAACATTCGTTGCGCGACTGCCAGCATGTAAAGCAGATCGCGGTGACCGGGGTCGATCTTAAGGGGAGCCTTTGATTGATCTACCACTTCCTGGAAGCGTTTTTGCTCCAACAGACCGCGGAAATCTGATGCGACTGCATCAAGGTCGGAAGGTGCGGGGGAGGTCATGGACGTTTCCATCGTTGTACGCTTAAAAAAATGGCGGACTCATTTGTGATTCCGCCTCCTTTGAAAGTAGGCGGGCCGGTAAGGGCCCGCCGTTGTGCATTGCTTACTAATTACCGAAAGAGTAGCCCAGGCGAAGATTAATGGTGCGCGGGCGCATCGGTACTTCGGCGAGGATAAACTGTGAAGCGTTGGTAAACGTACTCGTGTTCTCGTCAGTCAGGTTATGGACATTCAACTCCAGCCGCCATGTGTCCATGGACACGCCGATGGCCGCGTCGTAAACCGTCCAGGATGGCATAACAAACTGATTTACCGATGTAGCCGAGCTCAAAGAGCTTGCCTGATGTGCCATTCCCAGCTGCCAAAATGCCTGTTTGTCGTTGAATTCGAACTCATAACGTGCGCGAATATTACCCTGGAAATCTGGCGAGTTAGCCAGTGGGTCTCCACGACTGCCAAACACGTTTGCAACCGATACCTCGGAGCCATTGCTGAGAAAGGCGGTGGATATTGGTTGGCCGAAGGTCGGGCTGGCAGGATTGTTATTGGTAAGGGCCGGCGAATTGGTGAGTTCGCTGTCGTTACTCGATGCTGAGCCCTCAATCGTCAGGTTCTCTGTTGCTGCCCACACGACTTGAACCTCAATTCCGTTGACTTCATATTCCGGTCCGTTCAAGCCAACCGTTAGGTTGCCAAGGCCCAACTGCGGGGCAAAAATACCGGTCTGGACATTCTCCCAGGTCTCCTTGTAAATGGCGCCGTTGATCTGCAAGCGGTTATCCATCAATTGAGTTTTCCAGCCGAACTCAACGTTGATCAGGTCATCCGACGCGTATTGCAATGGAACGAACCATTGTGCAACGCCGTTCGCGTCATTAAGGTTGCCACTGCCAGGGCCACGATTGAATCCGCCGGTGCGGAAACCCTCCGACCATGTCGTATAAAGCATCACATCGTCGTTGACATGCCAGCTTAAGTTAGCGCGGCTCTTGGTATCACTAACATTGGAACTGTTCGGAGTCTGTTCGTCGAGATTGGTGCCGAACGGTCCGTTGGGTGGGGAATCACATGGGCCTTCGACAGTGACTGGTCCATAGCTTTTACAATAGAAGCTACCGTAGTTGGCGCCGAGCATTACATTGTCGATCTCGTAATAGCGCGTACCGAAAGTGGCAGTCAGGCTTTCCGTAATGTCAAAGTCCAGGGAAACATATACAGCCTTTTGCGTGTAGGTGCGCGAGAAGTCGTCGATAAATCCGGAGTTTGCGCTGCGCTGGTTCGGATTGATCAGCGTTGCAGATGCAAATTTCGCGCTGGCTGTCGGATCCAATGGATAAAAGCAGCTATCCGGCCCACCGATGACACACTCTGGTACCGTTTTGTACTGCCAATCGGTGTCGTCTGCCAACTCACGTTTTTCATAGTACAAACCGGCAACGACACGAATTCGGCTTTCGCTCGGCGTTGTTATGCGGAATTCGTGACTCGTGTTTTGGTTCTCTGTGACATCGTTCCATGTGGCCGACGGGGAATAACATTTGTCGACCGAACTACCGGAGTAGCCGGTGCATTGGTAATAACTAGCCCATACGCCACGCGCATAGTTGGTGTAATCGGCGATTTGCGCAGAATCACGTTGCAAATACGCGCCGTTGTACACGAAATCCAGGTTACCCAGCCTTCCGTTAATGGTCAACGCGGTGTTCGAGAACTCGTCCTTGACCTCCGCCTGATTGAATAGTGTAACTTCTAGCGGATTCAATGGCTGCAGCTCTGAGCCGAACGGTAGTTGGTAGAACACGCCCGAGCTATTCATTTCCTGAAAGCTCTGCGTTAGCAAGACATCCCAGTCATCATTAATATTATACGCTAACCCGATACGCACGCCTTTGTAGGTAACATCGTTAATGTCATCTGCAGCGATATTATTATTGTTGATGACTAGCGAGTCTTCCGGTACCCGGCCGCCGGTGCGTATCGCCAAACCAACGTCTGTACCACGGCGCGTAAACGTGCTCTTTACATTGTCTATGTAACCGCCACGGTTCTCGTTATACAACACGATACGTGTAGCCAGTTTGTCGTCGATTAGTGGGAGGTTCAGAACTGCTTCGAAAGCGCTGTTCGAATTGCCATGTGCTGTCGAGCCATAACTGGCGCTGAACTTGGCCTCGGTTTCATTCATCTTGGGTTTGTTGGTGATGTAACGTAAAACGCCTGCCTGTGCGCCAGCACCGAACAATGTTCCCTGCGGGCCTTCTAATACTTCGATACGTTCAAGGTCAGCTGCGTATACGTCAAGGTTACGGCCCGGAATCTGCGTGGACTGCTCATCAAGGTAAACAGCTACATTAGGCCAGCCACCAATTGAAGCCTGGCCCTGGGTGCCAAGAGCACCAACACTCAGGCCACGCATATAGATAACACCTTCGCCCGGGCCTCTGTAAGCCGCTGATACGTTGGGAAGATACTTGATGTAATCGTCAATCAAGGCCACGTCCAGTTGATCGAGTGTTTCTGTGGTCATGGCTTGTACAGAAATCGGCACATCCTGCATGTTTTGTGCACGGCGTGTTGCTGTAACAATTATTTCTTCAATGGTGAAACTTTTATTTTCCGCATCTTGCGCATAGGCACCGCCGCAGCCTGCACTGAGCATGGCAATACATAGTAGTTTCTTTTTGGGAAAAAATAACCGGCGTTGGATGGTCGGCATACTGGTAGGTTTCATCATCGAAAATATCCTCAAATTTGGTGTGGGACAACTATTTGTAATTAATCGCTCGCAGTAATCAATGTAGAATCAGTGAAAGATCATACAGATTTCGCAATGATTATGAAACTTAGCATCTATCATAGACGGGTAAACACCATAATGCGACGTTGACTTGGTCATAAGCGCCAGTGTCGGGTTTGTATTGTTCACAATCCAACCATAGTAAGCTTGGTTCATGGCCTTGAAATTCAACAAACGGATCATGTTCGTATGCGTGGTGATTGTGCTCGCCGCCGTAACGTTCTGGAGCGGATCGCGTTACCCGTCACTAGATGAGAAATCGATCATGGGTGGCTCGGCGAGACTCGAAGACCCACTCTCGTTCGAGGCATCAATCCAGATCCAGCCCAGCGATGGCATCGCTACACGCATCGCATCAACTACCATCAATTGGCTTGAGACAAATCTCGAAGGGATGGCATTTGGCTTAATGATCGGCGCCTGCCTGCTCACGCTGATCAGCTTGATTCCCGCGCGCGGCCATCGCAACGGCTTTGTGAACACCCTCATTGGTGTTGGCGTCGGTGCACCGCTAGGCGTGTGCGTCAACTGTGCAGCCCCGGTTGCAAAAGGCATGCATGATGGCGGCGCGCGGCTCGAAACCACCTTATCAACCATGTTCAGTTCTCCGACGTTAAATATTATTGTACTCAGTATGTTGTTTTCGATTTTCCCGCTTTATCTGGCAGTGATTAAACTGACCCAGACGCTGATATTTATTCTGCTGCTGGTACCGCTGCTGTCCCGGTGGGTATTTGTGAAAGAGCGGGTGCAGACCTACAACGATGATATTTGCGCTATTAAGCTGCCAGCATCGGTTCCGGTCAACGAGAACTGGTTATCAGCTATGCGGGGCGCCTCCATGCAGTTGGGTCGAAACCTGGCTTACATTGCGATACGCACGATACCTTTGATGTTGCTCGCAGGCTTACTCGGCGCCGTTGTGGTTCACCTCATGCCGCTAACAAACCTGCTTGAACATGAACCGGGTATTCTCTCTGTGGCTGTAGTTGCGCTGGTTGGTATCTTCCTCCCGGTCCCGGTAGCGTTTGATATCGTGCTGGTGGCAGTGCTGATATCTGCTGGCGCACCGATGATATATTCCATGACCTTGCTGTTCACTCTGGGGGTGTTCAGTGTCTATCCGTTTTTTATCGTTTCCAGAACAATTTCTATGCGGGTAGCCGTGGTCCTGACTGCTGTGCTGCTTGTCATTGGTGTCATCGGAGGCATCATCGCGGATCAAATTCATCAGGCCGAGATTCGGGATATGCTTGAGTATCTGCAGCAAGCAAATTAGTCGACTATATGAATGAGTAAATTAATGACAAGTCTGGTCATCGGTGCCAAAAAACGAGTTTTTCTGTTGGCGATTGCAGCCGCCAGCCTGCTCGTAGTTATTGGACAGATCGCCATAGCCGGTGTCGAAGAACAAAGCGATGCCGAGGGGCATCCTGTCAGCATGACAGCCGAAGCATTTCAGCCCCGGGCGGGAAACGATGCTGTGCCGTTTACCCGTTATGACGGCAATATTTTTGGCATGCACCAGGCGAATTCTTTCGGGCCGGCTGATTTCTTCCCGCCATTTTTCAACGGCGGTGGAATAGCCTCCGGCGATATTGACAGGGATGGATGGCCGGATGTTGTTTCCGTAAGTGGACCTTTGATCAACATTTTTATAAATCGGGGCGGCAAGCGCTTTGAAAAGCATGAAGTCGACGTGTCCGATAACAGCTACGCATCGATATTTAGTATTGCTCTGGTCGACCTCAATGGCGATGGCTGGCTGGACCTGTTTGGCACTAGCTACCTGGACGGGAATTTCTACCTGCTCAGCGATGATGGGAAGTTCACCAGGGCAGGCTTGCGAAAACCACCCCGGGGCGAGGCGGTACTGAGCCTGTCGACTTCCTTCGGCGATATCGACCAGGATGGAGATTTGGACGTAATCGTAGGCAACTGGTTCGCAGGTATGGGCAAGCAACATCCGCCGCCGCGATCAAGGAACGAGATCTTGATCAATAATGACGCCCGTTTTGAGGCAAGGCCACTATCCGGACTGGTGGGTGAGACTCTCAGCACACTCCTGTCGGATTGGAGTGGCGATGGGAAGCTCGATCTCATTGTAGGCAATGACTTTGATGCACCGGATTTTTACTATCATGGTGACGGAAAGGGAGGTTTTCAGCCCGTAGAAAAGAGTGCTGGAATCATCCCCCAATCGACACATTCAACGATGAGCATCGATACCGGCGACTTTGACAACGATCTTGATCTCGATATTTTCCTCGATCAGATTACGGCCCGGGCCACAGGGCCTTCTGCCCGAATGCCGGTTCTGCCCCTGGATGAGTATTGCGATGACATTGTCATTGCAACAGAGCGAAACCGGTGCCGCAATAACATGGCTACCCGGCGCAGTTTTTTTTATGGCCCCAATCACCGGCCGGACAATGTTCGCAAGTGTGCGGCGTTGGCCGGTACGCCTGACGAACATGCTTGTGTAGGCATGCAGGTGATGATGACCGCGCAACGCAATATGGACGCCGAGATTTGCGAATATATCCCGAAGTCCGAGTCGCGCACTTATTCAATGTGTCTCAACTTTTTCGAACCCGTTTTGCCCCACAACCCGACCATGCTGGAGCAATCAATTCCACAACGCATGAATCAGAACGTGCTGTTAGCCTGGGATTCATCTGAAGGCCGCTTTAATGATAAGGCAGAGCAAGCCGGTGTGGGATTCACCGGCTGGAGCTGGAATGCGCGCTTCGCCGATGTCGATAATGATGAATGGCAGGATATTTTCGTGGTTGCCGGTTCCTGGTTCAGGGCTACCCCTTCAGGGACGACGGCTAATTTCTTTTTCCACAACGAAGCCGGCAAGAAGTTCAGTGATCAAACCGATTCTTTCGGTTTGCAGAACAATATGATTGTCAGCGCCTACACCGTTGTTGATTTTGACAAAGATGGGGACCTCGATTTCTTCACCAATTCAATCAACGGACCCTTGTGGCTATTGCGAAACAATGCAGGCAGTGGAAACAGTATTGTTTTCCGGATGCACGACGAGGTGGGTAATCGGGACGGTATCGGCACGAAATTCACTATTCATTATGGAGATGAAGGTCAGCGCCACCAGTTACGTGAGCTCAAAGCCAGCGGCGGATATCTTTCATTCGATGAACCCTCGGCCCATTTTGGGCTTGGTGAGTATGAACAGGTTGAGCGTCTGGAAATAAACTGGTCAACAGGAGGTTCGACGGCGTTCCCCGGGCCATTTAAGGCTGGTCACATTTATTCCTTGAAAAGGTCTAAAAATATTGAGCGATAAGCACTAAAATTTGAAGTTCTCATATTAACTCTATAGCCAAAAAACGCAAAATATTTCCATATATTGTGTTTTTTGGGTTTAGTGATATGATTTGGATCATGCGAACCTCAACATATGACCGACTTACAGCGGCCCCCGCTGACGAACTTCTCACCAGTGGAGAAGCAGCAAAATTTCTGAATTCGTCACGGCAACACGTTGTAAACCTCTGTGAGCGAGGTGAACTGCCGTTCACAACAATAGGAACTCATCGTCGAATTCTGCGCAGCGATCTTGAGCTGATTCGAACCCGAACCAATCGATCTACCCGCGATCAGCGACGCAGTCTATGGCTTGCTTACGCCACTGCAGGCAAGATCGTAAGTGACCCTGAAGCTGCTAAACATCTTGCACTGGCAAATATTAAAAATATGAGGCGCTCTGTTCGAGGCCAGGCAAATCGTTGGCTCGAAGAGTGGGAAGCGCTGTTAAATGGCCCAACTGATCGCTTGCTTCAATCGCTGATTTCACCTTCACCAAAAAGCAGGGAATTACGCCAGAACAATCCCTTGGCTGGTCTGCTCAGTGAAGAGGAAAGGGCTTGTGTGCTTGAAGCCTGGCGGGAGGAAATGAAACAGCCATGAATCGCGAACAACTTGCCCACGTGCTACGTGCGGCTGCCCGAATTGCAAAGGACAATGAGCACCGCCAGTTTGCCTTCGGGCTGGGAAAAACGCGCAGTCCCGTTTGAAAGGGATGACGCCAAGCCAGGCAGAGCTGTTTGCATTGAACCGCACGACCTGATCGTTGCCAAGCTCGTTGCTGGAAGGGAAAAGGATATCGAGAAGGAGTATTGCATGTTGGTTCGCCGAGCTTCCCTTATAATTCTATGACTACATTCTCTTTGATCCCGCGGTCTGAATCCGGACTCAGCAAGCTCATTTGTGTTCGATATCCTGTAGCACGGTATTGATATTCAAACTGTACCATGCAAAGCAGAACATCCACTTTGCCTGCAGGTTTTCTTCGCTGCCGGTCCGCTGCGCCACCACGCTGCCATCGGGCTATCGTCGCCAAACAAGATAAACGCCGCTTGTCAGCATCTCGAATTCGGCGCTTCCCGAAAGTCTGCTTTTCGACCGTGCGCGGATATTCTGACAACAAGAAAAAGAAGTGTTTTTACTCAAACCCCTTATACTCATATGCAAATTAACGCAGACTTGCCCTATGCCTGAAATTACCTTGCTTGGTTGGTTCCATACAATTATCGCCTGTATTGCCCTTATTTCGGGGTTTTACACTTTGGCGGTGGACAAAGTAATTACGCTGGAGCAGAAAACGGGTCAACTTTATTTGATCTGTACGTTTATTACGGCGGTGACTGCCCTGATGATATACAAACATGACGGATTTGGGCCCGGGCACGCTCTTGCGGTTCTTACCTTACTTGCCCTGGCCGGTGGCATTGTTATCACTAAATTACCGATATTTGCCAGGATAGCCGATTACTTTCAAACCTTTTGTTTTTCAGGAACTTTGCTTTTCCACATGATTCCCGCGATAACAGATGGCCTGTTACGCCTGCCGGTAGAGGATCCGGTGTTGAGCAATCCCACTGATCCCTTGTTGAAGAAATTTTATTTGGCATTTTTTGTCATATTTCTGGCGGGTTATGTCATGCAAGTGCTGTGGCTCAAAAAACAAAAAAGGCTTCAGAAACATTGGTAGTTGCGGCGTCGGCGACAAAATTTGATTGGCCTGATTAAATGATCATGCATTTTCGTAACATGGGGATATAGTGCGCCAGCCCCGGGCGCTCCATTTGCGGGTCTTTGCCCTGGTCATCGTAGATACGAACCTTGAGCGCCATTTGGTGACCCTTTAGTTCGCGAAAGCGCACCATTTCCTGCTCATTCATTGGCCCTCCCTGAACTTCCAGGGTGGTGATTGAAGCCTGACTGAGCTTATGGCGGTAATCCGGACTTGCAGAACAAAGGTAGCGTTTGGCATCTACATGCAAGCTGATGGCACCAATAATATCTTCGCTAAACCAGCCTTCAAGTGAATTTGCTCCAAGTTGTTCATGAAAATTATCCAAGCCGTCCGCAAAAGTGTTGTTCGGCATATTGCAGATGAGATGACCATAGTCGTGTAGCAGGGTTGCCACGACGACAATGTCATTCTCGCCCTTGCTTTGGGCCAGATGAGCCGCCTGCAACATATGTTCCTGCATGCTGATATTTTCGCCGTAATCGAGATGTCCACAGGCGTCATATGCTTTCAGAATTTCCCTGATGACCTGATCGGCATTCATATCATTATTCATTTCTTTCAAGAACCTTTAGTGTGCTCAGTAGACCGTCGCGGTCTGCATAGCAGCCCTGTAAATGGCGTGTACCTGTGCTCTTTCCTGCTCTTCCATGCAATACCCGTTCATTATCGAGTAGTAGCAAATCCCCCGGTTGTAACCGGAAACGAAACTGATTTTCCTCGCTTTCAAGAATACTGCGGAATTCAAATAAGCCATCATAAAATGGCAGCATCTGTTCGAAAGGGATATGAAGAGGGCTGATGGATCGGTTGTTTATTCGAATTTTCTTAAAGCTACCGTCACTGGCAAGACTAATAATTGGGTCCGAATTGTCCAGCACCGCATCATCGCTTTCATAATGAAACGCCACCTGTTGTTCTGACAAAAGTGCGAATGTAGAAGGTGCTTCCTGGCGCAATTTATTGGCCGCATAAAATCCATCAGACAAGACAGTAAGCCCGCCCTGATCTGCTTGAACCAGGCAGTGTAGAAGCTGGAGGCTAGGGCATGGGTCGCGGTAGGGATTGTCGGTGTGAACGCTTAATGGCAGAGGCGTGTAAGCAAGATTACTGGCATTTTCCTGTGCCCGGACTTCAAAAAGCTTGCCGTAATTGGTTTCGCGAACAAAGCCAAACAAGCCAACCACATCAAAGATTTTTTCCTCAACCGCAGGCACGTTCTTGAGCAAACCAAAACCGTAGTCGGCAACATCGCGCAACCAGCGCTTTAAGGCAACCTCATCATTGCACACGGTCTCATAGTCATGCCGGACAACTTTGTCCTGAATGCTTTTGTCCCATAAAACAACTCGGCTTTGATTCAAGGCGACATTGTCATATCGCCATTTCTGGAGGAATGATACGGGGAAGACAGATTGCGAATGATCGCTCCAGTCGATGACCAATTCCTCATCTGAATAGTTAATTGATACTGGATTTACATCGCGGTCGAGAAGGTTACTTTCGTGAAGTTTCTGTCCATTGGCACTTCTGCAGTCAGGGCAGTTGTCTCTGAGCCAAAAATAGTGAAACCGGGAAAATGTACCGGAAATATTAACTTTCAGAAAATGATCTTTTTTCTCAACATTTTGAAGTTTCATCAAGACAGTCTCCCAAGTCTTCTGAATCAACGCACCGCGGTACTTTGTATCACAATATGAGGTGCATTAATTGTACCTCTGGCGAGGTCAAGTGATAGCATCAAAGCTTGTCAGGAGCGAAAAGAATCATTCAAATTTCTTATAATTTAAAGTTCAAAGGAATCAGAATCAGCAAACTATTCCTTGCTTACCTGGCTACAGCAATAATTCTGAGCGCATGTAATTCCGGGTTGAATCCGCCTGTTCAGGCTCGAAAGGCAATATTCATAATCATTGATGGAATTCCAGCAGATGTCATTGAGCGGGCAGATACGCCAAATATTGACCAAATCTCGGGCGCCGCAGGTTACACAAGAGCATTCACCGGTGGAGAAATCGGCGGGCCATCTGAAACCCCGACGGACTCCGCGCCCGGATATGCCAACCTGATCACAGGAACCTGGGCCAATAAGCACAATGTCTACGACAATGAGATAGCCGCGCCAAATTATCATTACTGGGATATTTTCCATATTGCCAAAGAACATGATCCATCATTAAAAACCGCTATCTTTTCCACCTGGCTCGATAACAGGACGAAATTGATCGGCGACGGCCTGCCTGCTGCTGGTGGTCACAAGCTCGATTATCACTTTGACGGCTTTGATGTGGATACCGTCAGATTCCCTCAGGATGAAATGAGACAATACATCAAGGCTATTGATTTACTGGTTGCAGAAGAGGCAGCGCGTTATGTCATCGAGACAGGCCCGGATTTATCCTGGGTCTACATGCAGCACTCCGACGATGTCGCTCATTACTATGGCGACGGCCCTGAGTTATTGGCCATTACTTCGCTGATGGATGATCATGTCGGAAAGATCTGGAAGGCGGTACAAAAACGCCAACTTGAAACCGGGGAAGACTGGTTGATTGTTGTGACAACCGACCACGGGCGGGAAGAACTGACAGGCAAGGATCACGGCCTGCAATCCGAGCGTGAGCGCAGGACATGGATTGCGACTAATAGCGACAAACTTAATTCCCGCTTTTGGGAATCACCTGCCATTGTCGACATCCTGCCTTCCATCGTGATGCATCTTGAATTAAGTGTGCCGCCGGAAATCAGCGCTCAACTGGATGGCCAATCGTTTATCGATTAGCTAAAAGCATCAATCACCACTGGTGAAAAGATCTTCTGGCGCGGTAAAAAGTGGCCGTCAGTTAGCTAAATAACGCGGCAAACCAGAACCAGAGACACGTCATTGCCCGGGTCACCATCTTCGCGCTTGATGGCGTATGCCTGAGTTTGAACAATTTTTGGATCCCGGATCTTGCCTGCGGCGACATCAGCATTAATTTTGTCCTCAAAACCCTGTTGTTTGAAGTGATCCGGATTGATACCGATAGAACAAAAAGCACCCGGTTCGGCCACCCGCCACAATTCATCCAACGACTCAGGCTTCAAATGGCCATGGGTGAAGGTGCCTGCGCTGACGATTCCGGCATACACATTATCGGCAATATCAATACTCTGAGTCAGATCGGCCAGCATAAGATTCCGGTATACGGCTTGACCTTTACTGCTCAATTTTTTACGCGATTGCGCGAGCATTTCCTCAGAAATATCTACACCGTCCACAGTATCAATTCCACCTTCGTGCAACACCACACCTACCACGCCAGTACCACAGCCAACATCAAGAACCGGTCCGGAAATGTCGGATTTGTTTTTCAGTAATTGGTTTGCCGGGCCCAGGTATGCAATGTAGCCTTCCTTTTCGACAAAATCTGTGTCGTAGGTTTCTGCCCAATTTGCATACAGGCGAATATTGTCTTCTGGTGACTGAACCGAATATGCCTCGGTGAGCGAAATATCGTGTTTATTGCTCATTATTGAATATCGTATCAATAACCAGGACGGAAATTGCAGAAATTTTCTGGTGAAGAATCAACTATCATGCGTCTGCATTGATCACCTGAACCAGAGTTCGCCATGGACATCTATACCGCCGCCATACTGATAAGCCTTATGATCTACATTGCTGTTGGCAATTACGCGGGTCGCCGGGTCAAGAAGCTTGAAGACTATTATGTTGCCGGGCGTCGCGCTCCCACATTGTTAATTGTTGGTACATTGGTTGCCAGCCTGATCAGCACGAATGCATTTCTCGGCGAAACCGGTTTTGTTTATGAAGGTCAGGCAGGTCCATACCTGCTGTGGCCGGCCATCGCAGCCACGTTCTACATTTACGGGGCCTTATTTTTTGGCCGCTACCTTCGACGTAGCCGGGCCATAACCGTGGCCGACTTCTTCGGTCAACGGTTTAATTCGCAGAAGGTTCAGACGGCGGCCGGCCTGACCATCATTTTTGGTCTGGGTGGTTATTTGCTGGCCGTGACACAGGGTGCTGCCTATTTATTGACTCAAGTAGTACCGATTAGCTACACCCAGGCTTTAGTTGTCAGTTGGCTTAGTTATACCGCCTTTACCATGTACTCGGGTACCCGCGGTGTCATCCTGACAGACACCATCATGTTCCTGTTGTTCTCCTCAATCGCATTGGCGGCTTTGCTGTTTCTGATTGATCATGCTGGCGGCATGAGTCAGGCCGTTTTTGATCTCACACAGCTGCCGGAAAAACCGGACCTCATGTCCTGGGCCGGAATCGTTGGCGACGATGCGCCTTTCAGTTCGGGGCTGCATTTCGCATTTTGGAATGTAACGATTGCTTTGGCCTGGGGCATGGTTTATGCCGTGAGCCCATGGCAATCCAGTCGCTACCTGATTGCCAGAGATGAACACGTAGTGTTGCGTGCGGCCTGCGTCGCTGCGGTTGCGCTCAGTTTGTTGGAAATCACCCTGTATTTCGCAGGTGCAGTGGTCAACCTGTCTGATTCCGGCATTACACCACCGCATGAAGTCATGATTTATGCTTCCAAAAATTTATTGCCGCCCATAATGGGAGCGCTTTTGCTGGCTGGAATCATGGCCGCAGCCTTGTCATCAGCTTCCACTTTTCTTTCGCTGGTGGGTTTCAGCACCAGTAACGATGTATTTGCGCACAAGGATTTGGACGACAGCCAAATGCTACGCCTGACCCGGTTCACAATGCTTGGGATAGGTATTGTTGTTTTGCTTTTGGCGTTTGTTACTCCGGTCGACCTGTTTTGGCTCACTTATTTTGTCGGCACCCTTTTTGCCTCATCCTGGGGCCCGGTCGCGCTGATGAGCATTTGGAGTCGCCGAATTACGGCAAGTGCGGCTTTTTGGGGAATCATTAGCGGATTTCTATTTAATGCCATCCCAAAAGCGTTGGAAACGCTGGGTTGGATTTCATTGCCCATTTGGCTGGACCCCATTCTGTTGGGCGGTCTCGTTAGTCTGGTGGTGGTTCTGGTGGTTTCACGGCTTGGGACGGTCAGTCGCGAGGAACAGGTTTATCGCATGCGCCTTCACCGTGTACCGGAATCTGAACTGGACCCGGCCAGGGCCCGTATCACGCGCAGGTTCCCTCTGGTTATGGTGATTTACACCTTGGTGTTCTACGGCATATTTATGGCCTGGTATATACGCCCTTACCAACAAGCCACTGGTAGTGACGCGCTGTCGGAAATAATCATCCTGTCTTCCGGACCCATTTTGTGGATTGCCACAGCAATTTTTGCGTGGCGTATGATTCGCAAATCTTATGGATGAGACTTTACTTTGAGCTGTACAGTGCGCCACCCACACCAATGATTGCCAAAGGGAAAAACGCGATGAAGTGCTCCATCCACGCGCCGGTTTCAGAACTTGCGAGCACTTGAAAAGTAATGGGTGCCCAGAAATTGCCAAACATCACCATCAAAAGCCCGGTCAAAATCAAGGCGATAGAAACAAATGATTTTGCGTTTTTTTGCATGATTAACATTTTATCAGATTGACCAGAACCTGGGTTTTCCTTACCGACAGGCATGGATGCTTGCGTTACGATAGTAAATATTGGTAATAAAGTGAACAAAAAGGATACTTCATGGCAAAAAACCAACCATCTATTCTCAGCAGCAAGTATTTAAATGATTGGTATCTGTTTGCAGTTATTGTGACACCGATGTGTATTGCCGCCTTGATGAAAATGTCGACGACGGATTTGTCCACGCCCGCCGGCACAGGTGCAATGATTACGTTCTCGGTTCGCCTCGCCGTACCCTGGCTGTTTCTTGCATTCGCTGCTTCTTCACTCTTTTATGTCTTTCGGGATCCATTCAGCAAATGGCTGCTTAAGAATCGACGCATCATTGGTCTTTGTTTTGCTTCGGGAATGGCCTGGCAATTGTTTTTTATCGTGATATTGACCACTGTTCATTATGACTATTACATGGCCAATGAAAACGGCATCCACAGTCTTGTGGAAAGGGTGCCGGGTTATTTGTTTCTGTTCGCGATGACCATTACCTCTTTCAAATTTGCCCGTCGCAAACTGAGCTCAAAGCATTGGAGGTTATTACACAAGACCGGAATATATTTCTTATGGGGCGTGATGTTCAGCGCTTATTGGTACGAACTTTTTTATTACGAAGATATCCAGATGATCGATTACGTCTATTTCTGGATGGGATTCGCAGCCTGGGGATTTCGCATGCTTGCCTGGACAAAAAAACGGTCATTAAAACCGCTTACAAACTAATTTAGCTGCTCTGAATCTACCCGCAGATAGAAATTGAAGGTATGCTCTTGTCCGGAAATCAAAAACTGCTGTTAAAGATCAGCGAAATGGCGTGGAATAAATAAATCATTACGTTATTTAGACATGATCTAAGAACGGCAAATCAAGCGGAGATTTTTTAATGAGAATCGGTATACCGAGAGAGATTTACGCGGGCGAGAAGCGCGTAGCCACCACTCCAGATGTAGCCACCCAACTCATCAAATTGGGCTTTGATGTTTCAATTGAATCAGGAGCTGGTTCGGCCGCGAATTACTCTGATGCGCAGTACAAGGAGTCAGGCTGTAGCATTGCAGCAAATGCCGATGAGGTTTTTGCCGGTTCGGACATTATTTTCAAAGTGCGTGGTCCTTCAGATGAAGAAGTTGAGCAACTGAAAACAGGTCAGACCCTGATCAGTTTCCTTTGGCCGGCACAAAATCCTGAGTTGCTTCAGACGCTGACAGAACGCGGTGTCACAGCGATGGCCATGGATAGCATTCCGCGAATTTCGCGTGCCCAGAAAATGGACGCGCTCAGTTCCATGGCAAATATCGGTGGCTACCGGGCTGTCGTAGAGGCTGCGCAACACTTTGGCCGCTTTTTTACCGGTCAGATTACCGCTGCTGGTAAAGTTCCGCCTGCCAAAGTGCTGGTCATCGGTGCAGGCGTTGCTGGTCTGGCGGCCATTGGTGCTGCCAAGGCGATGGGGGCAATTGTTCGCTCATTTGATACACGTCCTGAAGTTCAGGAACAAATCGAGAGCATGGACGCCGAATTTCTGTTGCTGG
>JBLHGQ010000065.1:0-15469 GCA_047614505.1 Rhodothermales bacterium | reverse complement strand
TTATCTTGCATGATGTCCATGCTGTTGCGGATGTAGACCACCTTGCTGCCATCAGGTGAAAATTGTGGCTGGGTTGCCCACTCAAGTTCAAATACATCCATCGCGGAAAACGCCGGCTTTTCCTGCGCAGATATATTGTGCGATGTGGTCAGTGTCAAAATGGCTACAAAGGTCAGGCATCGCATCATGGGCTTGTTCCGTAATAGGGGGCTAAAAGGTGGGCTACATGATAACCCAGGGCAACGAAATAATTATGGGGTCATAATTTTGGGGTCAAATTTAAATGTCAGAGTAACCTTCAGGAAGAAGGACGCTTTGCCTTGATTTTTTCCGAAATGGTCCTCACAAATCTCTGCTACAAAACACAATGTGAAAACATGGCAAAAAGTAACAGGAATTTGGGTTTGTTTTCTTAGCGAAAGGCAGCGGATCTGAACTAGCTGACTGGCTTCAGAAACACCTGAGGCTAACAATCAGATACCGGACTCCCACCAATTTATCGTTCATCTGTCGGACAAATTGGTTGGAGTTCAGTGCTTTCTTTGAAGTTCTGAAGTGTCTGGTTATCGCGGGAAGTCCAGCGGCTTAATTAATGTGTCCGCTGAACCGGGTTATTCCATGTTGACCCTAATTGCCGTTATCTGACTCTTATTCCTAAATCAGGAGTCGAGCGCTTCCGAAATGAGTTGCCTTATCTGTTTGTCCGCTTTGTTTAGTGAGCGTGCCAGTTCTTCGCTGAGCAACTGATTAATCTGATTCAGGTGAGCATTGTCTTGGGGTCTCAACGCATCCTCTCGGGCCATTTCATGCAGTTCTCTGAAGGCTTTTGCACATTCAAATGGGTCGCCACTATCAATTGCTCTTTGATGAGCTTCTGACCTGACCTTCCAGGCAGAACTGGGCTTACCATCCCAGGTCCTGATTAAGTCCAGGATTTGTTTTGCCTGTTTTTGAGGCATCAACTTGCGAACCTGGTCTGGCAGTTCCTTTTCAAGAACGATGAATGTCAAATTGTCACGCTCAAAATATAGATTCGCATAGCTGGCTTCAGCACCACCATAAAATTTGCGATTCTCAATTGATCTGACCGTTCCTACTCCATGTTGGGGGTGAAGTACGTGCTCTCCTGTCTGAATACTGATTGTGATGTCCTCTTATGTTATTAATCCTTAATTAACATTAACTTAGGGCGAAAGGTCAAAATTTCAAGGCCTAAGTGAAAATATTCTTGGGGATTTGATGCAATGCCGAAACATCATTCCTTGCCAGGGAACATTGTAAACCAACTGGGAAATACGAAACGATGAATTTCTGGTGCCGACTAAAACAAAGAGAATAAAAGTTGGATCCAATCCCTTTATTTGAATGATTAATTGCGAACTACCGGCAAGATGCGGTAATTTCAATTAACCTCTTCGAGGAATTTGAATTGACCTTTTTACGCGTAATGCTGATTTTTTTGTTTTGTCTTGAATCTGTTTTTGCAGATTCACGGCCATCTTTTCTGTCTGACCCTGAAATTGTTGATCCAGACTACCCGCCTGTGATGACGGGCGGGGGCGTCGATAGCAATGGACATGCCCTGCATGCGATTGTTTATCTCGCCAATGGCAAAGGCCCGCACCCGACGGTGATCTTATTGCACGGGTTCCCGGGCAATGAAAAAAACCTTGATCTGGCTCAGGCTATTCGTCGGGTGGGATGGAATGTTGTGTTCTTCCATTACCGGGGTTCCTGGGGAAGCGAAGGTGAGTATTCAATTCCCAATGCGAATGAAGATGTGGCCGCGATGATTCGATTTGTTCGTGAATCGGGCGAAGCGGGTGCTCTTCGAATTGATCCCCAAAACATTGTTCTTATTGGCCACAGTTTTGGTGGTTTTTACGCACTTTTTGGGGCGGCCAACAACAAGGGCATTGCCTGCGTCGCAGGAATTGCTGCAGTTGACATCGGTGGGGCAGCCAAGCGATCACTAGCAGAAGATGTTCCACTTTGGCCGTGGTTGAGAGAACGGTCGATTCTGAAAGGATTTAAGCGGGATGCTGCCATCAAAGACATTTATACAAACAAGGATAAATATGAATTGGGGCTTATGGCTGATGATTTAGCTGGTTCCCCGACATTGATGGTCACCCCTGACGGTGATGGTGAATGGGCCGTCAACAACCAGACGGCTGTCGCGGGAGCTTACAAAGAAGCCGGCGCGAACGTGTCATTTTTCCTGGTCAAAGATGCGGATCACGCGTTCTCCGGCAAGCGAATCAAGCTCATGGAAATTGTGACAAACTGGTTGAATCATTCTTGCCTGCCTTGAACCCGGAGTCCCTATTAGATGAGCGATTCCCATTTTTTTAACGTCTGACTCCCTCCATTCGCCTCGATTCCCTGTCATGGCATCGTGGGAGGATAGAATTAACTACGATGACAGCTGTAGAATGTGCCGACACTCTTTCGGGTCGATTGAGAATCTGTTCCAGGACATTGCTGCCAATTTGCGATGGCCCGAATCAAGCATGGCGGGAGTACTTAGTTTTGAACCAGAGTCGTGTTACTAGTCCGATATCACGCAATCGTTTAGATGCAAGCTCCTTTGCAGAAAAGGGCTACGGGTATGTTGATAATTTCCTGCCGATAGAAATCCATCAAAAGATGCGCGATACCCTGACCTCACAGGGGGCATTCAGCTTGTCACCGGCCGAAATTGCCCGGAATCCATGGCTTGAGCAATTCCCTTGGCATTTCTCACCGGACGTAGTGGGAAACAGGAAAGTGGAGGAATTCGATGAGATGCGCATTTACCTTGTGCATCTTTTGTATCTTTCCACACCAACGTCCAAATGGACGCAGCTACTTTTGGGTCCCTTGTTGGAACGTTTGGAAGACTTGCGGCAATTACAACGCTGTAAAGCCAATCTCTACCCACGCGATAGCACATTTTTTGAACACGAAGCGCATGCGGATAATAATTGGGAGGACGCCAAGGGAGCTCTTTATATGGTCAACAGCTGCAATGGTTACACAAAGCTTCACGACGGTACGAAAATTAAATCAGTGGGCAACCGCATGCTGTTTTTTAAACCCCACCTGGAGCACTGCAGTACCAATACGACTGATGCCATGTGCAGGGTGACGATTAATATCAACTATTTCTGACCCTTTTTCAGGCATTGTTCCAACTCCGGTTTGGTACTTGGCGCCAAGAAATTCAGATCATAGGTCGAAAGACTTCGTTCATGGTAGTTCGAGTTCACCCTTAGCTGAATTTACTCTCACTCCGGAATATACCTGAGTTCGTTCAACATATAGGTGTAAATCAGGGCTTGCACCTTGGCGGACTGCTTGTTGTTGGCCGCGCCGCCGTGTCCACCTTCGATATTCTCATAATAAAAATTCGGTTTGCCCATGGCGTTCATTTTGGCCACCATTTTGCGTGCGTGGCCCGGGTGTACGCGGTCATCGCGGGTGGAGGTGGTAAAGAAGACGCGCGGATAGTCCTTGTCCGGGTCGAGGTTGTGATAGGGCGAATAATTTTGCAACCAGGCCCAGTCTTCCGGGCTGTCCGGGTCGCCGTATTCCTCCACCCAGCTTGCGCCGGCCAGCAGCTTGTCGAAGCGGTACATATCCAGTAAAGGCACCTGGCAGACTACCGCGTTGAACAGTTCCGGACGTTGCGTGAACAGCATGCCCACCAACAGGCCGCCGCCAGATCCACCACGGATGCCGAGGTGGCGGGGTGAGGTGATCTTTCGCTCGATCACGTCTTCGGCAACGGCGTAGAAATCATCGTAGGAACGCTGGCGATTCTCCCGCTGTGCCTGCAAGTGCCAGGCCGGTCCGTACTCTCCGCCGCCACGAATATTGGCCAGTACGTACACCCCGCCGGCCTCCAACCAATCCATACCGATGGTGGCGGAATAGCTGGGGCGCATCGAGACTTCAAATCCGCCATAGGCGTAAATCTGGGTCGGATTCTTGCCGTTTAGCTCCAGTTCCTTAGCAGAAACCATGAAATAGGGCACCCGGGTGCCGTCTTTGGAATGGGTGAAGTGCTGTTCCACCTTGAATGGCGAGGCGTCGAAAAACGCCGGCAAAGACTTCGAAGCTTCTGGTTTTGATATGCCTTCGGCCTGGTACAAGGTCGTGGGTGTCAGGAAATCGGTATAGGTAAAAAAGAAAAAGTTGCTTGCTTCTGAGGTGCTTTGCACACCGATTCTGCCCATGGCTGGTGCATCGATATGCCGGCTGGTCCAATGGCCTTCCACGAGGCTGAACGCATCCAGGCGGTTACGTACGTCCTCCATGCGATTCACCAACACCATGTCGAGTGTTCGGTCGACGCTGCTGATGGCGGAGCGGTTGTCCGGTTGCAGTACGACATTGACTTTTCCTTCGCCGGCCAGCAATTCGTCAAGGTCGACGCTGACAAGAGAACCCTGCTTCCAGGTTTGGTCGTCTCTGCTCCAGTCCGACTTGAGACTAATCAGAAGCTGGTTTTTGAATATGGTCTCTACTTCCGCATCTTCAGGAATGTCCAGCTTGTTAAGCTTACCGCCCTGATACAGGTAGATAACACGGGTGAAAAAAGTTGGCGCTACCACGACCATCAGGTAGTCTTTTTCAGGAGTGTGCGTCAGGTTATAGAATACGCCGATGTCCTTATTTGTACCTTCATACAGGGTCAATGCGTCGGACAACGGTGTACCACGTTTCCAGATCTTGGTCACACGCGGATAGCCTGATTCCGTCATGCTGCCTTCGCCGAAATCGGTGCTGACGAATACCGTGTCGGCGTCAACAAACCCCGCTCCGCCCTTCGATTCCGGCAGGTAGAAACCGTCCTTCACAAAGGATTTTGTCGCGATATCGAATTCCCGGGTCACCGTGGCGTCTGCGCCACCACGAGACAGTGAAATAAGGCATTTCTCGTAGTTGGGATGTAAACAGGAGGACCCGGACCACACCCAGTTTTCTTCTTCCTGCTTTGCAAGTTCATCCAAATCAATCAGTGTTTCCCACACCGGCTCATCCTTGCCGTATTCCTGCTTGGTTGTGCGGCGCCACAGGCCGCGCTCATTTTTCGAGTCGCGCCAGAAGTTATATAGGTAGCCGGCGCGAATCTCCGGGTATGCGATGCGCTCTTGCGAGTCGTACACGGCGAGATTTTTCTCGTAGAAGGCCTGGTACTCGGGCAGTTTTTCAAGCACGGCCAGGCTTTCAGCGTTTCTTTCACGGGCCCAGGCCAGGGCTTTTTCACCCTCGACTTCTTCCAGCCACAGGAATGGATCTTCGACGTTTTTGGCCATTGCATTCACGGATATCAGGTTAAGGGTCAGGAGTGCGGTCAGAAATTTGGTCATCAGTTTCCGGCTCAATTCTGGACCGGTTGACGGTAAGTAAAAAGTGAGGCGAAAGCAAGACAACTAATGGCATGGAAATAACTGCAATTAGAGTGGCCGGATACATTTGAAACCCAGCCTGTTTATGATTGAGCGGCCTGCCTCGCTTTCCATCTCCGTGGCAGGTACCACAAACCGGACACCGACCAGGCAGCTAACTCCCTAAATTAAAACGCAGGAAATAGAAAATTATGGGGTGAAAAATAATGGAGTCAGTGTAAAGTGCCAGAGTAAACAGGCTCAAAGGCTATCAATGATTAAACTATCAATAAAATCAATACTGGTTGCAGCACTGCTGCTTCTGTTGGCCTCTTGTGAAAAGATGTCTGAAAAAGATTCGGTTGCAGTTGCTCCAGGTGTTGATGTTGAGACGCTTGGTTTTGGCATCGAAGGGCTTGAAGCGCTCGATCGTTATGTGGTCGCAAAAAGTACCCATTCGATGCAGGTCACGGTTGGAGGCCAACTGCTTTACAGCTATGGACCACAGGATGAAACCAGCTATATCGCATCCGTGCGCAAGAGTGTGCTGGCGATGTTATATGGGCCATACGTTGCTGACGGAACCATTGATCTTGATGCCACGCTGGAAGACATCGGTTTCGACGATATCGGCGGATTGTTGCCCATTGAAAAACAGGCCACGATTCGCGATCTGATCAGTGCGCGTTCCGGTATTTATCATGTCGCATCAAATGGCGGTGATAACAGTAGTGATGCACCCGAGCGGGGTTCTCAACAACCAGGAAGCTATTATCTGTATAACAACTGGGACTTTAATGCCGCCGGTGCGGTTTTTGAAAAACTGACTGGTCGCAATATCTACGAGGAAGTCTACCGCCAGATTGTCGTTCCAACCGGCATGCAGGATTTCGACCTCGCCATGCACCTGGAAAAAGCCAAGACAGGCAACCTTGAGCGTTCACACTACCAGGCTTATCACATGCATTTCTCGACCCGGGACCTGATCAAAGTAGGGCAGTTAATGCTCAGGCGAGGCAACTGGAATGGTGTGCAACTGTTCGATGCCGAATGGATTGATGCACTGGTCACCACCCATACACCTCTGAATGAGATGAACCCCGAGTCACGTCGCGATGGTCCGCATGGTTATGGTTATATGTGGTGGGTATTTGACGAGGCGACGCACGGTCCCGAATATAAGAGTGCATATGCGGGCCGCGGACATTATGGCAATTACATCGTCGTCTTGCCCGCCATCGACCTGGTGATTTCACACAAAACCTGGCCTATCCGCTACGAATCATCTGAAGAGTATGCGGATATCAATGTGACCTGGGAGGAAATGCAGAAAATCATCGACCGCCTGCTGGCTGCAAGAAAATAAAGGAATCTGATCAGAATAAAACTCGTGTCGGATTACACCTCACCCTGTCTTTTCTTAATCTGATTGGTAAACCCATTCCAAAACTGACCCCTTACCAAGCGACTCAGATCATCGGACTAGTGATAAAGTCGATCCACAAATTCATCGACGTTGAACGTAATATCATCTTCACCAACTCCGTCAAAGGGAATTTCGAGGTGCTCCTGGATATTGGACAAGCTCACCAGCACAATTGAAAACAGCACAGGTATTACGTAAATCACTTCAGATGAATATTGTGATGCTTTGAACGCGAAATAGGGTCCGTAAAGCACAGGCAGAACTGTGATAAAGACACTGCTAAAGGTCCCCAAGGTTCGGGGTGTTCTGTATTGATAAACGTGCTTTGCATGCTCGAAGGAAGTGAACATTTTACTCAGGTACTGATTGCAACGGGAAACTTCGCCTGTCGCCAGACCGTTACCACGCAATTGATTTTTAATAAATTTGGACATCTCTGAAAATGACCGATACACCTCACCCTCATTCTTTCTCAGTTCGCTTACTGGGCTTGAAAATAGCGTCTTGCATGATGCCAGCAAGTTTCCCAATAAGGACCGCACCTGGTCCAAAACGTCTTCTCCTGGATCCTCCAACCAATCCCTGGTGGCAAAAAAGATAGCTTTGCTGTGAGGCTTGATAGAAGCATAGTCGCCAAGAGCGGCTTCGCGTCTCTTATATGCGCCGTTAATCGAAAAAACGATCGGAAAGACGATTGCTGTTGCAATTAAAGTAAGCGGAAAATCTGCAGTAATTCCCAGCTTCAATTCCCACTGCGCCTGTCCATCAATTGGCCCAATGTTCTCACTTCCCGCCGAACACGCCATCTGTCCTGGGATTCACCAATTTAGCCATACCGGGATCGATGATCTCAGCAATGCCGTCTACAATTATCGCTGTCTCGGCCATATCCACATTGGTCAGCACCAGAATCGTTACCTCGTTAGCCAGGTAACGTGAAATAAAAACGTGAAACCCAAGCCAGCCACCGCTGTGGTAGTACCAGGGCGCCCCTTGCGATTGTTTAATGTTCCAGCCGAAACCGTACGGATACTGGCGGCCATCACTCAGAGTTACCGGTGTAAGGATTTCGTTCCAGCTCTGGTCGCTTAATAGCGCGCGCTGCCGCAAGCCACGCTCCCACGCCAGGTAGTCGAGCAAGGACAGGTAAAGTGCCCCATCAGCGGTGTTGTTGGTCGGAGCGTACCACTGCTGGTTCTTAATCTTTCCATTGACTAGCTCATAGCCGGCAACACGATTGGGGATGATGTCAGATTCACTCACGACCTCTGCACAGTGCATCCCAAGCGGCGTGAAAACCCGGTCGCGAAGTTCATCGCCGTAAAAACGTCCCGATACTCTCTGAATAAGAAAGCCGAGTAGTGCATATCCGGAATTGCTGTAACTGTATTCTGAGCCCGCAGTGAAAATAAGTGGCAAGGTGTAGAAAATTTTGCGCAATTCGTCTTGCGAATAATCGCGCCGGCTGTCATAGGCCTCAATGCCGTTTGTGCCCATTACCTCGAAATAATCAGCAATGCCGGATGTGTGCGTCAGTAAGTGGCGAACTGTTATTGGATGCCAACTATCTGGCGCATCCGGAAAGTACGTTCTGATGGAACTGTCCAGCGCGAGCTTGCCGTCTTCGACCAGTAGCATGATAGCCACAGCAGCAAACTGTTTGCCGACAGATGCAGACTGGTAAACGCTAGCGGGCGTTACGGCCGCCTGGTGCTCGAGGTTTGCGTAACCGTATCCCTTCATCAGAATCGGCTCGCCCGCCTTGAAGACGCCAACAGCAACGCCGGGAATATTTTGCTTCTGCATTTCAGCTGCTATGAAATGATCGACTTTGTGTTCCAGATCGCTGGCCAAGGCATCCGGCGAGGTGCTGATGCTAGAAATGAGCGCAGCAATAATCAAAAACGAAAATGGTGAAAAACGATTCATAAAAACCTCAATGCAACCATTGCTCGTACCAGGATAAATAACGTTGTAGCACGTCGCGCTGAAAACTCGGCCGTCCAATCCCATGACTCTCTCCGGGGTAGATAATGAGTTGTGTCGGGACGCCAAGTCGTTTCAGCGCCATATACATTTGCTCGGAGTGAATGACCGGCACGTTGTAATCTTCACTACCACACAGGAAAAGTGTCGGCGTTTTGATTCGGTCCGCGTGCAGGAACGGGTAGGAAACACGTGCCCAGTTTTCGGGTGTCTCCCAGGGCAAACCCAACTCCGCTTCCCAGTCTTTCCACCATTCGTCGGTACCAAACCCTGCCAGCATGTTGGAAACACCAGCGCCACTCGTGGCAGCCCGGAAACGGGTGTCCGAGGCAATGGTGTAGTTGGTTAGCATGGCGCCAGCGCTCCAGCCGCCAATTCCGAGCCGCTCTTCATCGGCGACTCCCGCGGCGACAAGATAATTTACAGCCGCGAGAACATCGGGCACATCAGCGTTTCCCCAATCGCCAAAGATCGTTTTCTGGAATTCTTCTCCCCGACCCGAACTGCCACGCGGATTCGGCCCGAATACCACATAGCCATTTGCGGCAAGTAGCTGCCACGTGAAATCGAATTCATGCTGCCATTGGGCAACAGGGCCGCCGTGCAGTCGAAAAATAGTCGGATAACGCACACCTTCCTGGAAGCCGGGCGGCTTCATAATCAGGCCGTGCAACTCCGTGCCGTCGGCTGCTTTGTAGCTCACTGACTCTGTTTTCATCATGCTGACCGACGCCAGTAGTTCTTTGTTAGCGAAAGTCAGTTGTCTTAGATTGCCGTTCTCGAGTGCAGCGATTTCCAGTGGCGAGTCATCGCTACTTGTTAGCACGGCAATCTTTCCATCTGGCCCGAGGTTATAGTCACTCACTGTACTGGTTGCCGGTGTCAGGCGTTGTAAGTCGCGGCCGTCGGTGGTGATGGAGGCGAGCAGCGTACTTTGGTCGTCTTCCAGCAGGAAGTAGATCTGCTTGCCGTCCGCCGAAAAACCAGGCTGGAGCGTGTTCCGGTCCAGCATCGCGGTTGGCTGTTTGCCGGCGTCGCCCATGGTGGTAAAAATCACGACCTGGTGCAGTGTGAACCATGACAAATCCAGATCGCCGCTCTGGATACATGCAATGTGTCGGCTATCGGGGCTCCAACTCGGGCTTACGGTGTTCCATCCCCAAACAGGATCGCACTCCATGAAATTGCTTTCGCTGATGCGCTTCGGCCGTGCTCCGGCCTTCGGCACGGTCGTGAGTATGTCCCAGTTATCATGCCGATCAGGATCGTCGCCCAGTTTTGTTACGTAAGCAATTAGCTTGCCATTCGGCGAAAATGATGGCATCAACGCATGGTGCGGACCATCCGTTAACTGAATGGCGCTTTTTTCCTCGAGATCCAGTAAGTGCAGATTTGACCGAACATTTGCGAGGTAGCCATAGCCGTCGCGTTTGAACAGCATCCGGTCAATGACAATCGGCCCATCAGCAGTTCGTTTTGGTTTGTTGTCTAGCGCGACTTCGGAAACCAAAACAAGTGTTCGTGAGTTTGGTGCCCAGTCAAAATCCGTTATGCCATGTTCAAGGGTCGTTACCTGCTTGAGATGCTCGCCTTTTTGATCGATGAGCCACAATTGATCCACGGATGAGTCAGTACCCGTCGATAGAAAAGCGATGCGGTGTCCGTCCGGGCTCCAGCGAGGAGTATGTTCGGACGCCGGTGTTGAAGTTAATTGAATTGTTTGCGAGCCATCCCACCGCGTTAGCCAGATATCGCTGCGTGTTACATCTGCGAGCGCATCGACTTCGGTAATTGTGTAAGCGACCCACTCACCGCTAGGTGAAATGTGCGGCCTCCCCACGTCCTTGACTAAACTGAGATCCTGGACCGTCAGCGCACGTTTACTTTCGGCAGCTTGCGCTTCAAGCGGGGAGGCGCTCGCAAGGACAACAAGGGTCGCCACAAGCATAATTCGACGTTCATCCATACCCAATTCTCGCTCCATTGTTAATTCAATTTACTTTAATCACGCCAAAACGAAATCGATAAGAATCGAGTAGCCGTGTAGGCGACGATTGCTCGCAAGATCGCTTTACAATTATGCCACTGATCATAGCGAGGCAAACACAATCAAGGTCCCACATTTTCCCGATAAAAGGGCCCTGATCCGTTTTGCCCACACCGAACGACTTGATAATGATGTAGGCAACACAGTTGGTGTAGACTTTCGGATTCAGATTATGGCGGTGACTATGCGACAAATACGCATCGTTCGATTACGGTTTTTGTTCCTGTCAGCCATTATTTTTATTACTGCCTGTGCTGATCGGGAAGACCGCGCCCCGACCGCGGATGAACTGATTGATCTTCGGGTCATGACCTTCAATATCGAATGGGGCGGGACCAATGTTAGTTTCGACAAGGTTGTGGAGGCGGTACGACGATCCGGCGCCGATATCGTTGGCATCCAGGAGGCGGAGGGCAACCTGGAGCACCTGGCTACGGAGCTTGGCTGGCATTACAACTTGCGTAATTACGTAATCTCAAAATTTCCGCTGGTCGAACCGCAAGGTGCGAACGGCAACTATGTTTTTGTCGAAGTATCGCCAGGCAAGGTTGTCGCACTCGCGAATGTGCATTTACCGTCAGATCCATACGGCGCAGATCGGATTCGAGATGGCCAAGCGCTTGAAGAGGTGCTTGCACTGGAGCGCACAACGAGGTTGCCGATGCTGCAGCCCTATCTCGAGATTCTGCCAACACTCATTGAGCGCGGTATCCCTGTATTTCTGACTGGTGACTTCAATGCGCCCTCGCATCAGGACTGGACCGAAGCCGCCGTGGGCACCCGTCCGTTCTTGCTCTTCACAGTCGACTGGCCGGTTAGTCGGGCCGTCACTGATGCAGGATTCAAGGATTCCTGGCGAGAAATGCACCTTGATCCGGTTGCCGATCCTGGCCTGACATGGTGGGCGGGCCGACCACCACTCGAGTCGTATACGCCCGGAGACAATGATCCGCAGGATCGCATCGATTTCGTCTGGTATGCGGGTCAGGCGGAAGTTCGCGAGAGCATTATTGTTGGTGAAGAAGGAAGGGCCGACGTTTCTATCGGTGTAACGCCATGGCCCAGCGATCATCGCGGCGTTGTATCGACTTTTTCTGTAATCCCGGCAGATATGCCCGTTGTACTCGGTCTCGGGAAACGCGTGTATCGCACAGACGAGGATGTTGAAATAATTTTCCAGGGGGGTAGCCAGCAGACGATGGCTGTCATCACTGGACTCGCCAGTGACGACGCAAAGTTGACCTCGACCGAATACTCTATAAGAAGTGGTACTCGTAATCGATTGGCCGCGAGTAGCTTTGGTCCTGGCCATTATCAAATCAGTGTCTCTGGACAAGACGGCAACGAGCTGCAAAATGAGTTCTGGATTCTGGATGGCGATCGGGAAGCGGCAATCGAAGTAGTCGGTGACAGTTTCGCCGTCGGCCAGGCCATTCCCATTGTCTGGAACAATGCACCAGGTAATCGTAACGACTACGTCGCCGTGTATTTACCCGGCTCAACAGCACAATATGAGACGGGGGACTACGAAATCGGCCTACCCTGGGCCTACATCGATGCTCTCCCACAGGGTCGTTCGCAGCTCGATGAGAGCAATGCAGGATGGGGTTGGCCAGTGCTGCCAGGAACCTACGTCATGCGTCTCATGAAGGACGATGGATACGACATCCTGGCCGAATCTGCGAGCTTCGAAGTGCTCTTGGCAAACGCGGGTTCAGCCAGTGATACACAATCTATCGAGAGGTCAGTGCAAATGACCCAGACCAGCCTCTCGACCGGTTCCCGGTCTCTCCTTCTCGTCGCTTTTGGCGACTCGACAACCGCAACTTCCGGATGGACGCCATCAATCAAGGAGGTTTATGCTCAATGTTTGCCGAAAACCCTGGCGGAGCACGGCATCCGTGCCGAGGTCATTAACGCCGGCATCGGCAATACTACGACTTTGGATGGACGCGAAAGACTGGACGCGGACGTCAGAAGCCATGCACCAGATATTGTGATTATCCAATTCGGCATCAATGATTCGTGGATTGATGCTGACTATGGACAAACGAAACCGCGCCTGACCCGTGATGCATTCCGTGACAATTTGCACTACTTCATAGACACGCTGCGCAAGGATGGCGCGGACATCATTCTTATGACCCCAAACCCGATGCGCTGGAGTGACCCGTATTACGTCGACGTTTTCCGAAAATACCCGGGATTTCTCGACACCAACCAGGAGCGAGGCATCAACGCTTTGCTGGTACTTTATGCACAGGATGTGCGCGACGTTGCGAAAGATAAAGACGTTGCATTGATTGACGTGTTCAAAGTTTTCGAAGATTACGACAATCAACCCGGCAAATCGATAAACGATCTGCTGGTGGCCGGCGATGGCATCCACCCGAATACCGAAGGGCAGCACATTGTCTGTGAGTTGCTGACTGCACAAATCGTCGGTAAATGAGGCCTGTGTTAGTTCTCGGCAGACTATGCTGCTTTCAGAATCTCGATTTCTGCGCTGTAAATTACGGGGTCACCATTACTGTTAAATATTCAACAGATTTTAATTGGCCTTTTAGGCTATCTACTTTCTTCCCCCTCATTGGCTGCGTATTCCGGCGAATGTGAACAGCTGAATAAGGATGCTGAAGAGATACCCGGTTCGTGTATTGATAAAACCCTGGCCGAGGAAATGCCGGTACGTCTAGGACAGATCCGAGATGAAACAATCGAAGCGGTTGCAAATGGCAATCGAATGGAAAGACGATCGCTGACCGCCAAGGGCATTCGCCTTGGAACAATAAGCGCGTTCCCTAACGGCAGTGGTGTGCTTATCCTCGACCACCAGTATTTTCTGGCCTCGTAACATCTGGGCACCATGGAAAACGCGCTAATGGACGCGTTATAGTGGGCTTATATTAAGACAATATGAATTTTGAAACAGATTGACCAGTAGGGCTGGGAGATTCTTTTTTGTTAAAGTTCCCGCTACCCAATATTTCACCCCAAAACTTGGTCAATCATAGTGATCAACCAATGACATTTCTTTCGGTAGTTCACTGGTTTGGTGGGATTTCCGACTATTATCGATTTTCTTGAAAACACTGATATTTTCAGATTTATATATCTCAAGATACATTGGTGCAAATTTCCATGTCTCAATTAACATCGAATACCATATCGTTTTTTTGTGGTGCCCTTTGCACCATGCGATGAGTAGTAGTGCAACAGCAAACACCGTGCCTACGCCCCAAAAGTATAGGAACCGCAAGAGACATTCCGAGTGCAACACCATATAGATAGGCCGTTCCTTTGGTCAACAGGGCAAGCCCCAGGCTAATTGCTGCAAAAAGCAAATTCTCAGTGCTGAAATTCACTCGCAAACGTAGCATAAAAAGCCCAAAGGACATCAGAAAAACAGACACTACGAGGTCATTTTGAGTGCTTGATGCCTGGAGAACCGCCATTGGCAAAGTGGCGATGATAACTGCCGTTATTAGCTGTAATTTCCTTTCAAGCCCAAGCTCATCTGCTACAACAACACCCAGAGAAATCAAGACCAAAAAACTTACCCATTGAACAAGATTTGCATACCAATCACCTCCGGTGAGAACCTGAAGATGCATGATTGCAAACTCAGCCAGAGGCATCTGGAAATTTTGTCTTGTAATTTCTGTCGGGTAAAAAGATACGTCGTTGTTTGTGATCCAATGTAGAACCCTGGGCATATGATATGTCATCGAGTCCCAGGTGTTAGGCGGATAAACAATTGCAGTGAATAATGTGATGGCCAGAATGAATGTGATAGATCCAATAAGGATTGCCGTTACAGGCTTTGCTCCCCAGGACCCTGGTGTAGAAACTTTGTAGCTTCTTTGGTGAATGAACAAGGCAAAAAAACCAACCAGCAGGAATAAGCACCAGGCAACTAGCAGGGCTGTGAATGTGATTGCGTGAAGTGAAGAGAGAAGCTCAGTGGAAATCGCAATAAACGTGAAAAGAACAAGGTGTCCTTTAGCAAGCGCCTCTAAAATACCCTTAACATTTGTAGCTCGATAGAATCCCAGAGTAAACAATAAGTACCCAAAAACAGGAAATAGAATCAAACTACTTTGCATTTAGGCTCCTTATGTTCGCTGGCTTTGAAACATAGAGAAAAATGGCGCACCCAATCATTGATGAGCTGTCCTGACACTGATTGCATCTGCGAATTTTTTCTGAATCACGGGGCTTGCAGTCAATCATTTTCTGCAGCCTCCACACGACCCAGTTGGCGAATGATTGCTTCCTGCCGGGCATCTTCGATGGTCAGCAGGACCGCATCTACATCTGCAGTTGTTTGGTCAAAATCAAACATACCAGTCAGGACGCTATCGGCTTTTAGATTTCCTTGCTCGTACAGAGCCCACATCTCTTCGCCAAAATACGTTTCCTTCAACTCCGGAGAAAAACGGGCAAGGCAGTCTCTGATGTTGTGCACATCGCGCAACAACATGGAGCGTGCTGCATTATTTCCAGAAGCACTGACCACCTGCGGGAAATCAATGATAACGGGGCCACTGGCGGCAAGAAGCACATTGTATTCAGAAAGATCGCCGTGAATCATACCAAGGCAAAGCATACGCACGATATCGCTCATCAAGCAGG
>JBLHGQ010000064.1:0-15628 GCA_047614505.1 Rhodothermales bacterium | reverse complement strand
AAATCAGTTGCGCCAAATCCTCGATTGAGTAGATATCGTGATGTGGCGGCGGAGAAATCAGAGTGACACCCGGCGTTGCGTGCCGCAGGGCTGCAATTTCAGCAGACACCTTGTGACCCGGCAGTTGCCCACCTTCGCCGGGCTTGGCGCCCTGGGCAATCTTGATCTGAAGTACTTCCGCGTTGACCAGGTAATGAGCGGTCACACCGAATCTTGCAGAGGCTACCTGTTTGATCTTGGAATTCTTTAAAGTGCCGAAACGTGCAGGGTCTTCACCACCCTCGCCTGAGTTAGAGGCACCTCCAATGGTATTCATGGCAATCGCCAGAGATTCATGCGCTTCGGGCGACAGGGCACCCAGCGACATCCCTGCAGAATCAAAGCGGGGAAACAGTTTCTCTGACGATTCAACCTGGTCCAGCGTAAGAGGCTGCTCTGCCGGTTTCAAACTCAGCAGGTCACGCAGGGCAATCGGGCGGCGTTTGTTCACCCGGTCGGCAAATATCTGGTATTGCGATTTCAAACCGCTGTTGACGGCGGCTTGCAGGTCGGTCACCACATCCGGGTTATAGGCATGGAATTCACCGCCCCAGGTGAACTTCAAAAGACCACCCTGTGATACCGGCACATTTCCCTGCCAGGCTGCATCGGCCAGCAAGCGCTGATCAGCTTCTATTTCTGCAAAGCCGGCACCACCAAGAACCCCGGCGGTTCCCGGGAAACACAGGTCGGTGACCTCACGGGCAATACCCACAGTTTCAAACAACTGGGCACCCCGGTAGGAGGTGATACAGGAGATTCCCATCTTGGAAATGACCTTCAGCAAACCTTTACGCACGCCGCGCCGGTAAAACTTTCGATGTGCGAGCAGGTCGCCTTTCAAGGCCCCGCGTGCCTGTAGATCATTGATAATCTGGAATGACAGGTAAGGGTAAACGGCAGTGGCGCCAAGCCCAATTAACACCGCAAATTGATGTGAATCCCGTGCGCTGCCGGTTTCGACAATGATGTTGCAATCGCAGCGCAATCCCTCGGTGATCATCCGCTGGTGAACCGCGCCGGTGGCAAGTGAAGCGTGTATCGGCAGGGTGTCCGGGCTGATATCACGATCAGTAAGTACTACGAGTACTACGCCATCACGCACTGCAGTAGTGACTTCGTCACACAGGCGTTTGAGTTCAGTTTCCAGATCGCTTTCAACTGAGTAGTTAAGACTAAATACCTGATGCTGGTACCAGCGCTGATCCAACTCCAACAGCTTTCGATAGGTGACAATATTCAGTACCGGCCAGGGCAGGATCACGCGGTGCGCGTGGGTGCTGGTTTCCTGGAAAACATTATGTTCACGGCCAAATAAGGTCTCCAGCGACATGACAGATGATTCGCGCAGAGAATCTATCGGCGGGTTTGTGACCTGGGCAAATTGTTGCCGGAAATAGTCATACAGTGAACGCGGCTGGTGCGACATGACTGCAATAGGGGTGTCATCACCCATGGACCCGGTCGCCTCGACGGAATTCTCGGCCATTACCCGGATAACCTGCTCACGTTCTTCATGACTGCATGAAAAAAGTTTTTCGAACACTGGAAGCTCATCCAGTGAATCCTGCATGTACTTCGCCGCAGCCTCGGCTTCCTGTTCATCGTTGTTGTAGATCCGGATGATGTTTTCGGCCAGCCAACTGGCATAGGGTCTGCGGGCCTTGAGGTGCTCGTCAATTTCGCGCGAACTCCACAATTTACCCAGCTCGGTATCGACAGCAAACATCTCGCCTGGACCAACACGGCCCTTTTCCACAACATCTGCCTCGGCGTAATCCCAAACACCGGTTTCTGAAGCCAGCGTTACCCAGTCATTTCTGGTAATAACATAGCGCGCCGGACGCAAGCCGTTACGGTCCAGATTGCAGGCAGCGACGCGCCCGTTAGTCATCACAATGCCTGCCGGACCGTCCCATGCTTCGACGTGCATGGAGTTAAATTCATAGAACGCCCGCAGATCCGGAGACATGTCCGGTTCGGCCTGCCAGGCGGGAGGAATCAGGATTCGCATTGCTCGAAACACATCCATTCCTCCTGCCAGGAATATTTCCAACATTTTGTCCAGCGAGGAAGAATCTGAACCTTCTTGATTGACCAGAGGCCGAATCTGCTGCAAATCAGGTAACAGGGGTGTTTGAAACTTGGGTGTGCGCGCTTCAGACCAACTCCGGTTGCCGGCGATGGTGTTGATCTCACCATTGTGGGCCAGGAACCGGAAAGGCTGTGCATACTTCCAGTTAGGTAATGTATTTGTTGAAAAGCGCTGATGGAAAAGACAAATCTGGCTGGTAAGGCGCGGGTCACGCAGGTCCTTGAAAAACTCAGGCAGGTTCGCCGGCATGACCAGGCCTTTGTAAACGGTTACCAGGTTAGAAAGCGTTGCGACATGAAATGAAGTATCGGGCGTGTCCAGGCGCTTGTTTTCGGCCGAGGCCATGCGTCGGGCAACAAATAGCCGGCGCTCCAGATCATGACTGGTCCAGCCCTCTGTTGCGTTGACGAAAATTTGCTCAATGCGCGGCATGGATTCAAGTGCGACCTGCCCGCAGACCGATGGATCTAAAGGCACTTTTCGCCAGCCAGCCACGCTCAGGGTTTGCTTCTTGATGTGCTTTTTCAGTATACGGCGTGATCGCTCGGCTGTAGCATCATCGCTCCCAAGGAATACCATTCCGACGGCGAAACGTTCGTCCAGCCACATGCCTTCTTCCTTGGCAACTGCCTGGAAAAACGATTTTGGAAACGCCATCAACACTCCGCAGCCATCACCGGTTTTACCATCTGCAGAAATGGCTCCGCGATGGGTCATGCGTGTTAATGCCGTGCATGCAGTGTCCACCAGCTCATGACTCGGTTCGCCACGCAAATGTGCGATCAGCCCAAAACCGCAACTGTCTTTTGCGTTTTCGGGCCGATACAGACCGCGATTACTTACCGGTTTAGTCATGATTACTCTTGTTCAACTAATGAATTCCACCTTAGCATTTCTATTCAATCGTTATTCACAATGTATAAATAGGCTTTTCATAACGCCGATCCTACTTCCCCATTGAGAACTCCGGATAGGCTTCAACACCACACTCACTGACATCCACGCCATGATATTCCTCTTCCTGTGAAACACGGATACCGACCGCCTTTTTCAAAACGCCCCAGGTCAGAAAGCTGGCTGCAAATACAAAAGTGAAAATCGCAGCAATTCCGATCAGCTGTGATGAAAACGTTGCATCACCATTGGTGAACGGCACGGCCAGCAATCCCCAGATACCCACCACACCGTGAGCAGATATTGCTCCCACCGGGTCATCAATTTTCCAACGGTCGAGGAGCAATACTGACGTCATTACCAATACGCCGCCAACTGCACCGATCAAAGTTGCCTGTAAAGCGGAAGGCGTTGCCGGCTCCGCGGTAATTGCAACCAGTCCTGCGATTGCGCCGTTCAGTACCATGGTCAAGTCGGCTTTACCCAGCACAACACGTGCCAGTACTAATGCCGCCAGCAATCCACCTGCCGCAGCGGCATTGGTGTTGACGAATACTGCTGCTACCGCGTTGGCATTGACCACATCTGAAATGATTAGCTGTGAGCCCCCGTTGAAGCCGAACCAGCCCATCCAGAGGATGAATGTACCTAGCGCGGCCAATGGCATATTGGCGCCGGGAATGGGTGTGATACGACCGTCTTTGCCATATTTACCGGCACGTGGCCCCAACAACAGAACACCGGCAAGCGCCGCCGAGGCACCAGCAAGATGAACTACCCCTGAGCCGGCAAAGTCCTGAAAACCCAAACCGTCCAGAAAACCACCGCCCCATTTCCAATAGCCCTGAATGGGATAGATAAAGCCGGTCATAACCACCGCAAAAGCCAGGAAAGGCCAAAGTTTCATACGCTCTGCAACAGCGCCCGAAACGATAGACATGGCGGTAGCAACAAACACCACCTGGAAGAAGAAGTCAGCACGGGCAGAATAGTAGCTGCCGTCGTACCAGGTCTCAGGCGACTGCGCGAGCACGTCACTTGCAAGGTTCTCGGCACCCAGCAGAAAGCCGAGCCCCGGCCAAATGGCATTGACCGGTTCAGCCGGATACATCAGCTGATACCCAAACAACAGGAACATGACGCATGAGGTGGCAAACAATGCGATGTTCTTGGTCAGGATCTCAGTGGTGTTCTTAGACCGGACCAGGCCAGCTTCCAGCATAGCGAAACCAGCCGCCATCCACATGACCAGGGCTCCGCAAAGCAACAGGTAAAACGTATCGAGGGCGTAACTCAGGTTTAAAGTTGATTCCATTTTAATTTGCTCCGCTTAAATCGCAGTGTTGCCGGTCTCGCCGGTTCGAATTCTGATGACCTGCTCAAGATCGGTAACAAAAATCTTTCCGTCGCCGATCTTTCCCTGGTTGGCAACACTTATGATTGCCTCGATCGCCATCTCAAGAATTTCTTCAGAGACTGCGATTTCGAGCTTCACTTTGGGTAGAAAATCCACGCTGTACTCTGCACCCCGGTAGAGTTCTGTGTGACCTTTTTGCCTCCCGAAGCCTTTAACCTCGGTGACCGTGAGGCCGCTGACGCCAACCTCACTGAGCGACTCACGGGCTTCATCCAGTTTGAAGGGCTTGATGATGGCGGTAATCAATTTCATGGCTTTTATCCTCTGTCTTACGGGTCAAAATGATGTGTCGACGCTGAACACCAAGCGGGTATCAGCAAGTTTCCCAAATGCAACACGGCCCTCGTTATTGGTTCCAAACGCAGTCAGTGAATAGTTGATTTCACCAGAGCCATAGCTGGCACTCAGGCTCCAGCCTTGATAGCCATCACCTTTATCCGGTAAAAGCGTGCCAAAGGTAAGATTGGTGCTAACCGCGCCAAATTCTTTTGAAAAAGATCCTTCGACCCAGTAGTAATCATGATTTCGCAGGTCGTGATAGACGGTTAGTGAAGCTGGGCCTTTTGCGACTGAACCGTAGCCTTCAACGATATTGTCGTTGGCAAGATCATTGAAATACTCGTAGTCAATCAAGCCAAAATCGAAGGAAACCCCATTTTTAATTTCAAATTGGTATCCACCATAAAAGTCAATTTCCAGCCGGGCATTATCCTGAAAATCGACGTTTGAACCCCAGACTCCGAAGTGAAAACCGCTGTCTGATTCCCAATCGACCCCGGCGGAAACAGCGGCTTTTTCCTGTGTCTGTGACACGAATCGGAATACATATTCAGATGAAATGGCCGCATTGATTGTGTAGCTTGTGGCATCTTCATCGGCTACAGCAGCCATGTTAAACAGGCCCAACAAGATATAAGCGTGAATCTTGATCGTTCTGAAATATTTCATTTTCTACACCTCTTAGGTTTTCAAAGGAGCCACCCCGTGGTGTATTAGATGCAATATTCAGGCCACATCCATATCATGAAGTAAGGTATTGGTACATATAGATTTTGTAAAACAGACAGGATCAAAAGGAAAGGGTGGTGCTTCAGGCTGATACTTCAGTGCACCAGCCTTGTGCATCTGAACAAAGAAATTAAACGGCACCTCGTCTTGCTTCAAGCTGCTTCCGAATTTCGTGCGCCTTTTCTTCTGTGAGTGAATAGGTGGCAATTGCCCATATTGCGATGCCTGAGGCGATAAACGGGACGAAAGCGTCAAAAATTCGCATCATGAAAATCGTGTCCGCGGTCTGATTTCCTCCAAGTGAAACCTCAAATCCGGTTGCATTGAGCAGGAACCCACCACCCGCTAAAGCGGCAGCCATACCCAATTTGACAACCCACCAGAAAATAGAGCCATACATGCCTTCGCGACGTTCATGTGTGTTCAATTCATCGAAATCTACAACGTCAGCAAGCATGGAGGGCACAAGGGTGAATAAGCCACCAAGGCCGAAGGCGAGAAATGGCGCGGGCAGCAACAACAACCATGGGATATCGGGGTTATAGCAAACCCACTTGAGTGCATAACCTGCCATTGATATACCAATGGCCCAAAAAAACGTTCGTCGCTTGCCAATTCTAGTTGCGAGCCATGTTACGAAAACAATTACCAGGAAAGTGGACACAGCGCCCAGTGTCCCAGCATAACCCGCATATTCGGCGCCTAAAACCGTATCGCCTGCAAATATGTAATAAATGATCACGTAGAATCCAAACGACGCCACCATAATGAAACCGTTGAATATAAGGAAAGTTGCGATACATAGTTTGACAAAGGGTTTGGATTTTAATGTGGTCGAAAAACCGCGGAAAAATGCGGAGATATTACTGCTCAAGCTACTAGCTGGCTTATTTTCACCGTCTTGGGCGTCATCACTTGAAATCTTGAAGCGCTCGCGTAGAAAGATGGCTGGCAATACACCTATCACGATCACGAATATTCCAATTATGACAGCCAACCCGGCAGCACCGTCCACCATGTCGTCGAAGTAACTTTCGCTCTGCATGATTAATAGGAACCACGGAGCAATGACATAGGCCAGTTGACCAACAAAATTTTGCACACCCATCACGCGTGTACGCTCGTGGTAGTCAGGAGTCAGCTCGTAACCCAATGCAACCCAGGGTGTCGCAAACACCGTATATGCGAGGTAAAAAATCAATGAGCCAAGAAGGAAATACCAAAAATAGAATGACTCGCTCTTATCAGCGGGAAGTTGCCATAACAAAGCGAAGATGAGTCCAGCGAGGATTGCTCCAACAAATATGTAAGGCCGTCGCCGACCCCATCGTGATCTTGTGTGATCAGAGATATATCCCATTAATGGGTCAGTAAGTGCATCTGTTAATCGTGGAAGGGCACCGAGTAAGCCCACCAGCGCCGGGTTCATGCCCAAGCCGAGATTCAACACAATTACCATTCCGCCCATGGCTGCGGCGAGAAGGTTGTTTACAAATGCACCGCAACCGTAGATGAGCCTCTGGGGAAAAGGTATTCGGTCAGCCGCTGCAGTTTCGTAGTGTTCCATAGTGGAACTATAATCTCTGTTATTGACAGCGCTGTCAATCTTTGTTAAAAACGCTCACTATTATTCTCAGGTTGCCCTTAGTTGATCAATTCATGAATTCATCCAACGCAAATACTTTGCAGTACACCGGGCGTGTCGAGAGCAGGGTCGAGGAATTGATCCAGCAAATGACACTGCTTGAAAAAATTGGCCAGATGAATCAGGTCAATGCAAGTGATGGCAATGTTCTGGATTATTTGCAGGAAGATTTGCGCTCTGGCCTTATCGGATCCGTACTTAACCAGGTGGATGTCACCATCGTTAATGAGTTACAGCGGATCGCGGTCGAGGAAAGTCGTCTTGGCATACCGCTGCTTGTCGGTCGTGACGTAATTCACGGTTTCAAAACAGTAATGCCGATTCCACTGGGACAGGCTGCTTCCTGGAATCCAGAGCTAGTGCGCCAAAGCGCCCGAATTGCTGCCCAAGAAGCGGCTACCACAGGCGTTAACTGGACGTTTGCCCCAATGCTTGATATTTCACGCGATCCTCGATGGGGTCGTATTGCTGAGAGTTTAGGCGAGGACCCGTTCCTGGCAAGTAAACTCGGCGCCGCAATGGTGGAGGGTTTTCAGGGCGAAGATCTTGCCAGCGTTGGTTCAATTGCAGCTTGTGCCAAACACTTTGCAGGTTATGGCGCAGCCGAAAGCGGCCGTGATTACGCTACGACGAATATTCCGGAAAATGAATTGCGTAATGTCTACCTGCAACCGTTTGAAGCGGCAGTTGATGCCGGTGTGGCGACGATCATGACCTCTTTCAGTGACCTCAATGGCGTGCCTGCAACGGGTAATGAATTCCTTCTGCGCCAAATTTTGCGGGAAGAATGGAGCTTTGATGGCCTGGTCGTGAGCGACTGGGATTCAATTCGCCAACTGTCCATTCACGGTTTAACTGCAAACGACAAAGATTCTGCTTATGAAGCGGCAACCGCAGGTGTTGATATGGAAATGGCGGGCGATGCCTACCGTAATCATCTTGCGCATCTTGTCGAAGAAGGTCAGGTGAATGCGGAATCCATCGATTCCGCTGTGGCGAATATTTTGCGCACCAAATTTCGCCTTGGCCTATTCGAAAATCCCTATACCAATTCAAACAAGCTGCCGCCCATCGCGAGCGAGCAAGCAATTGCAACCGCCAATAAAATCGCGCAACAAAGCATCGTCATGCTCAAGAATGAGCATCGTACTTTGCCGCTATCACGTGATGGCTTGAAGACAATTGCAGTTATCGGTCCCTTGGCTGATGCACCCCACCAGCAACTGGGAACCTGGGTTTTTGACGGCGACCCTGAACTCAGTATTACCGGGCTTGAAGCGATTCGTGATTTTGCTGGCGATGATGTGGATATTCGATACTTGCGCACCCTGGAAACATCCCGCAGCAGGGATACATTGGAATTTGAATCAGCTGTTGAGCTTGCAGGTGAATCTGATGCTGTCGTTCTTTTCCTCGGCGAGGAAGCAATTTTGTCTGGCGAAGCACATTCGCGCGCCGATATAGACCTTCCTGGCGCTCAGGCAGAGCTGGTCGCGAAAATACGTGAAGCAGGTAAACCCGTTGTAGCCGTTATCATGGCTGGACGCCCGCTCACCCTGACCAATATTGTTGACAAAGTAGATGCGATTCTCTTTGCCTGGCATCCGGGAACCATGGCGGGGCCTGCGATAGCTGAGCTTCTATTTGGCATTGAATCGCCATCAGGCAAATTACCCGTCAGCTTCCCTCGTATCGTTGGCCAAATCCCTATTTACTACAATCAGAAAAACACCGGTAAGCCCCCATCAACTGACTCTACGGTCTTCATTGATGATATTGATGCTCGCGCACCTCAGACTTCGCTGGGAATGACCGCATTTCATCTTGACGTTGATTTCAGACCTTTGTTCGCTTTTGGCCACGGTTTGAGTTATGCCGAATTTTCTTACTCGAACATTCGCAGCAGTACCTCTGAGATTCGAAAGGGGGAAAGTCTGACAGTAAGTGCCGATGTGACAAACACCGGCGATGTCAGCGCCGAAGAAGTTGTGCAGTTATACGTTCGTGACCTCGTGGGCAATGTAACCCGACCAGTCAGGGAGTTGAAGGGCTTCAAGCGGGTCAAAGTATCACCGGGTGAAACTATTACTGTCGAATTCGAATTACATACCAACGAGCTTGCTTTTTACGGGCGTAATCAACAGCAAATAATCGAAGCGGGTGATTTTCATCTGTGGATCGGTGGTAGTTCGGAAACGAAATTAAGATCTGAATTCTCAATTGTAGCTGAGCACTGAGTCGAATCTTGCCCGTGCAACAAAATACCCGAATCATGATGACAGTCGCACTAATTGTCGCGCTGGGAGGTTTCCTGATGGGCTTCGACGCGTCGGTCATATCCGGGGTCGTTGGCTTTATTGAAGTTGAGTTTGCGCTGAGCAAAATTGAGCTGGGCTGGTCGGTGTCCTCATTGGCTCTGGCCGCAACCTTTGCAATGATGATATCGGGCCCGATCAGTGATCGGACCGGCAGGAAACCAGTGTTACAGGTCGCGGCTTTGTTATTTGCTATATCGGCCATTGCCTCGGCACTGGCACCAAGCTTTCAGTTGTTGGTAGTTGCCAGAATGATTGGCGGGCTCGGAGTAGGCGCCGCCCTGATCATCGCACCCATGTATATAGCTGAGATGTCGCCGCCTCGTTTGCGGGGCCGAATGGTTTCGTTCAACCAATTTAATATTGTCATTGGTATTTCAGTCGCATTTTTCAGTAACTACCTGATCCTGACGCTAGGGCAGTCAGACTCTGCCTTGAGTGAAACGCTCAGGCTGGCTGAATGGAACTGGCGTTGGATGCTCGGCATCGAAGCGTTGCCAGCGGTTGTATATTTCTTCGCACTCATGATGGTACCTGAGAGCCCGCGTTGGCTCGTGATGCAGGGCAAAGAAGATGAGGCGCGCATTGTTCTTGAAAGATTCAACGGCGAAGAACTGGCAGCTTCCGAATTGCAAACCATAAAGCAAAGTATCGTGGCTGATGCAGGGCAAGAGCGTGTGTCACTTCGAGCCTTATTCCATCCTTCTATGAAGCTGGTACTGACAATAGGCGTTGCTGTTGGTATTTTGCAGCAGATTACCGGCATCAATTCAGTGTTTTTCTATTCACCAATGATATTTGAGCAGTCCGGAATTGGTACCAATGCCTCATTCATGCAAGCAATATTGGTCGGCCTGGTCAATGTGGTCTTTACCATTGCCGCAATGTTGCTGATCGACAAAGTCGGCCGTAGACCGCTGCTGGGCTTCGGTATGTCGGGCATTGCCGTATGTATGTTGACCCTGGCATATGGATTTGGCTCCGCGACTTACACGCTTGATCAGCATGCAATTGACAATCTGCCGGCAGAAATTGATCGCACTGAGATTTCAGTAGTAATAGACACGGCTTTTGATAGCGATATCGATTTTCGCAAGGCAGTGACTGGCGCCATTGGCGAGACCAATTACAAAAAGTATGAGTCGCCGCTGGTCAGTGGAGCGATCAGTTTGCAACCCATGCTGATTCTGTTCGCGATACTGGGGTTTGTGGCAAGTTTTGCCATTTCGATCGGGCCGGTCATGTGGGTATTGTTCTCAGAACTGTTCCCCAATCGAATTCGAGGTATAGCGATTTCATTTGTCGGGCTTATCAATTCTGCAGTAGCGTTTCTGGTCACATTTTTGTTTCCATGGGAACTGGCAAACTTCGGTAATGCCACGACGTTCCTGATTTATGGTTTGTTTGCGGTTGCCGGCCTGATCTTTGTGATGAAAATACTGCCGGAAACCAAGGGTCAGTCGCTTGAATCGCTCGAACTTAAACTTGTGAGGGCATGACATGAATTACCTTCGCATGTTGTTGCTAACAGGAATTTTTCTTGGGGGCTGTGCTGTGAATGCATCCGATGTTTCTGGCCCCATTAAGGTCGAAATTGTTCCGTCCGGATCCGGTTATCAATTACTGCGCGGGGGCGAACCCTATTTGATCAAGGGCGCTGGCATGGGTGATGGGGATATTATTTCATTTGCAGCGCATGGCGGCAATTCGATTCGTAATTGGGGTACCGAAAATGCGCAACAAGTACTGGATGCGGCACTGGCCAGTGGTGTGACGGTTGCTCTATGCCTGGGAGTGAAATCGGAACGGCAAGGGTTCGATTATGACGACGACAAAGCGATAGTTGATCAACTCGAACGTCTGCGTCTGGATGTACTGAAGTATCGCGATCACCCGGCGTTACTGGCATGGATCATTGGCAATGAGTTGAATTGGAACTATAGCAACTCGAAAGTCTATGACGCGGTGAACGATATTTCGAAAATGATCCATGAACTTGATCCCAATCATCCAACTACGACAACGGTGGCGGGTTTTGGTGAAAACGTGGTGTTTGATCTTGATACTCGCGCGCCCGATTTGGACATTATCAGTTTTCAGGTTTATGAAGGGCTCAAATATTTGCCGGATTTCGTTCAGGAAGCGGACTTAAGTCGCCCTGTCTGGATTACCGAATGGGGTGCTATTGGCCACTGGGAGGTGGATGCAACATCCTGGGGTGCGCCCATAGAAATGAACAGCAGCGAAAAGGCCAGGGTCTACCTGGAAAGTCCGGGTAAATTCATCGAACCACTTGGAAATAAAGTGATAGGAACCTATGCGTTTTTGTGGGGACAGAAGCAGGAAACAACATCCACCTGGTTTGGACTGTTTACCGAATCAGGAGAGGAAACTGAATCGGTCGATGCCATGCATTGGCACTGGAATGGCGAATGGCCGGCCAACCGATCTCCTGCTTTGACTTCACTTCAGCTTGACGGTAAGAGCGCAGATCAAAATATTGAATTGACGCCAGGTCAAACCTATGGGGCGACGGTTGAAGCAGCTGATCCTGATGGAGACGAGCTCAGTTACCACTGGGAAATTAAGCCTGAAAGTAACGACCGGAAACAGGCCGGCGATTTCGAAGCAAACATAAACAACATCGATGGCTTGATCGGCGACCAGGGAAGTACCAGCACTCATATAACGACGTCAGATCAACCCGGTCCTTACCGCCTATTTGTGTATGCCTATGACGGAAACAATCATGCGGCACACGCCAACATTCCTTTTCTTGTTAAAGAACAATAACTAATGATTCGAAAATCCAATAATAAAAACGTCGCTGAGAAAGTTGAAGCGTTACTGTCAACTATGAGCCTGGATCAGAAAATTGGCCAGATGACACAGCCCGAGCGCATGGCGATCACGCCAACTCAAGTGCGCGAATATCACATTGGCTCGGTGTTGAGCGGCGGTGGCTCCTGTCCGGGTGACAACAGGCCATCCGACTGGGTTGAAATGAACGACGCTTACTGGATGGCCTCCATGGAGGCTGATGACGAACATCTGGCAATTCCATTGCTATATGGGGTGGATGCCATTCATGGTCACGCCAATGTGCTCGGGGCAACGGTATTTCCGCACAATATTGGCCTTGGTGCCAGTGATGAGCCTGAGCTGATTGAGCGTATTGCTGCCGCTACCGCCAAAGAAATTTTGGCTACGGGAGTCGATTGGACATTTGCTCCAACCCTGGCGGTAGCCCGTAATGACCAATGGGGGCGTACCTACGAGAGTTACTCTGAGGACCCTGCGATTGTCAGTCGCTATGCGGAGCACTTTGTCAACGGCCTGCAAGGAGATCTTGGTAGTGATGGTGTAATTGCCTGCGCCAAACATTGGGTCGGTGATGGCGGCACTTTAAATGGCATAGATCAGGGTGAAACACGTATACCTTTCGAAGAACTACAGCGCCTGCACATTGCTCCCTATTTGCCTGCAATTGCGGCAGGCGTTCAGACCATCATGGTGTCTTTCAACAGCTGGAATAGTGATAAATGCCACGGACATTTCCATCTGGTTACTGAAGTACTCAAAAACGAGCTCGGATTCAATGGGTTTGTGATTTCTGACTGGGATGGAGTCAACTACCTGGCTGAGGACTTTTTTGAAGCAATTCCACTAAGTGTCAATGCGGGCGTTGATATGTTTATGGTTTCGGTTGATTGGCGAGTCTTTATTGAGCATCTGAAAAATCATGTAGCCAGCGGTGTTGTACCTATGGAGCGGATTGACGATGCGGTTCGTCGGATATTAACCGTCAAGTTCAACTTCGGATTGTTCGACAAAGCCCGGCCAGCAAAGCGGCACGGTTCAAATGATGCTTGTTTTGGATCCAAACAGCATCGTGAACTTGCACGAGAGGCGGTTCGAAAATCTCTTGTGTTACTCAAAAACCAGGATGGAATTCTGCCACTATCGAAACAGTCACGCATACTGGTTGCCGGCCGCAATGCAGACAATCGTGGTGCACAATGTGGTGGTTTTACGGTCGAATGGCAGGGAACAATAGGCAACTCTTCAATTGAAGGAGGCACTTCGATATGGGAAGGGATTTCCGATCTTGTGCCATCCACTGAATTAAGCATTGACGGTAGTTCGGCGGACAGCGCTCTACACGATGTTGCGATAGTGGTAATTGGCGAAGATCCCTACGCTGAAGGTATGGGTGATATTCGCGCCAATGGTGATGTAATTGTTGAGGCGGGTTCGATGATTAAAGGCATCATGAATGTGCTCGAGCCCTATGGCACATCGCTTGAACTGGCCAAATTACACCCGGAAGATTTGAATACACTCACGGCCATTTCTAATAAGGGCATACCAATTGTATGTATTCTCGTTTCAGGCAGGCCATTGGTAGTGAATGCGGAACTCGCACAGTCACAGGCATTTGTTGCTGCCTGGCTTCCAGGCTCTGAAGGAAAGGGTATAGCAGATGTGTTATTTGGAGATTCAGATTTCCAGGGCCGCCTGACATTTTCCTGGCCGAGACACATCGGCCAGCAACAGAATATAGGCGATACCGATTATGACCCCTTATTTGGATTTGGATTTGGTTTGAACTACCGGTCCTAGAACTTTAAAACGCCCTTATTTGCCCACGGGCCCCGTGGAATCGCGAATTTTCAATTCGGCTGGAATAACTTCGCTACTGCTGGACCCGGGTGTACCGTTGACGCCCTTGATTAACATTTGAGCAGCATATTCGGCCATTCTAACCAGCGGTTGCCTGATGGTTGTGAGTGCTGGGGATACCTGTCGCGCAAGTGAAATGTCGTCAAAACCAGCGACTGACAGTTTTCCCGGTACATCTACTCCAAGGCGACTGGCAACGAGCAAAACACCGACAGCCATATCATCATTAGCTGCAAAAATGGCCGTTGGCGGGTTTTTCCACGAAAGTAATCGTTTGGCCGCGACCTCGCCCGAGCCGATTGAGTTGTCACCTGCAATGACCAATTGCTGTGAGAAACTAAGACCAGCATCCCGCAAACCATCCTGGTAGCCAAGCATGCGATTGGCAACGGCCCTATGTTCGGGATCACCGCTGATGAATGCAATTCTTTGATGTCCGAGCGAGGCCAGATAACGGGTCATTTCAGCACTGATCTCCTTGTCATTTGTGGACACAGTGCTGTGTTTTTTCTGGTGCTTTCCGGGCGACAGCTGCACCATTGGGGTTCCGGTTTTCTCAATGGCCTGGACGATCTTGGGCATATTTGACAAAGGCGCAGCCAGAATGACTCCTACCGGGCGCCGCTGCTCAATCATTGTTTCGATTTCATTACCCAGGCCCTGATCCTGGAAGTTGCAGGGGTGAATCAAAAGGTCATACCTTACCGCCTTACAGGCACTCAGTACGCCCTGCTGTAACCTGATGATGTAGCCTGCGCTGGGAAGTTCATAGGCTGCCGGGTCATCGTATAAAAGACCGATCAAGTGGGATCGGTGGCTGGCCAGATTACGCGCCGACAGGTTAGGGCGGTATTTGAGCTTGGCAACCGCTTTTTCGACTTTTTCACGTGTCGACTCACGTACATTCGGTTCAAGGTTTACAACCCGGGACACAGTCTTTATTGAAACGCCAGCGAGTTCGGCTACATCGTTTATGGTTGCTTTAGGCATATATGTTGAGTTTTTCATTTTATTCAACCAGGGTCAATGCGCCAAACAAACCGGCATCTTTCCACGCCCGATCTTTTTCTTCACCGGGGGCGGATTCGGAGCCTATGAAGATTTCACGCAATGGGCTGCCGTCGTTATCGCAATAGGCAATCAAAAGACCCATTAATTTGCCGGCTGACAGGGTAACGGGCACATTGTTGTCAGCGCCATCCTGATATTTGTCGGTATAAATATCAATTGCGAGTTCCCAAACAATATTGTTTCCCTGTTGTTGCCAACGGCTTTGCACATGGTGAGAGTAGGAATGTGGAAGTTTATCGGTGCCAATATCAATTGCCTGGTTATCCAATGAAACATGGTAGGCAAAGGCATTGTGGTTGTATTGGTGGTCGCCACCTGAAAAATCCTCATCGAGAAATATCTCAAGACAGTCATCGTCCCAGTACTGCACCAGCGGATCGCGGTGGGTATCGATCAGTACATCGTCAACAAACTCGCCAAGCACATAGATTCTTTCTTGCGTCCAGACAACTTTAAATCGC
>JBLHGQ010000063.1:0-15737 GCA_047614505.1 Rhodothermales bacterium | reverse complement strand
CATATCGACCTACCAGAAACCGTAGCCATTTGTTTGTTCCAACGGCGTGAACTACGATGGTCAATACAATCAATGCAAATGAAGTTAATACCAGTAATGTCACATTCTGTCCCTGCTATTCAAGCGCCAACAGCAAGGCATGATTGTAGCACCCGGCGATGCTTATTGAGGTGTCGGCTCTAGTGTTTGAAAGCCGTAGATCACTTTCCAGTCTTTTTCCATGTCGACAATCAACCAGTTGCTCTCACGCCCAATATCCAGTGCCTTGTCCAAACGGCCAATATGTGACTCTCTGTCATAGGCCCACTCACGAATTGCATCAGTATGGTGGAGCACCATTGAGAGGGTTTTTCCCGCACCTGCTGCGGTCCATTGCAGCATTTGAAGGTCTCCATCCGAGTTTCCAAAAGCTGCGATAGGACGACGACCAATGAATTTGTTGATGCCAACCGGTTTGCCCTCTTTGTCATCGATAAAATCGATTTCCGGATCACGTATCAGTACCGGATTTCCATCGCGCATTTCAAAGTGAGTCTTGATGCTGCTGCCCACAACCTGATTGGGTGGAATTCCGTACACCTCCTCAACCCAGGGCCGCATGAATTCAATGCCCCCGCCGGATACAATCCAGGTCTCGAACCCATTTGCACGTAAATACGACAAAACTTCCAACATCGGCTGGTAAACCAGATCGGTGAGCACCCGATTGAATCTTGGGTGTTTAAACTCCTTGATCCATTGGCTCGCCACATCCGCAAACTCATCCGTTGTCATATTGGCATGTGTAGCCATAATTAACGTCATTAACCCCTGCGTTCCAGATCCAGCGAGTGCTTTCATATCGTTTTCGAGCACTGCTTTGAACGGTTGCTGTTCATGCCACTCAGGATGATCCGGCGCTAAAGTTTTCACACGGTCAATTGCGAACATTAATTGGAAATAGATGGGCTGTTCGGACCAAAGGTTGCCGTCGTTGTCAAAGACAGCAATTCGCTCACTTTCCGCCACAAAATTTTCATTGCCAATGGTACTTACTTCATTAACGAAATCCACAATCCGACTCTTTGCCACGCCCTCATTCCACGAAGGCAATGGATCTTCACCCGCATTGGCCATGAATGAAGCGAAGCTGAGAAAGAGCACAAACATCTTAAGCATATTCATTGTATAGCCCTCTCTAAACAAAGTTACTTTGCTTCTGAAGTAATGGCGGTTTCGACTGAAAGCGCCATTGCCTCGGTCAACGTTATGACCACGAGATCACCGACAGATGCTTTCTTCAGGTTTTCAGGGTTTCTGGCAACGAATTCATTCACTTCGCCATCCGGGCCTTTTAACTTGAAGGTATTAGCTTCCAAATTGATTTCTTCGACCGTGGCAGTCACAACCTGTGTATCAACCACTACACCACCAGGCATGTCACCCAACGCAGTGCGGCCAAGCGCAGCCAATTCTGCGGCCATGGGCTCCATTCCATCATTGGTCATCACATCAATCTGCATGCTTTGAACCACTTCGGCATTGACGATATCACCAACCGCGACCTGACCCAGGTTGCGAGCCTCATCACCTGCAGTAAATGTAACCGCATTACCTTCTGCCCCACGAAGTGTCACCACTCGTGTTTCGTGATCGATTGCTTCAACTACTGCTGAAATCTGGGCTGACTGACTGGAGAATAAAGAAATCTTTGGCTGGTCTGATGACTCTTCACCAGCCTTGGCCGTCTTTTCTTCGCCACCCTGATCCATTAATTTTTCGGCAGTCTGGTCGATCAATTCGCTAGCCTGGTCCTTTATTTCTTCACCAGCCTTGGCCATTAATTCTTCGCCAGCTTCGGCAGTCGTAATACTCAAAAACAGGGCAAGGATGCCCAGATATTTACTAGTACGCATAATTTACTCTCTCCAAAATGTGATTCACCTTTCAAATGATTACTGGTTCAGATCCGAGTCCTGCCAGTATTTGGTGCCTTGAAGTGTCACCTGTAGTGCTAGACCTTTGTCGGTCATCTGATAAACGGTTACACCTTCAGTCAAGCCGATTGTCATTTCGGCCGACCCTGCCTGCTCTTCGCTTTCTGCGTCAGTAGTTGCTGCTGCATCTGCCTGACCTGTAAAGTTCCACCCTTCAACCACGAATTGATCGAATGCTTTGCGGTCGTGAAAAATGAAAACAGCGCTGAACGTTTTTAAACCCAGACCTATTCCTCCGCCAGCAGAGAACATTCTCATATATATGTCTTCGCCCGAGCTCGTGTCATGTGCAATTCCTTTCCCGTTGGCGGTCGACACCAGCAATACGTTAATACCTGTATTCGAAAACACAGCGTATCCAACGGCATTGCTTATCATTTCCTCCGCCGTTGGCTTTTCTTTGTACAGTCTGGCCAGTGTCTCTTCGCGCATTTCGAGTGTTTCTGATTTTTTTTCTTCTACACTTTTCCTGCCGAATGCAGCCTCAGTGGTAAAAGCGAATAACAGGGAAATCAGAAACAAGCCGAAAATAGCGAAAGTGCGGATATTGCTTCTTTTGGTAAGAAATACTTTTTTTGATGTCGGGTTCATGAACGAATCGTATCAGCTAAGAACCTAATGAGCTTGTTTATATAGAAAGTCTCTTCATAATACGTGCCTCGAAAATAATTCTGGAGTTCAGGTCAATGTCCATTTCCAAATTCTTTGGAGCGATAGCGCTCACGCTGGTGATGAGTATTACTTCATGGGCTGGTGAAGAGCCCGTCACGTCGGAAAAACTCAGTCTCCGCAGCAGTCAAGCCATGAAAGTTAGCGCAGTGGTCGAATCAGTTGACTATGAAAGTCGTGAAGTGACTTTGCGTGACAGTTCATCAGAACTTATCGCATTTGTTGCTGGTGAGGAGATGCAAAATCTTGAACAAATGAAGCCAGGTGATGTGGTCATAGCCGAATACATGGAGAATTTCTACATCGATGTAGTTGAAAGCCTTGGTGCTGAGCCCGGTGAAGGTGAATTTGCAGCATTAGGCAGCGCCGAAAAAGGAGGTAAACCCGGAGTGACCGCTTTTGACTCTCAAACCGTTACCGCGATGATTGAGGAAATCAATCTTGAAGCGGGCACCTACAAATTGAAGTGGCCGGATGGCTCAACAGAAGAACTCGCGGCACTGAATCCGGAAAATCTGACTAAAGGTGAAGTTGGCGATATGGTCGTCATAACCAAAACTTCGAGCATCAGTATTTCGGTCGAAGATTCAAGTGCGAAATAGAATAGTATTCCTTTAGCAATGTTAGGCTAGTGGGAATTCCGGAGGAATTATGAATCTTGAATACGTCGCCTTGGGCATGTTGATATTGGTGGTGCTGGTATTGTTTTACGGCATTATTGCAATCCACGATATTCCTTACGAAATCGCTAAAAAGCGTAATCACCCGCATCAAGATGTGCTTCATGTTGCAGGCTGGGTAAGCCTTTTCACCTTGCATGCAATTTGGCCTTTCTTGTGGATCTGGGCGATGTTGTATCGAGACGACCGGGGTTGGGGCATGTCCTCTGACAGCGGGACTAGTTCTCTGGAGCAGCGTTTAGGTGCTATCGAGGAACGTCTCAGCCGATCAAATCCGGAACAGGGGGAGTAAATAATGGACCTTCTTCTGCTCATGACCTACGGTGCGATATGCATAGTTGTGTTTAAGGTCTTTAAAATTCCACTTAATAAGTGGAGCGTTCCCACAGCTGCGCTGGGTGGCGTCATTCTGATTGGTACGCTAGTACTGCTGATGAATTACAACCACCCTCATACCAATATGGCGCGCGAATTTTTCGTAACGACACCAATTGTTCCGGCAGTTGGAGGCATTGTCACCTCAGTTGAAATCGAAGCAAACCAAACCGTCGAAAAAGGCACGGTTCTGTTTCGTATCGATCCCAAACCCTATGAGTCCATCGTGCGCCAAAAGCAGGCACTTTTGGCGGGCAGCAAGGAAGGTGTGAAAGAACTCGAGGCAGCAGTTGCCGGAGCTCGCGCAAGGGTGGTGGAACTCACAGCGAACCGGGATCGGAGCCAGGGTGTATTCCAACGCTATGAAAGAGGTTTTGCCAGTGGTGCATTTAGTGAAGTCCAACTGGAAAATAATCGCCAGATTTATCTCTCGGATGAAGCAGCACTCGATCGCGGCGAAGCGGATCTGGATCGCGCTCGAATTGCTTTTGAGGCCGGAATTGATGGCGAGAATCCCGATGTGGCAAGATTACAGGCTGAACTCGAAAAAGCTCGTTACGATCTGGAGCGCACCGTCGTGCGAGCTCCAACCAGCGGCTATGTATCACAACTGTTGCTGCGACCAGGCATGATGGCGGCCAGTTTACCATTGCGGCCAACGATGGTTTTTGTACACGATGAAAAAAACCCCATAATTGCGGCCTTCCGCCAGAATTCTGCTCAGCGCCTCAAAGTTGGTTACGAGGCTGAGATCGTATACCCCAGTATTCCCGGCCGTATATTCAAAGGCAAAATTACGCAGGTTCAACCCAATTTGGGTGAAGGGGCACTACAAAATAGTGGAAACCTGCTAGGTACTGCACAGGTGTTTCAAACAATGGGCCGCGTTGCGGTTCAAATTGAAGTTTTGGACGATATGTCCGAGTTCAATTTACCCACCGGCTCACGAGCGCAAGTGTCTGTATATTCTGATCATTTTCACAGTGTCGCCATTATGCGACGGATATTGCTGCGCATGTCGAGTTGGGAGAACTATCTTTACCTCGATCACTAGGCAATCCACAAGGTTTTCAGACTGTAAAATGATGCTTACATGCAGTCCCTTATGGCCAAATTTTTGTTATTGTTACAAGATACGATCCCAGATGCCTTTTGGGCACAACAGATATAATTTGCATTGATTTCGCAACGTGGAATTTAGGATGAAAAGTTTCTCCGGCCCTGTCTTAATTGCCCTGTTATCAGCAATTGCTTTGCTAAGTTGCAGTACAACAGTTGAAGTCTACAAATATCAATACAACACAACCCTGGATGAAGTGTTTATAAAACAGGACGCCGATTTCAACAAATATAACTCTGTGATGATTGACCAGGTTAGTGTCTGGTACCCGGATGCATATGCGCCCACTGCTGAAAACGCCGGAAAAGTAGAGGCCAATCTGGCCAAGGCGCAGGAATTATTTCGTGAAACCATGGCTAATGCCTTTTCTGGCAGGTATGCGGTTGTCGACGAGCCAGGTGAGCACGTGCTTCGTTTGCATGTCGAGTTTGTCGATCTCAGAGCAGCTCACGAAAAAATTGACGTGCCTCATGATTTAAGCCGTTACGAATTCAAAACCCAGCCAGGCCATATCACCATGATTGGCCAGCTATTTGACTCCTTATCGGGAGAACAACTGGCACGTGCAGCAGATCTGGGAGAACAGCAATCTGTGGGGGGAAATGGCCTGGTCGACTGGGACGCAATCGCTTCGGATTTCGAGTTTTGGGCAAATGTTTTCAGCAGTTGGTTAGACCGGGTACATGGAGAGCAAAATTGATTCTTGGTCGTACCATCGTCAGCTATAATGAGCCGCTAATTGTTTTCAATCTAACCAGCCATTCTCTTCTCAGATAAAGGATTGATATGACCCGAATTCGACTTTCCACCCTGGCATTTTCTGCGCTGGCCAGTATTACATTCTCAGTCAACTCATTCGCCGTTGAAGAGGGTGAAAAATTCCTGATTGAGATTGGTTCACTTTCAACCAATACCGATACGGTAATCAGCGTTGATGGGGCCGGCGGGAACCTGGGTACCAGTGTTGACCTTGAAAACGATCTCGGATATGAAACCGGCAAGCAGATTAACCGGGTCAACTTCAGGTACCGGTTTACGGACAAGCACAGTGTGAAGTATGCCTTTTTCCAATTGAATCGGTCGACCAGTAGAATGATCAACCGAAACATTATCGTAGGTGATACCACGTACCAGGTTAATGCAAACCTTTCATCAAGGTTCGACTACAGCTTGCATTCGATTAGTTATGGATACTCTCTTTTTTCCAATGATGATTCAAAGCTGGATCTGCTGGGCGGGCTTTACTACATCAAAACAGGTTTTTCTATCTCAGAAGCCAGTCTCGGAAGCACCGAGTCAACAGACGCTGCTGCGCCCCTCCCATTGATCGGTCTGAACTATGAAAAAGAGCTCAATGATGAATGGAATCTCTCCGCGGCGGTGACCATTTTTAAACTGAGCTACGATGACTACGATGGAACGGTTATTGATAATCGGGTGAGAATTGATTACCAGTTCACTGAAAGATTTGGATTAGGTTTAGCATATAACTGGGAAAAATTGAATGTGGGTGTGAGCAATTCCACAGGTAAAGCCGATTTTGATATGACCTCAAACGGTTTGGAATTGTCAGCAGTGCTAAGATTCTGAAGCCTTACCGTCCGCACCCTGGGTCAGGCTATTTCCAAGTGTCATACATCTTGAGAATTTCAATACTCGCGCTATCTTTTGTCACGCTCATGGCGTGCAGTCAGGACTCGACTGAGAATTCAAGCGCTGCCAGCCCATCTGTACCTTCTGAGGCTGCACCAAAAGCGGAAATCGAACAAAGCCCTGAAATCAGCGTGAACAAGGGGCCCGGCACATTCCTGTTAAGCAGTTCAGAACAAGGTTTGCCGCCAGAATTGGCGCCATTAAGTCAAGCCTGGAGCGGCGATTTTGATGGCATGGTTGAGCGTCGTGTTATCAGGGTTTTGACGGTCTTCCAGTTGGGTGGATATTTCCTAGATGGCCCTCAGGAAAAGGGTTTGACCTATGATTTCGCCAAGCTATTCGAGAAGTTTCTGAATGAACGCCTCCATACAGGGCATGTAAAATTTCACGTTGTTCTGATACCGGTGCAGTTCGATCAATTACTCGATGCCCTGAGGCAAGGTTACGGCGATATCGCTGCAGCCGGTTTGACAATAACCGCTGAACGTGACGAATTAGTCGATTTCAGTGCGCCACTTGCCCGTGATGTAAACGAGGTCATTATTACCGGGCCTTCCTCGCCAACCATCAACAGTATCGATGATCTTGCCGGCAAGCAGGTCTACGCAAAGCCGGGCAGTAGCTATATACAGAGTCTGACTGAATTGAATCTGGATTTTAGTGAACGGGGTATGGAGCAGATTGAAATCCTCGATACTCCAGCTTCACTTGAGGATGTAGAACTACTTGAAATGGTCGCTGCTGGATTGTTTCCCATTATCGTGATGGATGATTACAAAGCCAGGTTTTGGGCGGAAATTTTTGAAACATTGCAGGTACGGGATGATCTCGCGATTAAGTCGGGCCAACAAATTGCCTGGGCATTCCGTGAAGACAGCCCTCTACTTACATCTGAAATCAACGAATTCATCCGTATCAATGGCAAAGGCACTTTGATGGGAAATATTCTGATCAAGCGTTACTTGAAGAATACCAAGTGGGCAAAAAATGCACTTGACCCGGACTCCCTCGATAAATTCGAACAAACAATCGCCATGTTTGAGCAATATTCCGGTGAATATGGTTTCGATCATCTGATGATCGCCGCACAGGGATACCAGGAATCGCGCCTGGACCAGAGTGTGCGCAGCAATGCCGGCGCTATTGGCATAATGCAGGTGCTTCCCAGCACCGCAACTGATAAGAATGTGAATATTCCGGAGATTGAGATTGCAGAGCACAATATTCATGCTGGCATTAAGTACCTGAACTTTGTGCGCAACCGTTATTTTGACGATCCGGAACTTGATGATTTTAATGCTGCACTTTTTTCTTTCGCTGCCTATAACGCCGGGCCGGCACGTGTCAGGAGCCTGCGAAAGAAAGCCGAAGAATCCGGTCTGGATCGCAACATATGGTTTAACAATGTTGAACTCATTGCAGCCAAAGAGATTGGCAGGGAGACTGTCCAGTACGTCAGCAATATTTATAAGTACTACATTGCTTACCGACTGATTTCTGATAAGCAACAGCAAAGAGATGCGAGCCAGAAAGAATCCTGAGATCTCTGGCTTCATGATGGTTTCGTGTTCATTTGTGCAATAGAATGATTACCCTTATTCATAAGCGGATACTTTCATGCCCAAATTCCAAATAGTTCGAGTCTTCATCTGTGTGTGCGCCACCGCAGTGCTGGCCTCCTGTTCCGGAACCAAAATAATTAACCAATGGCATACTGATGCCGGACCGATTTCTCCGCCCAAAATGCTTGCTGTTATAGCGATGGCTCCGGAAGAAGGAATGCGCTTCGCTATAGAAAAATTAATGGCTGATCAAATTAACGATGCAGGTGGGCACGCAGTCGCATCGACCTCCATTAAGGGAATGCGCGGAAAACTGACTCGCGAAAAAGCGGAAGCCGCTCTTAAAGAAGTGGGTGCTGATGCCGTAGTTGTTGTCTTTATTACAGGTGGCGGTAAAGGCGAGAAACTGCAGCGTTCGGATTACCACTTGCAGTATGTAGGCTCGGCAACCTCTTACAACTGGCTTTCGCCTCAGTTCGTCGATGTTTATACGGTGCAGGAAGGGCCGGGATACTACGAACAAACGCGTACTTTAAATCTTGAAAGCACCTATTATCAATTTCCTGCAGAAGCAGCACGTTGGGCTATTGTTACCAAGTCTTCTGCGCTTGAGTATCGGGAAACAGCCAAGGTACTTACCGGTAAGATTATTGGACAGATGAAAAAAGACGGCTCCTTATAGGGGTATTTGCTCCAGTCGACAGGCTAATGAAACAAGCTGCGTTTCTTTTTTTTCTTACTCTTAGCTCTTCATTTGCTTTTGCTCAGATAGAAAAGACAGATCACGATAATAGGAAAGTACAATCTTCCGCAAAACCTACACCGAGTATTGACTCGGTCTATGCTGAAGAGAACATCAGTCAGGGTCCGGAAACTGTGCCGGACCTACGTGAAGAAGAGTTAGCACTCAAGCTGCAAAAGCGCGATATTGTTATCGTACCTATCCCGATTTCAAATCCAACATTAGGCTCAGGCCTGGTGGTTGGTGGCGCTTACTTTTACAGACAAACTGAGCAACAAAAAAAAGTGCAGCCTCCTTCTGTGACAGGGGCGGTTGGCTTTAAATCAAGTAGCGGAAGCAAGGCCTTCGCCGCTGGCCACCAAAGCTACCTGGACGGAAACAAATGGCGAATAGGCGGTGCACTGGGACACGCGGACCTTAAACTTGATCTTCGTACTCCCGGCGAATCAGGCAGTGGCCCTACCATTGACTGGCTGGTCAGAGGTGACTTCCTGGCCACCAAAATTACCCGCAGGATTTCGGGCAAATGGTATGCGGGTATTGTGGGCCGTTACATCGATATGAACCAAGGATTCTCTTTTGCAACAATGAGCGCGGACTTCAATACCAATGCCGATGCCAGGTCAGTCGGTCTTGGATTCACCGTGGAGCATGACAGCCGGGACAAGCCACTCAACAGCTATAGCGGACATATCTTCGAAGTCGATGCCGTATTTAACGCCAGCGCTTTTGGCAGTGACGACACTTATCAGTCTTATGGCTTTAATTATCGTTCCTACCATTCAGTGGCGCCTGAGTTGGTGCTGGCTTGGGAGGCACAAGCGTGTGATCGTTCCGACAAGGCACCGCTTTGGGATTCGTGCCTGGTTAACTTACGTGGCTTTTCTGCAACCGACTACCTGGGCAGGTCTTCTGCTTCGGCCCAGCTTGAAGCGCGTTGGAGAATTCACCACAAATGGGGTGCCGTCGCTTTTGCCGGCGGTGGTTATATCAACAGTGCATTCCATGATCCAAATGACCGTAAATTGATTCCGAGCTATGGTATTGGCTTGCGTTTCATGGTGCTCGAATCTCAACGCATCAATATCAGGCTCGACTACGCGAAGTCAGATGACAGCGAAGCGATATACCTGTCGGTTGGCGAAGCTTTTTGAACCATCAGAGTCAGTTTCTGCGAATTTCAGCAGATGACTATACAAAACAGTGGGATATTGATTCTGATTTTGAGGGATACTAAGAATGCAAATTATTTACTAGAGGGAAAATCGTATGAAACAAGTATCAAGAAAAACACTTTTGATTTGCCTGGCCTGGGCTTTCCCTTTCGGAAGTCTGGCGATGGCGCAAAGCCAGTCATTGGCATCTACCATGGACGTATACGTATTCCCGTCCCAGGGTCAGGATTCCGGCCAGCAGTCCAAAGACGAAGCTGAATGCTACCAGTGGGCTGTGAGCAATACTGGCAGTGATCCTTTTGATCTTGCGAAACAAGAGCAGGCTAATGAACAACAGGCACAGGCTGATATGCAGGCAGCCCAGCAGGCTGGTCAGGGCGCAGCCCAACAGGGGCGAAGGCGCGGTGCAGTTGGCGGCGCATTGATCGGCGAAATTGCGGACGATGACGCAGGAAAAGGTGCTGCCTACGGTGCTGTAATTGGTGCATCCCGAGGTCGCAGGCAGGCCGCTGCTGCCCAGCAACAAGCGACCGCACAGGCTTCTTCACAGGCTGAAAGCCGCGAAGCAGCGACCGGGGAGCAACTCGGAAATTTCAAGAAAGCATTCAGTGTCTGCCTTGAAGCCCATGACTATATGGTCAAGTATTAAACCCGACTCAGGAGAGAAGGAATGAAAAATATTACAATTTTCTGTGCGGGCTTAATGATCGGCACAATGGCGCAAGCTGATAATCTGGAAGGTGTAGACGAAATGCTCTGTGCTGTTGGGCAAGTGCAAATATGCATTGAGAATGACAGCTGTTATTCGGCCCATCCTGCGGAATTAAATGTACCTAATTTTGTAGTCATCAATACCAAAGAGAAAACCATATCAACCACCAAAGGCAGTGGGCTGAATCGTGCAACCCCGTTTAATAGCGTTCAAAGAGAAGATGGATTGATTTATCTTCAGGGCATGGAAAGTGGACGTGCGTTCAGTTTTGTCATTGACGAGAGTGGTGGTCACATGACTGTTGCAGTTTCACGTGATGGCGTTGCAGTGAACGTATTTGGAGTCTGCACCGACACCGATCTTTAGGTAAATACCAGCCAACAATTTCAAATCAATAAAAAACCCGGGCCTGATTGCGGCCCGGGTTTATTTTTCAGCCTGGCAATACCAGGCAAATTTTAATGCTTCTTACTGGCCAGCCTGAAACGGGTAGCCGGTAAACATCTCAGTGACACCTGCATCGATTGCAGCCCTGACTTCTGCATTGCTTCGGCCTTCTTTTACTTTACCGATACCGACACCTTCCCAGACCAGACGTTTTTCAGCCATGTCTACCAGGTCAACATTGATTGTACCTACGGTGTACTGGCTCACATTGGTGGTCGTTCCATAGCCGTATCCGCCCCAGGGATCGTAGAAACCCCGACGATAGCCATAGTAGCCTCCATACATCATGGGATCTGCTGTTTGGGTTACCTTGGTTTTTTCCTGCATTCGAGCAGAGACATTGATACTCAAATCGGGGTTTTCCGCTTCGACATATCCTTTGGCATTCATTTCTCTACCGATGGACGCTCTGAACTGGCGACCCCACAATGTCGAATAGCTATCGCCCTCAATACTCATGGGGCTGAAAAATCCATAAGTCTTATACTTGCTGAAATCAACTTCAGGGTCGTAATCAGATTGAATTTCTGGCCCTGACGCACATGCCACCAGCAACAACAGGCATGCCCACAGGCAAAAAATATTGCGTATTTTATTTGGCATGATTAAACCTCCCCTACTCAACTTCGTCTGCAGTCGTAGCCGAACCGCGAGCATCGTTTAGCGCATTAGAGAGCCTGTCAGCCCAGTCAGTTAACATCTTTTTGGCTGCCTGACGATTTGATCCTTTGGTCTGCCATTGGAACGTGCTGCTTTGGCGATCGGCCTGCCCATCCATGGCTTTTACGATAAGGTCATTGGTCACTGAATCATAAAGCTCAACATAGAGCGTCATTTCTCCCGCTGATTCTACAAAAGTTTTACTACGGCCTACGCTACGGGTGTCAGGTGCGTTGACATCGAGATTTAGAATTGCGGGTCGCACGATCAATACATCATCGCCAGCCACGTCAACCAGTTCATGACCTGCCGCAGTGAGTTGTTCTGTGAATACTTCTTTAAACAGTTCCGCAAGATCAGTCCTGATTCGTTCCATGTCTTTGTCACTCACCTTGTGTGAGTAGGATCTGTTTTGGTCACGTTTCCAGTTTTTCTTGAATGCAATGGAAGCATCTACGAGGTAAACCTTGTCGTACACACTTAGATCAACATCATCCTTGGCATAAACCACAGAATGTTTGGTTTCTTTAATCTTGTTCAGCCCATCTTCGGTAACTTCCGGAAAATCAGTTTTAGCCAGAGTGGTACTGGAAAACAACAAACCGACAATTAAGCTCGAGACTATTGACTTTGGAAGTCCTATTTTCATTCGGCCGTACTCCATTAGGTTTTCTATTGGAAAAATTAGTCGTTCAGAACTATGCACTGTAGCAAATATATCTATGTGCCAACATAAATTCTACATGTGTCAATTAAAGGCCATTGACGCGACCAGATGCTTTAGCTGTCTGACGCGCGCCGCTGTAACATAGCCACTGCAGGTAGCACCTTGCCTTCCACGTATTCCAGAAATGCCCCACCACCGGTTGAGATATAGCTGATGCCGTCTACCACATTGAATTGATCAATGGCCGCCAAAGTGTCACCACCACCGGCAACACTGAAAGCGTTCGATCGCTCTATTGCTTCAGCAACTGACCGCGTACCCGCAGCAAAATTTTCAAATTCAAAAACTCCGACCGGCCCATTCCAGAGCACCGTCCCAGCGCCGTAAATGATTTCTGCATATTCGGCGGCCGTTAAGGGCCCGATATCCAGTATCAATTCATTTGAACGAACCTGATCAACGGGCCGTACCAGTGCTGAAGCATCAGCAGAAAATGACTGCGCGACCACCACATCTTTCGGGATCGGAATGCTTCCACCTCTCTCGTGAGCCTGTCGAATAAGAGATTGCGCCTGAGCAACCAGATCCGGTTCATAAAGGGACTTACCCACTTCATAACCGGATGCCGCAATAAATGTATTGGCAATTCCTCCACCGACAATGAGTTGGTCGGTCCGCTGCAAAAGAGTCTCCAGAACAGTGATTTTGGTCGAAACCTTGGAGCCGCCAACAATAGCCAACATGGGGCGTTTGGGGTTATCTAATGCTTGCTCAAGTGCGTTCAGCTCTTTTGAAAGTAAAGGACCTGCACAGGCGATGGGCGCAAAACGGCCAACGCCTTCGGTTGAAGCCTGCGCCCGGTGTGCGGTGCCAAATGCATCCATGACGAAAATGTCACAAAGTGCAGCCATTGCCCTGGACAAGGTTTCATCGTTAGCTTTTTCACCGCGATTAAAGCGTACGTTTTCACACAACACGACTTCACCGGGCTTCACCTCTACCCCATCTAGCCATTGCGTAACCAGCCTTACGTTCTTTCCCAGGTGTTTTGACAGTGAAACTGCGACCGGTGCGAGAGAATACTGTTCATCGTATTCACCCTCGACCGGGCGGCCCAGGTGCGACATCAAAATGACCGCTCCGCCAGCCTCAAGAGCCAGACGAATGGTAGGCAATGCCGCCCGAATTCGTTGATCAGATGTGACCTGGCCGTCGGCCACCGGCACATTGAAATCTTCCCTTATCAGTACCCGCTGACCGTCGAGGTCCATATCTTCCATACGCAAAAATGACACTGCAGCAATTCCCGATTGAAAATTATTCGTCAGGCGTTAATCAGCGCAATTGTGGTATCCAGCATGCGATTACTAAAGCCCCACTCGTTGTCATACCAGCTCAATACTTTGACCATATTACCTTCCATGACCCGCGTCAGTCCGGCATCGAAGCAGGAGGAGTGCGGATTGTGGTTGAAATCCACCGACACCAGTGGAAGATCGTTGTATTCGATCACACCTTTCATTGCACCATCGGCGGCAGCCTTTACAATCGCATTGACCTCTTCAATGTTTGTTGCCCTGCTCGCTGTAAAAGTCAGGTCTACGACAGATACATTGATCGTCGGCACACGCATGGAGAAACCGTCCAGTTTGCCATTAAGTTCTGGCAATACCAGACCAACTGCCGCAGCAGCGCCGGTTTTGGTTGGAATCTGGCTCATCGTGGCTGAACGCGCCCTGCGCAAATCCGAGTGGAACACATCAGTAAGTACCTGATCGTTGGTATAGGCATGGATCGTGGTCATCAACCCATGCTCAATGCCGATACCTTCGTGCAACACCTTGGCCAGCGGAGCCAGACAATTGGTAGTGCATGAAGCATTTGAGATGATCACGTCACTGGATTTCAGTGTGTCATGATTAACACCGTAAACCACCATGTTATCCACATTTTTACCAGGCGCAGAAATGATGACTTTCTTTGCACCGGCAGTGATGTGTCCACTGGCAGCTTCTTTGCTACTGAAGAATCCGGTGCATTCATGTACGACATCAACCCCCAGTTCTGCCCATGGAAGTTTGGCCGGATCACGCTCAGCAAACACCTTAATTCGATCACCGTTTATGATCAGGTCACCGCCATCTACGCTGACTTCGCCGGGAAATTTGCCGTGTGCTGTATCGTACTGAGTTAAATGAGCGTTGGTTGCAGCGTCGCCCAGGTCGTTAACAGCAACAATACGGAATTCGTCGGTACGGCCAGACTCATACACGGCCCGCATGATGTTACGACCGATACGGCCATAACCATTAATTGCAACATTTACTGCCATTTCATTACTCCTGAGTTCAATTCGATTTCATCACTGCGTTCACAGCGTCAACGACGTTTTCTACCGTCAATCCATAATATTCAAATAATTGCGGGGCCGGGGCCGACGCTCCAAAACTGTCAATACCGATGACTTTGCCATGATCGCCTACAAAGGCATGCCAACCAGCGGTGACACCGGCTTCCACTGAAACCCTCGCTTTGATGGTTGAGGGCAACACCGATTCACGCCAGGTCTGATCCTGGGCCATAAAGCGACCGGGATTGGGCATTGAAACAACCCGCACTTTGATACCATCATTATTCAACTGCTGTGCCGCGCTCATTGCAAGTCCGACTTCGGATCCGGTGGCAATAATGATTGCCTGCGGCAATCCATCGGGCTCATGCAGTACATATCCACCTCGATCAATTTCAGTGATACTTTGAGCAGTGCGGAACTGATGCGGCAGGTTTTGACGGGTGAATATCAGCGCATGAGGGCTATTGGTCTCTTCGATTGCACTTTTCCAGGCAACTGCAGATTCAACTTCATCGCAGGGCCTCCAGACACTCAAATTTGGTATCAGGCGAAGGCTGGCCACGTGCTCAACAGGCTGATGCGTAGGGCCGTCTTCACCCAGCCCAATGGAGTCGTGGGTATACACGTGTATGTTGTGCGCGGGTATCAGTGCCGACATACGAACTGCGTTACGGGCGTAATCGGAAAACACCAGAAATGTCGCATTGTAGGGAATAAACCCGCCATGCAGAGCGAGGCCGCTACACACTGCTGTCATACCAAATTCACGTACGCCGAAGTAAATGTAGTTCCCATCTTCGGTGCCATTGTTTACATCAACACTTTGCGCCCAGATGGTGTTGTTCGAACCGGCCAGATCAGCAGACCCGCCGATCAGTTCAGGCAACAGCGGCCCAAAGGCATCCAATGCATTTTGAGAGGCCTTGCGCGTCGCAATGTCTTTGCC
>JBLHGQ010000062.1:0-15931 GCA_047614505.1 Rhodothermales bacterium | reverse complement strand
GCCAGTGCTTCAAGCTCGGTTTCGAGATCGCCAATGTCGATGGTTTCGGGTACGTGTAGTTTAGCCTGCGCGCGAAAAATACTACCACCGGCCATGGACCCGCTTTCCACCGAAGACTCAAACTCCTGAACGCTGATTTGGTGGTTGGCAAGCAATTTCGTAATGGTGTGCACGATATCGGGTTGGTCGTTGCCAACCAACTCCAGAGAATACTCCCAGGTTTTGCCAGTAACCGGGGCGTCATCACAAATCTCAGCAGTAAGGTGAATGCCCTGGTCTTCAAGATCCCGCAAGTCAGCAAGACAGGCATCGGCACTTGTGGCGGGTACAGAAGCCAACAAAATCCCGGCGAACTGACCGGCCAATGTACTCATGCTGCTCTGCGTCCAGTTGCCGCCATGTTTGCTTAGCGTGCTGGAGACTTTTTGCACAATTCCCGGGCGGTCTTCGGAAATAATGGTTAATACAATTGAATTGTTCATGGCGATGAGTCTAACAGAATGAAACTTTTATCAAACTTCCATGCTCGTAGAAAGGGAATCTATTTAGTGGGGACGTCATGAACATGCTTATTATTTCAATCGCAATGGCCTCGATTTTGCTTACAGGGCACGCACTGGCCAATCCGGTAAAACCGGCCACACTTGCGCTTGCTCAACCCGCCGAACCAGTCGAATCCGCAGTCCCTGAGTTGGCCAAAATCGTTGTTTTGTGCGCCGAGGAAGAGGAAGAGAAATTTAAGGCAGAATGGAGTAAATACGTAAAGCATCATGATTTGAAGGACAGTGCGCTGCAAAAAACCATTCGCGAAGTAAGCGAAAGCGCATCAGCGCAACGAAGCGCAGAACGAAGTGAAATCAAAAGCATTTCTGATGAAGAGAAGTGGAAAGCCGAGCGCCGCTCGTTTATGAACGAGGTAGCCAGAGAGATTTTCGGACCCAATGCTCAATAAAAAGATTTCGGAATGATGTTTGTTGTCGTGAACAATCAGATCGAATGTACTGCATAATGTAAGAGACTTGACAGCCGTGAACCCATCGCAAAATGGCTCTGTTATTTTCCGGAAATTTTACCGTTTCTCCAGATGTGATCTCTGAGCAGTATCTTGAAGAGGCGATGTTGATAAACGTTAAACCGCCGGTTTGCGTGTTATGAGACTTCTTTTTGTAATTGTCGGATTAATTGTCGGTTCTTTTTTATCGAGCGGCGCCAACGAGCCTGCAATGATGCTGATTGGTGCAGTCATTGGATTATTGTTGGCACGAATCAGTGAGCTTGGCAAACGAATTTCCAAACTGGAATCTTCTCAAAAACCCAGCCTGCCCGACTCAATGGGGCAATGGGGACAATCCAGACATTCTGAGCCTTTGCAAGAACAGACCAATACCGGGTATATGGAAGCCGAAAGTCGCGATGAACCTGAATCGAAGCTAGAAAAACCCACGCCAGGCTGGCAACAGCCCAAATCAAAGAAAGCAGTTGCTGGACCTTCATTACTACGGCTTTTAATAAACAAGGCATCTTCCTGGATCACCGCTGGCAACGTGCCGGTCAAAATCGGTGTAATCATTACCTTTATTGGCGTGTCGTTCTTGCTCAAGTATGCAGTTGACCACGAATTACTCATTTTCCCAATCGAATTCAGGCTGATAGCGGTATCAGCTGCCGGCTTGGCGATGATGGTGATTGGCTGGCGTCTGCGTGAAAAAATCAGGGTGTACAGCTTAAGTCTGCAAGGTGGCGGCGCTGGCATTCTTTTCCTGACGGTATTCGCTTCGTTCAGACTATTTGATTTGATTCCAGCAAGCGGCGCCTTTGTTGCCTTAGTGGTGATAACCGCGATCACTGGAGCGCTGGCGGTGAAACAAAACGCCCGATGGCTGGCTATCATGGGAATGACCGGCGGCTTTCTTGCGCCTGTTTTAACCTCAACCGGTCAGGGCAATCATGTCGCATTGTTCAGCTACTACCTGATATTGAATGGCGCCATTCTGGGCATTTCCTGGTTCCACGCCTGGCGCAGCCTGAATTTGCTGGGTTTTATATTCACTTTCTTCATTGGCAGCTTGTGGGGCTATCAGTACTACAAGCCTGAATTGATGACCAGTACGATGCCGTTCCTGGTCTTGCACTTTGTTCTTTACCAGGCGGTTGCAATACTTTATGCCTTACGCCAACGTGAAGAACGCATTGGGTTGGTTGATGGCACACTGGTATTTGGAACCCCGGCAATTGTATTTGCTCTGCAGTCACAGCTCGTGGAAGGCACTGAATATGGGCTGGCCATCAGCGCAGTCATCGCAGCAGCTTTTTACGCCATCACCGCATTTTCTCTAAAGCGCAGCAAGGGCGAGCAGTTAATGTTGTTGACTGAGTCGTATATCGCTTTAGCAGTGGCTTTTGCCACAATGGCAATACCGCTGGCACTCGATGCCCGTTGGACATCGGCGGCATGGGCATTGGAGGGTGCGGCGCTGGTCTGGATAGGGATGCGTCAAGGCCGGCATCTGGCAAATCTGGCCGGTGCTGCCTTGATTGTCCTCAGCGGCGTGGCATTCATGGACTTTGGCTGGAAGTCTGGCCGTGGCATGGCCGTGTTCAATGGCAACGTGCTGGGTGGGCTTATGATCAGTCTGAGTGCATTTTTTGCCTCAAGAAAGCTCAAAGCTCTATCGGATCAAAGGTTTGCAAACCTGTATTGGTTAACTGGCATTAGCTTGTTTGTGTGGGCAGTGTTGTGGTGGTTGGGCACCGGGTTTATGGAGGTCTTTGACCGTGAAACCCGTTTTAAAGAGCTTCATATTTTCACGGTTTTTGTAGCCCTGAGTGCGGCCTGTGCAACCGGCATTGGCAAGGCCCTTAAATGGTCAATGTTGCGGGACTCTTCTTTTATTTTTCTACCATTGTTCATATTGCTGGCTCTATTTGTCTGGATCACAGATCAGCATTTCCTTTTTTCGATTGGCTGGTTGGCATGGCCTTTGGTTTGGGCAGTACAGGTATTTGTATTGAGGCTCGCAGACGCCAGCAAGGTGCGATTTGCCCCGATATCACATTTTTTCTCATTATTGGTGTTGACACTCATGGTCGCGCTGGAAGCGTACTGGTGGGTTGATCGATCTATATCCGATGTCTGGGGATTCTCAGTTTTCATAACCATTCCTGGCGTATTCGCGTTTTTGGTTTGGGGCATGCGTCAAAAACCGGTGTGGCCGGTACCGGCGCATCCGACCACTTATTTGAAAGCGAGCATTTTCCTGGTTGTCGCTCAGGCACTGTACCTTTCCGCGGTCAGCATCGCAGACCCGGGGGACCCGAGCCCTCTGCCCTACATACCGGTGTTCAATCCACTTGACCTCGCAATGGTATTTGGGTTGGTCACGGCGGTGGCTTCTTTGGGGGCAATCCGAAAGGAAGAAAATGGTCTGAGCGCAAACAACTTACAGCTGTACAAGCTGATACTGGCAGCGCTTTTCTTTATTGCGACCACCGCAGCACTGGTTCGAGGCGTACATCATTACACCGGCATTCGCTGGGACGGTGATGATTTGGCTAATTCAGTAATAGTGCAAACATCCTTGTCGATTTATTGGGGCTTGCTTGGTTTTACCGGCATGATTCTGGGCGCGCGCGCCGCGCGCCGTCCAGTGTGGCTGGTCGGTGCTGGTTTTATGGCGCTGGTTGTGCTCAAACTGTTCCTGGTCGACCTGGGTAATAGCGGCACTGTCGAGCGCATCGTGTCATTTATAGGCATTGGTGCATTATTGCTGGTGGTGGGCTATTTCGCACCAGCTCCTCCGAAGGGTGCTTGAAGCTACAACCCGAAAAAACAAACCTAATAACAACGGGACACCGCCATGAACCAATCCCTTGAACAGATGGCTGCGACCATTGATGAACCTTATGTAGGCCCTGTCCAGGGCAAAGAAAGATTTTCTTCGATAGATGTTGTCAGGGGGGTCGCCCTTTTTGGCATTCTGCTGATAAACATCATCTGGTTCGGCCATGGAATGGGTGCAATAGAATTTACCACCGGAGAAGGCGCCGTTGGTGCAAACTTCTGGGCTTGGGTAGTCGAGTACACCTTTTTTGAAGGCACTCAACGCCTGTTGTTCTCGCTGTTATTCGGTGCCGGGGTGATTATCCTTACCTCACGTGCGGAAGAGCGCGGTGGTGGAATTAAGGTTGCCGATATCTACTATCGCCGTAACCTGTGGTTGTTTGCCTTTGGCATGATTGATTCCTACCTGCTGCTTTGGGAAGGCGACATTCTTTATTACTACGGCCTCGCCGCTCTTTTCCTGTTTCCCTTGCGTAACATGAAAGCCAAGCACCTGCTCCTGGCCGGTTTGGCTTGCCTGTCCATATTGGTTGCGGAACGTCAATACGATGCAAACCAAACTCGCGAACAACATTCTGACTATGCGGAAGCTCAAGCCGTTCTTGCCACCGGTGCAGAACTGGACGAAGAACAGCAGGAAGCTTTTGATGGTTGGGAAAAGGAGCTAAAAGGCGCTAAATTCAACGCAGATGAACACGAGGAAATGCTGGAAGCCATGACCACGAGTTACTGGACGGCATTCATGCATAACGTACCCTTTTTGACCAGAATGCATGGCTATGTTACCTACCGTTTTATTTTCCTGGATGTGTTATCAATCATGCTCATTGGTATGGCCCTGTTGAAAATGGGTGTTTTGACCCTCCAAAAGCCCACCCGTTTTTACTATCTGTTGATGTTGGCTGGATATGGAATTGGCCTACCGGTAAGCATTTGGGAAGTTAACCACGTTGTGAGTAATGACTTTGCGTTACTGTCCTTGGTTGATATCAGTTGGTCATATGACCTTGGCCGACTCGCAATGGGCACCGGCCACCTGGCCTTGCTTTTACTGTTTGTTAATTCCGGAATAATGATGTGGTTGCAGGACAGGCTTGCTGCTGTGGGTCGCATGGCGCTGACCAACTACATTTTTCACTCGGTGATCTGCGCCATTATTTTCAAGGGCGTAGGTTTTGGGCTGTTTGGATACTTTGAGCGATACGAGCTGTACTACGTGGTTGCAATCATCTGCCTGTTTCAGCTACTGATCAGCAAAATCTGGCTGGATAAATACCGATTTGGCCCACTGGAGTGGTTATGGCGATCACTGACTTATCTAAAGAATCAACCAATGAAGCGGTAAATTTGATATCGCATTAGACTCCTTTGCGGTAGATTGGCCGCCTCTTCCCTGCAATCAATGATGTTGGCCAAAGCCCATGATTCGAGCGATTACCCCTGTTGCAGCATTATTGATCGGTACGGCGATTTTGCTTACCGGTCAAGGCCTGCAAGGCGTTCTGTTGCCGGTGCGTGCCAACCTGGAAGGTTTCTCAACATTCGGCATCGGTGCCATTGGTGCTTTCTATTTTTTGGGGTTTACCTGGGGTTGCTGGAAGGGATCCGCACTGATTCGTCGGGTCGGTCATGTTCGTGTGTTCGCCGCTATGACTGCTCTCGCTTCTGCCAGTCCCCTGGTTCATGGCCTCTGGGTCAGTCTCTGGTCCTGGGGGGTGCTTCGTTTTGTTTCCGGCTTCTGCTTTGCGGTTTTATACATCGTTATCGAAAGTTGGCTCAATGAACAATCTTCAGACGAAAACCGGGGCACGGTTTTCTCTGCATACATCCTGATAAATATGACCGTTTTGGCCGTTGGTCAGCAGATGCTGCTTCTTTACGACCCGATCAACCTTCAGTTGTTTGCGATTGCCTCCGTTCTGGTTTCACTGGCTGCTGTACCTGTCGCGCTAAGCACTTCGGCAACGCCCAAACAAATAGAAGATTCACGACTGGATTTCAAATTCGCTTTCAATAACTCACCAGCAGGTATGCTGGGCTGTCTTGCAACAGGCATGGCTAACGGCGCGTTCTGGTCATTGGGGCCTGTGTTTATTGCAGCATTGACGAAGGATGTCGCTCTGGCGGCCTGGTTTTTGACCGCTGGTGTTCTCGGCGGCGCAGCAGGCCAGTATCCGCTTGGCCTTTTATCCGATCGCATTGACCGGCGATACGTGTTACTTGGTATTGCGATTGGATCAGCTATCTTATGTGCGATTATCTGGAGTCTCGCTGAGAAGGTTTCTATCAATTTTGTTTTAGCGCTTGGTTTCGCCTGGGGCGCTTTGTCATTTCCGTCATATTCGATTTCAGTGGCACATGCTAACGACCACGCGAATCCCGATTCCTATGTGCTGATATCGAGTGCGCTTTTGCTGATGTACGGCATAGGCGCTATTGTAGGACCGATTGTCGCATCCGGCTTCATGATCGTTGCGGGTGCTTCTGGTTTGTATTTCTACACTGCCCTTGTGCACCTTTTGCTAGCTTGTTACATACTGTTTGCCAGCTTGCGCCGCAAGTCGGCTGAGCCGGGTAATTCTGTGGAGTTCAGCGACGCATTAGCTTCAACGATAACCACTTCGCATGTCTATGATAAAGAGGGTTTTGATTACAGCGACCGGAAGTAAATTTAGTATGGCCTGACAAACGGCAATGTTATTGTCATTGGTCAGGAGATCATGCAATGAAAATGAAATATCAAAATGACCCCGAAGGCTCACGGCTGCCCATCAAACTGAATACCTGTACAAACGGTGAGTACCTGCCTCAACCCTTGCCAGAGCATGTTCGCAAAACGATCGGGACTGCCTCGAGCTGGGCATCTGAAAACTACTGAGATATGTTGGCGAAGATAATGTCTTGTGGGGCACCGACTGCCTATTTTATGGCTCTCCACAGGATCAGATTCAGGCATTCCGATCGTTTCAAATTTCAGAAGAGTTCCAGGAAAAATATGGCTACCCGAAGATCACTGATGAGATCCGTGCCAAGGTTTTTGGGCTTAGTTCAGCGAAGATTTACGGAATAGATCCTGTAGAAGTTGCCACAGTGGCGCAGGTTGATGCACTTGGCCGTGCGAAGATTAACTATCAGCCCGTCGCAGACCCGTCATTCAGGACCTATGGCCCCAAAACACGCAGGGAGTTTTTTCAATTGGCGAAAGCGGGGCACTAAGATTCGAATATAGTGCGAACCGAGGCAATTAGCGATGGCTTAAAAGCTTCGCGATGGCACTTGCTCCGCAAGTGGATCATCGCTCCTACGCTATTTTTAGTTTTTCAAAATAGTGAGTACTGCTTCAGCCCGTTCAAGCCTTTTACGGTGCACATCAATCTGTTCAAGTTGCATTCGACGTATTTGCGGTAACCAGTCTCGAACTTGTGGTCGTTCTGCCAGACGTTTTGCAGCGAGTAATACCTCAACTGTATCAACCTCCAGGGCACGAGCCTCTTCGATCCTTCGCGGGCTAATATAAAGTATTTCGTCCTGAACAAGCCTTACTTGATCATAGTTAAGCACGCCTGCAACCAGCTCAAAGTGTCTGAATTCGGTGGTAAATTCCAGTGGCCGATATTGGCGCTGAGTTTCGTCGTACGCGTAGTAATCGTAGAGGGCTTCTTTAAGGTTCTGGTTTTGGATCAGGCGCATGTTTCCGGTAGCGCGCAGATCTTCAAATGTATGCGAAACAAGTGTCGGTGTAAAAGTGAAAGCAGCTTGATCTACAGCAGCTAGAAACACAGCAGGGTTTTTGACAGCCGCCTCCGGGTCTTCGACCGACGCCATGAGCAATTCGGACATTTCCAGTCTGATTGTTTGCAGATCAATACCAAGTTGTAAGGCGGGAATGTCTGATTCTAAATCGGATGTCAGGCGAGCCAGATACTTTTGTTCCAATTCCCGCTCATTACCAGCCTCGCGCCAGCGATCCAACTGAAATGCCATCATCAAACCAATAACCACAACTAATAATTCGACTACGACTACGAACCAGTCGTGCTCGCGAATACCCCTGGCGATTTTTTGTAGAATCATTTTTGGTTCCTTGGATTCTTCAAACACATTCTAGAGGTTTTGGGGACTCAATGAATGATCGTGTCAGATTAAACAATTCGCGATGGCGCTTGCGATGCAAGCGCACCATCGCTCCTACAGCAAGGCGCACCATCGCTCCTACATCTCGACTACAAAAAAGGCCGGGATTACCCGGCCTTTTGAAATCCCCCTTTCCTGAAAGGGGGATTTAGGGGGATTATTCTTTCTCAGGCGCTGGTATCAAGCGCCTTTTTGATGGTGCGCCGCAGGTTTTGCGTGTGCGCTTGAGTAGAAACATTGTTTCCACGCTTGCCTCCCAACAATTCATCAATCGCGTTGAGCGTGTAAACCGCCATGGACTGGCTTGGTGTGTCATAACCACCCGCGACCATTTGGGCCAAACGCTGTACGTAATTCATTTGCAGGTTCTGACGCATGCTATTGACGTTGCCACGTGCATCTTCCTCAAATACCGCATCGGTCAGATCACCCATCATGCTGGCAAGGCTATAGCCGTTACCGTAAAGCGCACTATCAGTAATGCGCTTGGTAACCACCGGATGAAGCAAATGGTCCAGTACACCACCTTGAAGGGCGTTGACAGCATCATGAATTTTTGGATCTTCAGTGCCGGCAAAGTGATCAAAGCCACGGCGCTGGCGTGCCGAATGAGCGTAGAGGTCGCTCGGCAAATCAAATGCATCTGGAGCGAACACCTGATCAGCCAGAACTTTCATCGCCTGGCGTTGTTTTGAGGTTTCAACCGGAGTAAATGGTTTTCCGGCACCATCCTGACCAACCACAGCACGATCGACATAAACACCACCAATAAAGCGTGACGTCACCGCCGCCGAACGACCCCAAAGACTCATCATTACAGCAACGCCCTGCCAGGTTTCCTCATAGGATTTACCTGCTTCCGGATATTTGTTGACCATACCTTTCAAGGTATCGCTCATTAGCTTCATGTTGCCGGACGCATAGGCAATCGCATCTGAAGACATATCATAAATATTGACCCGGGGATCAAGTCCTTTGCCTGCAGAGCGCATGTCATCGGCATCGTTACCGAAAGCCAGTCCGTGTTCCGCTGATCTTGAAAGAATCGCTTCCAGTCTGGCTGCTTCCGCTTCCGGATCTGCCAGTGCAGGTGAATAACCGAACTCAATCAACCAGTCATCATAGGGACCTGGACGGGTTTGGTAGAATTGGGTCTGTTGCTCGCGGGTCGGCGCAAAGTTAATCGCCGGATAATCCATGACCGAGCCTGCCAGGCCGCGCTCAGCTACCACCTCTGCATCAAATGCCTCCTCGGCCGTCAGCAGGTTGGTTGCTTTCATGTTGTGGTTCATGCCCAGGGTGTGACCGATTTCATGCAAAATCAAATAGTGCATTGTGTCATGCGTCAGACGCTGGTTGAGTTCATCATCACCGCCATAAGCGACATCTGCCGCAAGACCAGCAAATGCAGAATTGAGTTGCAGCGTGTGGCCCAGGGTGCAGAACATTGCTTCCTGATCACCCCAAAAATTTATTGCAGCATCATCCTGCATCAGTTCGCGAGCACGAGCGACCCGGATCATAAACGAAAACTCAAGCATCACATCGGCACCAATCAGTTGGCCGGTACGCGGATCGGAGAAGCTTGGGCCATAGCCACCAAATGGCGGTGTAGGCGAAGAGGTCCAACGCAAAACGTTATACCGAATATCACCGGCATCCCATTGCGCATCGTCGGGCTGTATTTCTACCCGCACTGCATTTTTGAAACCGGCATGCTCAAAAGCGCTGTTCCATGCCAATGCTGAGTCACGAATCAATTCGCGCCATTCAACGGGTGTGGTGTTTTCTATCCACCAAAGAATGGGTACAACTGGCTCAGAAAGCTCAGCCTCCGGATCCTGCTTAACCAAATGCCAACGGTTGATCTGGTCACGGTATGGTGTAGCTTCAGTAGAGGTCAGGTCGGTGATTTGTTCGCCAAAAAAGCCGACGCGTGCATCATCAAAGCGGATTTGATAATCGTTTTCCGGTGCCTCAATAAAGCTATGCATAACGCGAACAGAAATATTACGTGCGTCAGTTACAGCCGGGCCTGCAAAAACTTTAGGCTGCGGATTACTGAAAACATATTCCACTTCAACATCCGTGTTCTTAGGGTAACTGCGTAAATTCAAAATTTTTGTTTTGTCACCGTCCAGCTTGCCGATAGAAAAGGCCGTTTTCGCATCTGCATCAGGATCCGGTGAAGGTGAGATTTGAATCAAGGATTCTGATGTGAAAAGCTTGTCTGACTTAATCAGAATATCGCCTGTCTCTTCATCTTCAGCCACGATTTTGGCGGTGGCTAGCAGGGCGTCCGAAATATTGGCCTCAGATGCCCTGGAAATTGCATTGTCCGGGTCGAAATAGAAACTGGTGTTTTCAGCAACAAACTCGATACGATCAAAATGTCGATCTAACGACATCATGAAACTAGGGCCATAAGCGCCTTTGAATGAGCCTGCATCAACTACACCATTGGCGATTTGCACCCAGTAGATGAATTCTTTGCCAATTTGATCTTTCTTGATCAGCATCTGGGTTTCACCGGACTTTTTGTCACGGAACAAAGTAAAAAACCCGTCAATCCGATCTGACTTTTCGGTTAGCTCGGCAATGGTCTTAGGCTTTTTCTCTTCATCCTCGTCTTCCTTCTTACCTTCTTCCTTGGCCTCTTCCTTGGCTTCGCCCTCTCCCTCGTCCTGCGACATGGCTGCCGTTGGAATGGCCAGTGCCAGAATAAGCAACAGATAAAATGATTTCCTCAAAATGGACTCTCTCATCAATTTTCCCAGGTTAATTGTTGGTTGTGGTTTCAGTAAAATGTTTTGAGTGCGTGTTTGCATCGCCAAAACAGTCAAATACAACGTCGCAGGATGATATCAGAATGATGCCTGCAATCTCCTGTGCAAAAAGTACCGTGAATTTCGAATGATTTTTCTCGTATCCAGGGTCTAATTTGTGAAGTCCCCCGCTTCAAGTTGTAAATGAGTTCCTCAAACAGGGGTTAGGGCTGCACATCTGAAAGGGTGTTCAGCCCTTTTTTTCGCCGATCAAGGCCTATTCGTCATATACCAGCTTGAAGTTAGTGGAAAAACTGATACGCGTCACATCGGCGTTAAACGGGAAAACAAAGTGCAACAACCAGGCCGGGAAAATATAGAGGTCCCCTTCTTCCGGCTCAATTGGGCCGAACACCGCTACTGAGTGCGGCAAATAGTTACCGAAATTCCATTGAACCTTTCCCGCGACCGGATCCTGTCCTTGCTGATTTTCATGTTTCCATTCGTCTTTCAGCTCTGGTGGTACCTGACAATAGCCCACCATTGAGAAATCACCGGAATGCGTATGCGGCGGATTCCATTCGCCCTTTTTTTGATGATTAACCCAGATTCTTTCATAGGAAATCCGCTTTAGTTCGGATTTTGGTTTGTAAACGCCTGCACCATGCATCTGCTGCAGATAGTCCTGAATAATACTGGTCAGCTCATTGCCGCTATCCTGGGTCAGGTCAATGAAGTTTTCTTCTGCGATATTACCTGCCAGGGTTTTGCTGGCGCTTTCTGCTGATGCGACGGACTTTTGAATAACCTCCAGACGCATTCTTTCTGAAAACCTGGCCCTGAAAAGCGTTGGACCGAAAGGCCTGATAATTTGTCCTGCCATGAAAATGCCCTTTATCGAACGTTAATGTTATGGCCACAAATAATACATGGTCTTAAACGCCCCAGCTTGATTCCGATCAAGCATGATTCCGTATTAATACAAAATGCTGATGAACATATTGCTCGCCACAATAACAAGTACTGCGCAATACAGCCTCAAACGAATAGTCGTTTGTTGCCGTGCTGAATAGTTGAACTGCGCAAAATATTGTTCATTTCGGTTCTGGCTTTCTGAACAAAAAAAGAGGCTGGGTACCTTACGGCAACCGGCCTTCAAGAGAGAAATAAATCAACCCTGAAGTAGGGGAGCCGGGTGCATACTCCCAACTCGTAATAATGGACTGCATGCAGGGTCAAATCGTTACGAAAGATGAGGTCGAACGACTAAATTGGCGGTAGATGTTTTACCAGCACACGTTTTCAGTGCCAAAAGTCACTACATCAAGTACATTTACACGCCTCTGCACATTGAGAGTCATCATGTTTAGAAAAGCACTCATCATTTTTACCTGCGTATTTGCCGCCAACTTAGCCGCCGACGTTCCTCCCTCAGAAGACCTGCGGCTTTATGACATTGCAGCGGCTTCTTCAGCGGCGCGCATAAAAACTGACATAGAAAAACTGGTGAGTTTTGGAACCCGGCATTCGCTTTCAGAAACCGACTCTGACGAGTTTGGTGTTGGCGCTGCACGCCGCTGGATTCGTGATCAGTTTGAAGCTATCTCGATCGAATGCGGTGGTTGCCTTGAAGTAATGATGATTGGTGACACAGTCAGCGGTGAGAAACGGATCCCTGACCCGACTGAAATTATCAGTGTCATCGCCATACAACGTGGTCTGCATGACCCCAACAGAATGGTAATGATGAGCGGAGATATTGACTCGCGTATTTCCGATCCTCTGAACTTCACAAACTTATCACCCGGCGCGAATGACAATGCCTCCGGCATGGCTGGCGTTTTGGAAGCAGCCAGGTTACTCACCAAGTATCAATTTTCCGGCAGTATTGTGTATGCAGGACTCGCGGGTGAAGAGCAGGGCTTGTTCGGTGGAAAAATAGTAGCTGCCCATGCCATTGAAAATGGCTGGAATATTGATGCCGTGCTCAACAATGACATGATTGGCAACATCGCTGGTATTAACGGTGTAATCAACAACCACTCTGCTCGAATTTTCTCGGAAGGAGTCAGAGCTGTGGAAACAGAAGAAGAAGCCGCATTGCGTTACAAAAATGGAGGGGAGGTAGATTCGGCTTCACGCAACCTGGCGAGATATGTCAAAAAAATTGGAGAACAGTATTTAACTAACCTGGACCTGATGATGGTTTACCGCCTGGATCGTTTCGGCCGAGGCGGCCACCACAAACCCTTTAATGCAGCAGGGTTTCCGGGCATTCGCATCATGGAAGTCAATGAGCACTATGACCGGCAACATCAGGACCTACGAAACGAAGACGGCAGACATTATGGTGACACTATTGAGTTTGTAGACTTTGATTTCGCGGCAAAACTGACAGCCTTAAATGCAGTATCACTAGCTTCTCTTGCCTGGGGACCGGCACCTCCTGCCGATGTTTCGATCAAAGGCATTTTTGATCACAGCACCACGCTTTCCTGGCACGCCGGGGCTGATGAAAACCTTGCTGGATATCGTATCTACTGGAGATTAACTACTGCGCCTGAATGGACCAATAGCCGATACGTTGGCAATGTCAGTTCATTTACCTTGCAAAATATCGTCATCGATAACTACAACTTCGGCGTCGCCAGCGTGGCCAAAGATGGAAACGAAAGCCCGGTGGTGTTCCCGGGACCAGCGGGTGCGTTTTAACCTCAAATTTTAAGTTGGGCCAAATGCCCTTACTTACACGGTGCTTCAGTCTTTGCTCTTTGCGACCTGTCCTCTGAAGTTTTCGTCGCCATCCCGATGCGCGACATAGACCACCCAGTACTCTACGTGTGGGCTGAATGGGTCTTTAAAATATCCAGCACCAATTTCATCCTGTAACAGGTAAAAATCGTGGCCTCCCAATAGATGCATGTGATGATCTTTCGAGTTCTTGAATTCCCGCCAGACCTGCGTTGCACTGGAAATCCCACCGGCGATGGCCTCAACGTTGTTTTCCAGGCCTCGTGGATAAAGTTTTGAAAGCGGGTAGCCTCCTGATACCAGGCGACTGTTAGCTGAACTCCGCCCGATATGCGCAACCAGCCCAAGCTCCGCCATTTCACGAGCTTTGCTGTCGGCAATTTCCGATAACCGGGAGTTGCAGCGTAAGTCAAGCCGTTGCTGGGCCGTGTCTTGAATGATTAGTAACGCAAGCTGCCTGGCCTCTTTATTAAGACCACAGTTTGGGTCTGGTTCCTGCTCTGCAGCCAGTTCCCTTCCACCCAGCAAGAAAGCCAGTACAGTAAAAATAACTTGCAGTCTAATTTTTCTCTCCCGGGACGCTGATAGAATTGCGATAAGGCTATCACAACAATTCCGGCCAGCACTGTTACCTTTAACCTCCGCTTCCAGAGGAAGCGAAAACCCTCCGAATCCTGTTTTGCTACTATGACGTTTTCCCATAGTCCATCCGGTTTTTTCAAGCCGACAGGAGAGCCACTTAAGAATTTCCAGGGATTCAGCCATTACCCTGATGGTTTTCTTTGCTCTGCTGATCGCTTGCACGGCAGTTGGGTACTGGCTGGTGTTCAGGCTGGGCAGAGGAACTCCTCTCATGCTTTCTGTGGGTGCCGCCACTATCCCTGACCTGTTTCATTAGAAAACGTGACCTGGCGACACTGGGCTGGAGTTGGGGAAGCTGGAAGTATCAATGGTTAAGTTATCTGCTGCCCCTGGTTATTGCTTTGTTGGCCTATTTGATTATCGTGGGAAGTCCACGATAATGCGCTGGGAGGTGTGTAATGAGAACCAGAAGAAAGCGATGGGTGTCGTATGTTTTGGTATGCTTTTTGGTCGTAACCGGAGTGCCGGCAACTTCTTTCCGGCAGTGTCAGCCGTGATTACCGATTTCACTTTCAAGGTTCATTGCGCATTGAACAGGGTCAACCAGGACTTCACTATCCAATTGTTCCATCGCTCCGGCGAGGGACATCATCATTATGCCAAACACGAATATTGATTTTTGAAGTTTTTCAGATAGAAAGCCAGCTAACATTATCTTGATTCCGTATTTTGTGTGCTTATTTAGACGCACGCTTAAGGGGGTTTGTTACAGCCATATTTCGTATCAAGGCTGTGATTGAACTATAGGCGACTTGCAAAACCAAAATACCCGAATTGGGCTAGTGAGTTGTTTGGCTGAGACAAAACGATTTAAGAACCGGGTTTTTAGGGAATATGGCTTTGAATCGAAAGCCGTAATAACCGCGACCGCAGCCGGAAATAAATAAACCTGTGAGCACCGCATAGCTGAATACAGGCATTTCATCTGGCAGCGGAGTAACCAGAAGCACCATCCCCCAGAGCAAAGCGTAAACAATATTCCCGAGCATTCCGCGATTTGCCAAATCTTCACATGCGGCTGGATCGACAAAAGAATTGCTCATGCGATGCACCCGAATTGAATGACCAAGCGCCCAGTGTTTTCAACGGGCTAGCAAATGCCTACTAGCGAAATATCCGGGAGGAAGGAATAATTCCTTATCCCCTGATCAGGAAAGCTATGGATAAGAAGAATAAACCATCTTTTTCAGAGTTCGCGCCTATCTCATGGATGCGGCGCCACAAGCGTGTCTTTACCATCGATATTGAGATGTCCGCGCATCAGTGCGAGACCGACTCAATCAGTTATCATCTGTATTCTGAAAATGACGAGAAAATTTATGGATGATCTGACAAGAAATTACCCCGTGGCGCTGCGTCAGGGCCTGAACAAGGTGATATGAAGGTCTATCGGCTCATCAGCAATGTCATCGGTATCGGTCGTACATATTTCAAAATGAAGCACTACTAAGCCACTATATTGCAATAGGAATAATGGGTACTTCAAATTTTCTTGTTTCCATACAATATCTTCGTGGCTTGGCCGCCATGATGGTTGTTTATCACCACTCGTTTAGAAAAGTCCTGGAATTGAACCCGGAATCCGTCATTCCTTACTCAGGTTTCGGCAATGCGGGTGTCGATATATTTTTCGTTATCAGCGGTTTCATCATGTGGGTAACCACGGCTTCGAAAACTCAAGCACCTGCCTATTTCTGGTTCCGGCGTTTTATTCGTGTCGTACCGCTTTACTGGTTTTTTACTTTGGTGATCGTTATCCCAAAGATACTTGTCCCTGAGCTATTTCAAAGCGTTCAAC